>SUWC01000139.1 GCA_015061665.1 Lentisphaerota bacterium
AAGACGACAGAATTCGTCTGGATGAAGTTGTGCTTTAGAAGCCCCTCGAACGTGAAGCCGTCCGGGCAGTCCATAGGCGCCGGATACGTGCTGTCAGGGCGGGAGTTGTCCTCGAAGTGCACGACTACGGGATGGAAACATATAGAACTGTCAGGATGTGCGTCGAGCCAATCGACTTGCTTCTGAAGCTTCAGCGGGTCGGTCCAGTAGTCGTCACCCTCGCACACCGCAACGTACTCGCCGCGGATTAGAGGTGCGAGGTACTTAGCAGAAACGCACACTCCTTTCGAGAACTGGTTCTCTGTCTGCAGAATGACGCGAATCAGGCCAGGGTGCTTTGCGGCATATTCCCGTATTATGTCGGCAGTCCCGTCAGCAGAGGCGTCGTCATGGACAAGTATCTCGAACGGGAAATCCACCTTCTGCATTATAAACCCGTCAAGCGTCTTACGAATGTACGACGCGGCATTGTATGCCAAGCAAATGACGGAAAGCCGAGGCGGAGAGGAAAGGACAAACTCCATGTTCATCCGCCTCGAATCCTCCAGGCAATCGGAAAACGTGAATCCGTAGCGCCCGAACAATTCGATCGCATGCTTGTTCGTTCTAACGACACGACCACGCAACACCTTCATGCCCGCACGGCGGCAATCTTCCACGATGTGGTTCATCATGCGCGGCGCCCACCCCTGTCCATGAAGAGACGGATCTATAGCGAGCGAAGACCAGTAGGCCGTCCCGTTCGCAAAATCATTCGAGTAAAAGCCCGTAAGTCCCAGAAGCCTGCCACCCTCGTCAATGGCATAAACCGTGCCATTGCTGACCATCTTTTCGATATATGCGCACAGATCGCTACCACGCATCTGGAAAAGTGGTATTTGAGACATCAGACGTTCATATTGCAATGTGTCATATCGCGACACGTCGTTCACTCTGATTATTTCAGCCATTGCTATTTTCCTATCATAAGCCAAGACATGAAAACCGGCCTCAACAATTACCGACACTCTCAAGATCCGACGGCGTGATGTCTGCCACGAGAGTCATCAAATATCCGCATTCCGATCGCCTTGCCGATTCTGACGCCAGTTCGAAAACCACTGCACCAAGACCAGTCGTCTATGCCGTTGGCCCAATCGACGCACGCCTTGACGACGTTCGCGCCGGACAAGTGGGTGAACGGGTATCCACCTCCGAAGCGGGGATTAAGCTCGATGAGATACGGAGTTCCGTCGTCGCCAACGATCCAGTCGGAGTCCATGCACCCGAGGTGCCGGCTCCACCTGCCAATCCTCTCTGCGGCAGCAGCTACGGCCGGCATCTCGACGCTCTCGGCGGCGTCCGTCTCGCCTGCGCGCATCCCCATCTTGCGCTTCACGAACGCGCGGCGGAATTCGCCGTCCAGCCCGTTGACGATGTCGCAACCGTACTCCTCGCCGGATACGAATCGCTGCACCACGACCTGCGGCAGGGAGACGTCGATTTCCGGACAGCTGGCCGCAAAACGCCTGGCCATAGCCCCGGAAAGATTGAAGGCCCACTCAAGCTCCTGTTCCGAACACGCCCTAAAGAGGCCTATCGAGCCCTGACCCCAGCGCGGCTTGACGACCATGGAGCCGGGATGCTCCGCCATCATGCCGGACGCCTCGGACAGCGAGATGGACGTCCACGGCACGGGCACGCCTATACGGCCCATCTCCACCGCCGTCGAATACTTGTCGAGGCATGCCGAGATGACGCGCGTGTCACCCATGACCGGAAGTGTGCCGACGGCCAGGAACCTGTCCCTGTTCCTGGCTATGACGGGGGCATCCCAGTCGTGCAGAGAAAAAAGCAGAGATATCCTCCAGCGCTTGCACAGCCCCAGCAACGCATCTATGTACCCTGGATCGGCGCTCCTCGGCACGATCTCGAAGTCGTCGGCCGCCTCCAGACCGGTCGTGCCGCTGATGCTGTTTGCCGCATAGACCTTGCCTCCGGTGCCCCGCAGGGCCTCCCTGAAGTACTCTACAAGGTACGCACGGCGTCCGACCGCAGTGAGGAGTATGTTCGTCTCTCTCATTTCCGCAATATCTCTAGTATGTCTTCGGCTATCGCGCGCGCATCGTCGGCCGAAAGCCCGAAATAAGTAGGAAGCGTTAGGACGCGGCGAGCGGCGTCTTCTGCAACTGGACACGTTCCCTTCGCGTACGCGTATGGCGCGAAGTCGGTGAGAAGCGGATAGAAGTATCGCCGCGTAAACACGTTGCACTTCTCCTTGAGCTCGGCGTAGACGCGTTCGCGCGTCTCGAAGTCCTTGAAGAGAACTGGGCAGTAGGCGTAGTTTGGCGAGAAGCCTGCGGCGCCCGCCGACGGGAAAGACATGGGATCGAGAAACTTCACGTCCAAGCGCCCTGCAAACGCATCGCGGTACGCGGCGTGAATTTCAGCGCGCGAAACGAGGATTTCCGGCATGGCCTTGAGGCACTCGAGCCCCATAAGCGCCTGAAGTTCGTTCATCTTGGCGTTAGTGCCGACGTCTACGCAGGAAAGCTCGCCCTTTATCGCAAAGTTCCTGAGCTCTGCAAGACGCTCTCTGAGCGACCCGTCGCGGAAGACGAGGAGCCCTCCCTCGCAGCTATGAAACAGCTTCGTCGGGTGGAAGGAGTACATCGACATGTCTCCGTGCGACTGGAGGCCTGCGCCAAAGGCATGCGCGGCGTCGTAAATGATCTTGACGCCGTACTTCTCGCCGAGCTTGGCAAAGCCATCGACATCACACGGATGGCCATAGACGTGGACAGGCACGATGGCCTTCGTGCTCGGCGTGATCGCCTTCTCAGCCGCTTCGGGAGAGAGGCACAGCGTCTCGGGATCGACATCCGCAAAGACAGGCGTAGCGCCAATCCTCTTTAGCGCATGGCTCGTCGCAACGAAGGTGAACGGCGTAGTAACGACCTCAGCACCCGAAAGCCCGAGTGCGTAGAAGCCGAGTTCCAGCGCAAGCGTCCCGTTGACGAAAAGCGAAATATTCGATTCGGGCGTCCCGAGAAATTCCGCAAGTTGCCCCTCGAAACGCTTCAGCATCGGACCGTTGTTCGTAAGCCACCGGTTGCGCCATATCTCCTCGCAGCCGGCCTTGAAGGTTTCAAGGTCTGGAAGATATGGCCTGGTGACCAGGATCGGTTCGTCAAAGCGTTTCATGGTGAAATTATACCATATGGGTCTGCACCCCTCAACCCCGCCGACCAGCAGACAGGAACTTGGAATACTTTCCGGCGGCAAAGAACTTCAGCGGAAGACCCAAGACGCGCAGACGCATGTACCCGTCGCGAGAGTGCTTGCGGTACCAGAAGAAGCGGCCGACGCGGCGCAGCCATCCAAGGCGCTTAAGCCGGCGGTTCGCCCTCTTCACAGAAAGGACAAGCTGCAGCGGTCCAATCAGCTGCTTCGTCGTTGTCCCGTAGACGCGGCTTGCGTCCCTGTACTTGTCCATCAAATACCGTCGCTGGACGAAGAAGCGCGGCGCGATGTTGCCGAACGAATAGTGGTGGTTTGCAACGCCGAGTATCTTCGTCGGAATCCCGAAACGCTCGAACGCCGCGATTTCGAAGTCTTCCGCATAGAGATCGAATGTCAGCTTCTCGTCGAACCGGAGACTGAACTCGCGGACAAGGGACGAATGGACCACGAGACAGTTGCAGTCTGACGTCAAGACAGTCGGCTGGCCGCAGAACGGACTGCCGTAAAGCCCCAAGTCCGTCCCGTCGCGGTTGGAGTTGAGCGCCCACACGATGTCGTCGCCTGGGTGCGTCGAGCGAGCTCCGCAAGTGCCGTATATGCTTCGGCGGTCCGCCTTCGCAAGAAGCGGCCCGACCGGCTCGAGAAACTCGTAGTCCTCGTGCACGAACACGAACCACGCCTCGCGCGAATAGTCCCACGAGTCCAGAAAAGAGTTGTAGCGCGCCGTGACAGAAAGGTTTTCCGCAAGGTTGTCGAACGCAACGAACTCGCCGCCGGCGTTGTTGGGGTTGTCCTTCACGAGGCGCGCGTACATGTCATGGTCGCGCACAACAGCGACGAATACGCAACCGGAGCAGTCGTTTCCATCAGCCATGCGGCACCTCCGTCCTTACAAGCACGACGCGCTTGCGGCTTCCAATCGGGAGCGACGCGACACGACGTTCCCCGTCCATCAGCGCGACTGGCGCAGACGCCGAGACTTCCTTGCGGCGCTTGAAGCGGACAAGCTTGTACTTCCCCGCCTTCAGCCACACCTTGCGAAGCCAAGGGTCGAGCCACGACGCTTCGTATAAATGGCGCGTGTAGCCGCCGCCGGGAAGGAAGTAGGTCCACGGATAGACGACTCCGCCGTCGCCGAAGCGGACAGTGTCCATTCCGTCGGCCGACGGATGCACCTTCCACACCGACCCGAAATGCGCAAGGAACCGGACGGTGTTCGGCGTCTGATCGAGCTCTCCGTCGGGCTTGACGAACGGCAGGTCGTCGTAGAGGGCGAGAAGCCCCTTGGCGACTTCGTTCTCCGGCTCGCAGCCGATCACGCCGCAGTTGAAGTTCGTGCGACCGTTCATCCTCTCCCAGCTGATGACGAACTTCTCGCCGAGGAAATCGTCGAACGGCTTCTCCATCTCCATGTCGGTGTCGAGATAGAACCCGCCGTGATGCACAAGTGCGTAGAGCCGCACCCAGTCTGCGACAAAGGCCCACTTGCGATGGGCAAGGGCCTCGCGAACATACCGGTTGCCGACCGTCGAGGCGAAGTCGTTTCCCCATTCGCGTATCTCCCAGCCGGGGCAGAAGCGGCGCCAGCTCTCGATGCAGTCGAGGACCTGCCGCGGCTTCGGCGCATCGCCCACCCAGACGT
>SUWC01000140.1 GCA_015061665.1 Lentisphaerota bacterium
GCGAGGAAATGGTGTTCACTTTGGGACTTCAGGGCGTTGATGGCGATATCCCCGACGGAGAATATACTTTGTGGTGGAAGCGTTCTGACGACTTTGGAGCGACAGAAGAGGGATCGATACCATTGGCGAAGACGCCGTTCGTCTACAGGACAAAACTTGAGAATCCCGGATTCGTGCGGCTTGAAGCGTATGTCGTGGACAAAGACGGCAATCGCGTGGTAAAGAAATTCACCGGCGACACGTCCACTCCGGAAGGGCGGAAAGCCATGAACGAATTCGAGCGCAAGAAGAAGAACGTTTTCTTCGACGGCGGTGCCGGCGCGGAGATCGAGTCTTTGTCGTTGGCGCAGGAGGCGGAACCTGCGGACTTCGACGAATTCTGGGCGCGGCAGTTTGCGCGTCTCGACAAGGTTCCGATCCGCGAGGAGCGCATCGAGATTGAAAGCCGCAACCCGAAGGTGCGTGTTTTCGCCGTGCGAATAGACTGTGCCGGTCTTAGACCGGTGACAGGATATCTCTCAATTCCAAAAGCGGTTGACGAGGGAGCTACGTTCCCCTGTAAGCTTGCAACGCATGGGTACAGCGGGGATCGCTGTGTCCACTCTGAAAAATGGGAGTGGTATCCTTCCGACAAGATACTCTTGAATATCAATGCACATGGACTGAAGCTTGTAGAGTTTGGCGCAACGGAGGCCGACACGAAAGCCCTAAGATGGGAGGTGCGGTCCAATGGCAAGACGTATGCGTTTGATCCAGAGCAGAACAAAGACCCAGAAGTTGCTTACTTCAATGGAATGGTGCTGCGCGTGAAACGCGCTTTGCAGTACCTCAAGACGCTCAAAGGTTGGAACGGGAAAGACTTGTATGCTTCCGGCGGAAGTCAAGGCGGTCTTCAGACGATTTGGGCGGCGGGCTGCGGTGAGGGTGTCACCCGTGCGGATTCATCAATCACATGGTGCTGCGACATGTACATGAACAACGCCCGTCTCGACAAAAAGGCGTCTAGCAATGGCTGGTATATCCGCTGGGTTCCAGGCGTTGCCTACTATGATGCCGCCGTGTGGGCGAAGCGAATTCCTCTTTCGTGCAGGACGGTTGTGCCGCGTGCCGGGCTTGGTGATTACACCTGTCCTCCTATGGGGCTTGCAAAGCTCTGGAACGGCATCCCCGGCAATAAATCTATTACATGGGTTCAAGGGTCGGAGCATGGCTATGTGCCGCCGGACTACGAAGGACGCGACTTCACGATGGAGAAGTGAGACATGCTGCGAATCCAGACGCTGACTTGCGGAACGATCCTTGCGGCGGCATTTGCCTTTGCCGAAGAAACCGATATCGGCATCGGCATGGATACCGGCGCTCCGTCCATGCGGATGGATAGCGCCGCCGTTGTCGAAGAGGGCCTGCCGTATCTCGACGAAACACGGCCAATAGAAGACCGCGTTGAAGATCTTCTTGGCCGCCTGACCATGGAAGAAAAGGCGCATCTTCTCCATGCTACCGGCGGGCTATCATTGGGGAACATTCCGCGTGTGCGGCTCGAGAACTTTCGTATTCTTGACTCTGGCAACGGACCGAGGGCCGCGACGCAACCCGGCGTGACATATTTTCCGACGACCATCGGAATTGCCGCGACATGGGATAGGGAGCTCGCTCGCGAGGTCGGCCGCGCCATGGGCGCGGAGACGCGGGCGGTCTACCCGCAGGATGATCCTGGCGGTGTTTGCAGGATGCTGCTCGGGCCAGGTCTCAACATGGCGCGGTCGCCGCTCGCGGCGCGGAACTTCGAGTATGCCGGCGAGGATCCTGTCCTTTGCGGTGAGATCAACGCCGCGCTTATCGAAGGGCTCCAGTCGCGGCGTGTGGCGGCGTGTCCGAAGCACTGGTGTTTCAACGATCAGGAGTGGTGTCGCGGCAGGTTGACCGTGCTCTGTGGGGAGCGGGCGGCGCGGGAGATCTACCTCAGGCCTTTTGAAATCGCGCTCAAGAAGGCCAGACCGTGGGCGATGATGAATACTGCGGTCAAGTTCGACGGCATCCATGCGAGCTGGAACACGAACCTCAATGACATCGCCCTCAAGGAATGGAATTGGGATGGAGCGATTATCACGGATTGGGGCGTGTGGTACGACGACGTCAAGGCGATGAACGGCGGCACGACCATCGAGACTAACTGCAAGGAAGACCAGGAGCGTGACCGCAAAGAGGTAGAATACGTCGAAAAGGGGATTGTCGACAAGGGCAGATTCACGGATGCAGTCCGCAGGGCGCTGCGGCTCTATTTGCGCGCCGGTGCGTTCAACGGCAGGAGCGAGGCTGATCGACAGAACGCGGCAGAGTGTGCTGCCGCTTTCCGTAGCGAGGAGCACAAGCGTCTCGCGTACCGTGCGGCGGCTGAATCGCTCGTAATGACGAAGAACGACGGCTTTCTGCCGCTTGACAGAATGCGGCGGCACAAGGTTTGTGTGGCAGGGCCTAACGCTGACCAATATCATTCAATGGTGGATGGGGTGGATCTCTTTTCGCGCGGCGGATCGGGCGCGATCAAGGCGGCGCGAGAGATTACGCCCCTTGAGGGTTTCTGCGAAGTGTTCGGCAAGGAGAACGTTGTCTTCGCTCCCGGCATGAGGTTCGAAAACCAGGATAGCGCATATGCCGTGAGTGTGCCGGGGATGGCGGCGCGTCCGCTTCTGGAGGCGGCGAAGGACTGCGACCTTGTGGTATTCTGCGGAGGACTCGACCATAGCCTCGACCGTGAAGGCGGCAACGGACGAGCGGTGAACGGTGAGATTTCCGACCGGCGTGACTATTGGCTCAAGAGCATCCCCGGGCAGTGTCAGGAGGACTTGATACGCGATGTCGCGGCGGTCAATTCCAATCTTGTCGTGGCGATGACCTGTGGAACGCCTGTGAGCGTGGAGGAATGGCACGATATGGCAAGGGCGATTTTCTTCACCTGGTACGCTGGCGAGTTTGGCGGCAAAGTTCTCGCCGAAGCGGTCTTTGGACTTGTCAATCCCTCGGGGCGTCTGCCGTTCACATTTGGCGAGACGCTGCACGATTGGCCGTGCCACCGGATGGGGCTTGAGACGTTCCCCGGTCTCGGGCCGTTGCGTCCAAAGTCGTGGACACGTGAATGGCCTGTCGAGGAATACGCCGACGGGATATGGGTGGGCTACCGAGGATTCGATCACTTCAAGACGCGCGTCAGGTATCCATTTGGGTTCGGTCTTTCCTATACGCGTTTCGAGTACGAGGCGATGTCGCAGCTTGCGGACGGAGAATGGCGCGTAAGGGTTCGCAACGCAGGGGCGATGCGCGGCAGGGAAGTTGTGCAGTGTTACGTCTCGAAGCCGTCGGCTCCCGGCGTTGAGATGCCGGAGAAGGAGCTTGTCGATTTTGCAAGCATCGAGCTGGAGCCAGGCGAATCGCGCACAATCGCCTTTAGGCTCGGCGAGGAAGCGTTCGGTTATTGGGATGAAATCACGCACTGCCGTCGCGTCGCTTCCGGGAGAAACTGTGTCCTCATTGGCCCATCGTCGGATAATCTTCCCATAAAGTACGAATACAATATTTCTACGCCTTATTCGACAGGGGGCATGCTACGGCCAGGTTCGTCGGCTGACGATGTGGCTGCGAATGCGAATGTGATGTAGTTTATTGATATAATTTGACACGGGATAAAGGTACGCTATGGTTGCAACCCTCAAAAAGATGATCCTGTGCGGAACTGTTCTTGCGGCGTTGGGCATGTTTGCCGATGTCGCCATTGGCGCGGTTCCACTTGAAGAGGGTTTTCGCAATCCGCCAAATTCGGCGAAGCCGCACACTTGGTACCACATGATGAATGGCAATGTCACGAAAGTGGGCATCACCTGTGACTTCGAGGCGCTTGCCAAAGCCGGCATAGGCGGCGTCCAGATGTTCGACGCGGGCTGTAGCATACCATCAGGTTCGCTCGCTTTTAATTCTCCGGAGTGGTTTGACATGTTCAAGCATGCGGCATCCGAGGCACGGCGGCTGGGGCTTGAAATCTGCATCCCCAACTGCTCGGGGTGGTCGTCGTCAGGCGGGCCGTGGAATGTGCCTTCGAACGGAATGAAGAAGGTAGTGTTCACTGAGACTGCGGCCAAAGGGCCATCGAAGTTCGCGGCGAAACTGCCGCGCACGAAAGACGACCACGGCTTCTACGAAGACATAGCGGTGTTGGCGTTTCCGACCCCGCCGGGGTCGCCGATTTGCATATCGAACATTTCGGCCAAGATATTTGAAGTCCGAGGCGAGGTCACGAGGGATGCCTCGGTCGCGTCCCCTGATCAGGTCGTGTCCGTCGATCAAATAGTCGACCTGACGGAGCGCATGACAAAGGATGAAACGCTTGCATGGGATGTGCCGAATGGCGAATGGACCATACTTCGCGTAGGATTCGTCTGCAACGGACGGCGCAACCATCCCGCATCGAAGTTCGGCGGCGGTCTGGAAGTGGATAAACTTTCCGCTTCTGCGATGGACTACCATTTTAGCCAGTATGTTGCGCGTCTCTGTGATTATCTTGGCCTGCTTGCAGGCGCGGTCGAGAGTGGCTTCAACAACATACTTGTAGACAGTTACGAGGTGGGCTCGCAAAACTGGACGCAGGGGATGGAGAAGATCTTTGAGTCGCGTATGGGCTATTCGCCTTTGCCGTATCTTCCAGTTTTCGCCGGCCGAGTAGTCGGAAGCGTCGATGAAAGCGAGCGATTCCTCGAGGACTTCCGCCGCGTGGTGGCAGATCTTTTTGCGGAAAATTATGCGGGGCGTCTTGCAGAACTTTGTCACAGTCGCGGACTCGTGCTTTCGCTGGAGCCCTACGGGAA
>SUWC01000028.1 GCA_015061665.1 Lentisphaerota bacterium
GTGACGCTCTCTTCCGCCAACTCGCTCAACCCCGGCCGCCTCATCCCGCAGATAGCTTATTACTTGCTGGCGGCCGCAAAACTAGCGGGAATGGACGGGGCCTCTGGCTGCCCCCAACCCTGCCTGTCGAGAGGTAGCTTCGATGTAGTTGTTCCCTCCGGCAACTTCGGCAACATCCTCGCCGCGTACTACGCGAAGATGCTCGGGGCGCCGATCGGCAGGTTCGTCGTCGCGTCGAACGTCAACGACGTGCTCGCGCGCTTCGTGAAGACGGGCGTGTACGATCCCGGCGAAAAGTTCACGGTCACCAACTCTCCTTCGATGGACATACGCAAGTCGTCCAACGTCGAGCGTCTTCTGTGGCTGCTTAACGGCGGCTTCGAGGGACGCGTCGAGGAGGCCTGCCGCGAGACGGCGAGGCTCATGTCGGACATGGCGACCAAGGGATGCTACGAGCTATGCGACGCAGCAAAGGCCCGCCTCATGGCTGACTTCGAGGGCGGCGTTGCGACGCCGGAGGAGACGGAGGCGGAGATGCGCAGGATGAAAGACGCCTGCGGCTACGTGCTCGACCCGCACACTGCTGTCGCGACGGCAGTCGCGCGCTCTCTCGGCTATCCGAAGTCCGGCAGGCCCGTCGTCATCGCGGCTACCGCTACGCCGTACAAGTTCCCCGAGACGTGCGCGCGCGCCTTCGGCGCGGATATCCTGGACAACCCGCCGCCCAGTTTCCGCGACCTCGACAAGCTTCCCGTCGTCCAGACCAAGGTCGTCGACGTGGATGGAATAGACCAGGCAGTCCGCGACCTGTTCTGACGTTTTTTGATATAATAGTGGAAATGCTCAACCGTAGACAGACCATTGCGGCACTCGCCGTATTCGCCTCGACGTTCGCCCGGTCGGCCGACGCGGAGGCGGCTGGCGAGTCGCCTGCCGCGGCTGAAGCCGCCCCCGCAGCCGAAACAGCAGCAGCCGTTTTGGAGACGAAGGTCGCTGCCGCTGAAGAAACCAGTGCGAAGGCGGAAACGACTAGGAAGTCGCAGATAGAGACGCGCATATTCCGCCTCAACCACTGTTCCGCCTCCGAGGTCGCCGAGAAGTTCAACGAAATGTGGAACGGGGAGTTCGGGCAGGTCTGGAAGGTTACTAAGATGGCGGTGAGCTTTCCCGAGTCCAACTCGATAATGGTCACCGCTCCTTCGCCGATTCTCGATGCATGCGCTCATGTGCTTGAGGAGCTGGACGTCGAGGCGAAGCAGGTCTACATAGAGGCGCGCTTCGTGGAGCTTTCCAACAACGCTAGCCACAAGCTCGGAATCGACTGGCAGATGCTCGACGGAATGGGCGGCTCGATAAAGCTGGGCGGCGGCATCCAGCAGAGCAGGCTTGGGAGCGCGGTGACGGACTATTCTCGCACGATCATCGACGGCAAGACGACGACGTCGTACGGGCTGTCCGGCGGCAAGGGGCACGACGGCGACATAACGTATTTCAACGGAACTCTCGATTTCACCGAGATGACGATGGTCCTGCGCGCGCTCGAGTCGTCCGAGGACGCGAAGACTTTCTCCAACCCCAAGATCATCGTCTCGTCAGGCAAGAAGGCCCTAGTCGACATGACGCAGAAGTATCCGAACGTCAAGATATCGGCCAAGCGCACGACGTCCGGCAGCGGCTCCGACTCGCTCGACCTCGACATGCAGATGGCGGCGATCCCCGGCGAGGACAAGTTCATGTTCGCAAAGGAGGCGTTCTTCTCCTGGGGCATCCAGCTTGAGGTGACGCCCCGCATCGGGACGAACGGGCTCATCAACGTCTCCATAGTGCCCACGATATCCGACTGCACGGACTATGTGATGGCTGGGACGGATACGGGAAACGACGGCTCGTCGGGGTCTTATTCCGCCAAGTACCCCGTCATAAACGTCCAGCGCCTCGTCACGGAGTTCAACCTCGCAAGCGAAACCACGGCCGTGATCGGCGGTCTCTCCCGCACCGTCGAAAAGCAGGTCGACAACGGCATACCAGTCCTGCGTGACATCCCGTGGATTGGGCCTGTCCTCTTCGGCAGCAAGGTGCGCGTCAAGGAGCAGCGCGAGATCATCGTCTTCGTCACCGTGGGCCTTATCGACCCGAGTTCGCTCAAGCGCGACGCGGGGCTTCCCAAGAACGCTGTCCTTGGCCGTCAGTACGTCGAGGGACTGAAGCTCGAGCCAGGTGACAGGCCCAGGAAGAACATGGAGGGAATCGAGTCCCTTGACCTTCGTCCGCTTGATGAGCAGGCGCGCGACCCTCTTGCGACGAACAAGGTCGAAAGCGTCTCGTTCATCGACCGCTACATGCCTTTTACACGTGATCCAAGCTACAAAGTCAAAAAGGAACAAAAATGAATACCAAGACACTTGCCGCCGCTTTTGCGGCAGCGTTCGTCGCCTGCGGTGCCTTTGCCGACAAGGTGACAATGAAATCCGGTTCCGTCGTCACGGGCACGGCCGACGTGATGCGCGACGGAAAGCTCAAGTTCAAGTCAGATGATCTCGGCGATCTCGTGATCGACGTCAAGAACATCGCGAAGCTTGAGAGCTCCGGCGACCATGTCGTCCAGTACGTCGACATGACCAAGGAGACGAAGAAGCTCGTCGTTGTTGACGGCGATTACGCCGAGGCCTCCGGCGAGAAGCTCGATATGACGAACGTCAAGGCGATCGACCCTGAAGTCCAGAGCTGGCACGGAAGCGTCAACTTCTCCGGCACCGCAACGCGCGGCAACACGGTCGGCGAATCCGCTACCGTCACCGCAGACATCGCGAAGCGCTGGGACAAGGACCGCCTGACGGCCGACGCCGGCTACTTCTTCGCGCAGTCCGGCGACTCCAAGCAGAGCAAGCAGAAGACGACGAGCCGCTTTGAGGCGCAGGCGCAGGAAGACCATTTCTGGGCCGGTGAGGGCTTCTACAACTACGTCAACGGCAAGTACGAGTTCGACCGCATCATGGATCTCGAGTATCGCTGGCGCGTCGGCACTGGTGTCGGCTACCAGTGGTTTGAGAACGAGAACTTCGGCTTCGGCAAGATGTCGTTCAACCAGGAAGTCGGCATGGCCTACATTTGCGAGAAGTACGAGCACGTCAAGAGTGACGACTACGGGACCTTCCGCTACGCCCACCACTTCGCGTGGGAGATCGCCGCTGTCGAGAACCTCTCGCTCACCCACAACTTCGAGTGGCTGCCGCAGGTCGACAAGTGGGAGGACAACTACCTCATCGACACAGACGTCGGAATCACCTACGCGTTCAGCGCCAACTGGCAGCTCGTCGCGAAGGCCGAGTGGGACTACAAGAAGAAGGTCGGACCGGGCGTGAAGCACAGCGACATCCGCTACATCCTCGGAATCGGCTACAAGTGGTAAGTGCGGGTAGCAATCGCATATCCGCCCCTGGAGAGTGAGAAGGGCGTCGCCCTTCTCACCCAGAACAGGCAGTTCCAGTGGTTCTCGCGTCCGACCTACATCTTCCCCGTCGTGCCCGCAACGGCTGCGACGATGGCGAAGAAGGCCGGACACGAGGTCCTCTTCCTGGACGCGATCGCGTCGGAGATTTCCGGCGATGAATTCATCCGCCGTCTTGACGCATTCGATCCCGACGTGGTCGTTTTCGAGACGAAGACCCCTGTCGTAAAGCGCCACTGGAGCTGGATCGAGCGTCTTTCGTCGCGTCCATCGAACCATGCCAAGTTCATCCTTGTCGGCGACCATGTAACGGCGATGCCGGACGAAAGCCTGTCCAAGCCCGGCGTGTGGGCCGTGCTTGCGGGCGGCGACTGGGACTATGCGCTCGTGGATTTTCTCTCGGGCGACATGCATGGCGGACTTTACCCGATGGCGCTCAGGCACGATCTCAAGGACTCTCCATGGATCGACCGCGACCTCGTGGACTGGCGGCTTTATTCCGTCAAGAACGGCAATTTCAGGCGCACGCCTGGAACGTATGTGATGTCTGGACGCGACTGCTGGCACGGGAAGTGCACGTTCTGCTCCTGGACGACGCTTTATCCGAAGTACAGGACGCGCGAGCCGATTGACGTCGTCGACGAGATAGAGATGCTTGTTGCGAAGTACGGCGTCAAGGAGATAATGGACGACTCCGGGTCGTTCCCCGTCGGAGAGTGGCTTAAGGTTTTCTGCAACGAGGTAATCAGGCGAGGCCTCAACAAGAAGGTCCGCATTGACTGCAACATGCGGTTCGGGCGCCTGACAGCAGACGACTACCGGCTTATGCGGAAGGCGGGCTTCAGGCTTGTCCTTTTCGGGGTCGAGAGCGCGAACCAGGCGACACTCGACCGGCTCAACAAGGCGCTTAAGGTCGAGGATGTCGAGAAGGGGGCCAAGTGGGCGAGCGAAGCGGGGCTGGACGTCCATCTGACCTTCATGTTCGGCTACCCGTGGGAAGGACCGAAGGAGATTGCGAATACCGTCCGTCTCGCGCGCCGGCTTCTTGCGAACGGCCATGCCTCGACGCTTCAGTGCACGATGACGATTCCTTATCCCGGGACTCCGCTATTCAAGGAGCTCGCCGCGGGCGACGGCCTTACGACGCTTGACTGGGACGAGTACGACATGCGCCGTCAGATAATGAAGACGCCGCTTGCCACCGAAGAGGAGATCAAGTGCGCGATACGCGACGTCTACCGCGGGTTCCTCCAGCCGCGCGCGCTTCTTCACCGGCTCGCCTCCACGCGCACGCTTTTCGACTTTTCGTTCTACTACCGCGGCATCCGCTCGCTGATCGGCCATCTTCTCGACTTCCGGAGGTGAGCCGATGAGGATGACCCCCAACAGACGCATAGCACTCAACATAACGGCGACATACGCGCGCTCGATATACAAGCTTGCGCTCGGACTTGTTACCGCCCGCTGGCTATTGCTAGCCCTTGGACAGGTCGACTACGGTTTGCTTGGACTCGTCGGCGGGCTGGCCGCATTTGTGACGATGATCAACCGGCTTCTTGCCGGTGCGGTGTCGCGTTACTATGCTTTCTCGATAGGCGCAGCAAGGAAGAGCAAGAAGCGCAACCGCGAGGAAAGCCTGGCGGAGTGCAGAAGGTGGTTTTCCGGTGCGGTTTCGGTGCATACGGTCCTTCCCCTGATTCTCGTAGCAATCGGCTGGCCGCTTGGCGAATATGCGGTTTCCCACTGGCTCGTCATCCCTCCGGATCGGCTTGCTGCGTCCCTTTGGGTCTGGCGGTTCACCTGCATTTCTGCTTTGACGGGGATGATGAACGTCCCGTTCCGCGCGATGTATACGGCAAAGCAGGAAATCGCCGAGCTGACCATCTACAGCGTGGCGGAGACCACGCTTGCGGCATTTCTGCTGTACTACATGGTGTCGCATCCCGCAGTATGGCTTGCGAAATATGCTTTCTGGCACTGCCTGATTGTCGTGGTTCCGCGTTTGCTCATCTGCTTGCGGGCAATTCGCGTCTATCCAGAGTGCCGCTTGCGCCGCGACTGCCTCTGGCGTTGGCGCGACATCCGGGAACTTGCGATGTACGCTCTCTGGAACGCATTTGGCGCCCTTGGACGAGTCGTGCGCAGCCAAGGCCTCGCCGTGGTGGTCAACAGGTTTTTCGGACCGTCCGCCAATGCCGCCATTGCAATTGCCAACCGGCTTTCGGCCAGGGCCAACACGTTCGCGAAATCTATGTCCGGCTCCTTCAATCCTGCCATCGTCACCGCTTATGGCGCAGGCAACATGAAGCGGATGAAGGCGCTCGTCTATCGTCTTGACAAGCTCTCGGCGATGATGGTTGTGGTTGTCTCTGTCCCGCTTTTTCTTGAAGTCCACGAGGTGATGCGCCTTTGGCTCAAGAAGCCGCCGGCGGAATCGCCTAGTCTTTGTCTGATGGTACTTGTGTCGGCGCTTCTTGGACAGATGGTCATAGGTCAGTCCATAGCTATCGCTGCTACGGGTAAGGTTGCGTTAAACAGATTTCTTGACGGTTTTGTAAAGATGCTCGCCGTACCGGTGGCGATTGGTTTTGTTTATTCCGGGTTCGGGTTGTTCTCCATTGTGTACGCACAGATTTTGTCTAGCCTAGCCGCGAACGCGATTCATATATGGAACGCAAGTAGGCTTGCCAGTGTGTCTGCCCTAACCTGGCTGAGAAAAGTGTTTTGCCCAATTTTATTTGCGGCCATCGCCTCTGGGCTGGCAGGGCTTGTGCCGCGTATGTTGATGGAAGCCAGCCTTTTGCGAGTGGTCCTAACGACTGCTGCCTGCGAGATCGTAGTGTTGCCGCTTGTCTGGTTTGTCTTGCTCGACGCCGAGGAAAGGGAGTACATTGCCGCCAAATGGGCTAAGGCAAAAAAGAAAATGACAGGGGGGGGCGCAAAATGATCAAGGTCTCCATCATCATTCCCGTCTACAACATGGAGGCATATTTGCGCGAATGCCTGAATTCGGTTTTGTCCCAGACTCTCCGCGAAATCGAAGCCGTCTGCATCGACGACGGCTCGACGGATTCCTCGCCCGCCATTCTCGCCGAGTATGCTGCCCGTGACCCGCGCGTAAAAGTCATATCCCAGAAGAACGCCGGCTCGGGCCCCGCGCGCAACGCAGGAATCGCAGTGTCGAAGGGCGAATGGTTGATGTTCCTCGACCCCGACGACTTCTTCAGCACACCCGAAACTGTCGAGCAGTTGTACAACGCCGTCAAAGACTCTGGGCTTCAGGTTGCCCGCGGAAGGGTGCTACAGGTAGGGCCTGACGGCCACACGCCGATTGCGAAGGGCTTTGTGATTCCACTCGATTGGCCTCCGGTTGGCAGACGTTCATATTCGGAGTTTCAGTCGCCGGCGGGTTTCTGCCAGTGCATTTATGCGCGAAGCCTCATAGTAGATAATGGTTTGACATTCCCCGCATTCAGACGATGCCAAGATCCTGCTTTTTTCATTAGCGCAATGGCTATTGCAAAAGAGTTCCAGCAGGTCGATGTTTTTGTCTTCAATCGCCGTAACGGTTACAAGGCAGTAAACAAAAAAGCAAATGGCGGGTTCCTCGGAAAAGAGACCCAAAGTGGACAGGTGTTGGCTATTGAGATCGCCCGTCGCAACGGACTGCTAAAGATAGTTGATGTGTTTGGACGTATTACAGGGAGAAGTCGTGAAAGCCTCTTCTCCAAGTTTGTTCGTCGTCTCTGCGCAGTAGGCGACTGGGTTCAGCCTCTCCCCTCTGCCGAATACGTCAACGCATTCTTCGACCGTTTCGACAAAGGCGAGTTCCACGATGCCAATCTTTTCAAGCTAATTCAGCGCGTGATGACCGCTCCGAAAAAGCTGCGCCGCGATTCGGAGCGAACGCTGCTGCTGCGTCTTCGGAATGCAAGGCGCAATGGCGTCCATGACGTGCGCACATATGGCCGCAAGCGCAGGGTGTTGCTTTCCATCCTGCTGCTGTTGGGTGCGTTAACTAATGCGAGGGACGAGAGATCAGGGACACAAAATGAGGAGCAGCAGTGAAGATTCAGCACTTCGTTTTGACGCGCTTCAATCTGCGCCTTTCCTGGCTTATGAGGGGCAGAGAATGGCTGGGTGGAACGCAGGAGTATCTTGACGAGCGCTTTCGTCTTTTTGAGAGATATTGCTTGCCGTCTATGAGCAAACAAGACGCGGATTTCCGTTGGCTTGTGTTTTTTTCTTCTCAAACGCCAGAGACTTTCAAGGAAAGAGTACGTTTGCATCAAAGTTCATTCCCGGCCCTTGAGCCAATATTCGTAGATGATTGCGAGCCCCTTAGTAAGCCAAGAAGTATTGACATTGTGATGAATGAAGTCCTTGGCAGGATTGATCTTGACACTACCCATTACATCGAAACGAGGATAGACAACGACGATGCTTTCAATGTACAAGCTCTAAAATGGATAAGGGACTGCGCTGAACAGTCTATTGCGGGCGGCGTAGGTGAAAAGTTTTACGTTATGCTTCCCGATGGCAACATTTATATTGAGCGTGCTTCATTTGCGCAGCGCTGTCGCTTCAAATGGAACCATTTTCCTTCAATGGTCTGTAGGCGTGATGTTCACGATCATCCGTTTGCCATACCTCATACAGCGATCAACAGCTCAGGTTGCAAAGTGGTAGAGATAAACCATCCAAACGCATGGCTGGAAGTTGTCCATGGGTCAAATCAGTTGAATTCGCTTAGGCCATCGAAGAAGCCCATATATCTTTCAAATCAGCTTATGAGAACTTGCTTCGGAATCGAAGCGGACATGTCGCCACTGAGATTCGCTTTTTCCTGGTTGAGCATGTATCTTCCATCTAGGATCAGGTTTCTTGTTGACCGAATGTCAGAAAGGAACAACCCTCGGAAATGAGCACGAACGTTAAACGTCTATGTTGCGAAGAGGTTGTCAAGTCCGGCCTGTGCTGTGGATGTGGGGCATGCGCAGCCGCATGCAAGGTTGGCGCCCTTGCGATGAAAGAAGACGGGGACGGATTTTTCGTTCCCCATGTCGATGATGCTATTTGCATTCAATGTGGACGATGCGAGAATGTGTGCCCCATAAAGAATATAAGTACTTGCGGGTCGGCGGCCATGCCCGAAGATGAACCAAGTTTCTATGCAGCGCGGCTGCGTGATGACACTGAGCTTGGCGCGGTTTCGTCTGGTGGTGCATTCTGGGCCTTGGCGCAGACCGCAATCGCGCGCGGCGGAGTGGTGTACGGTGCGGCCATGGTCGCTGTTGGCAAAGTCCGGCATCTAAGGGCTGAGACGATTGATGCAGCTGCGGCGTTTCGCCGATCAAAGTATCTTCCTAGCGATGCGCAAAATGCGTATAATGAAGTTCGTCAGGACCTTGAAGCCAGAAGATTAGTGCTTTTCTCCGGCACCCCATGCCAGGTCGCCGCACTCAATTCGTTCTTGGGCAGGGGATATCCGAATCTTGTCACATGCGAAGTGGTATGCCATGGAATCCCGTCCGCCAAAGCATGGCGAAAATATATTTCCGAAACGCAAGATGCCTGTGGCAAGAAAATATTGAATGTAGTGTTCAGGGATAAGTCGAACGGGTGGAAACACACCTCCTACCGCATCGTGTACGACGACGGCACATCCGATATAGTTCCAATTGCAAAGCACCCGTTTCACGCCGCTTACCTGCGAGGGCTGATGAACCGTCTGTCTTGCGGCGCGTGCAGGTATGCATCCCTTCCGCGCGTTGCAGACATCACTCTTGCGGATTTCTGGAAGTATGAAGGTTCAAGATTCAATGGGAAAAATCGGGGCGGGATATCGCTTGTTGCAGTTAACTCGAAGGCCGGGCTAGAACTATTCCTCGATGCGAAGAAGTTTTTGGTCACGGAAGACACTACAATGGAGAAAGCCGTGGCAAGTTGTCGACACCTTACGCGTGCGCCGTTGGAGAACCCCGCCAGATGCGACTTTTTGCGCGACATTGACACGAACGGGTTCCTCAAGTCATCGGCCAAGTATGCCAAGCCTGCGGCTAGCCCTGCGCCATGGATCATGCGGTTGTGGCGTAAGATAAAGGCCCTCATCCGCTACCACATGGACCGCGAGATAATGGCTGCGATGAGGGAGTATTACGCCGCAATTGGTGAGAAAGCGCCGTTTGCTCCGCCAGGCAGAAAGATACGCGAGAATGCGCTTCGCATACTGGCCATGCGAGACGCGTTCCTGCTTCTCGCAAAGAAAGGCGTGCCCGTCTTTTTTGTCAACCGAGTCGGCAAGGTCAAGGACCCAAATTGGAGGTACTCCATGTCTGCCGAACGCAGGATGGCGTTAGGGGCAAGTTTTCCTGTTATGCACCGCGATCCAGCGAGGTTTGAGGCTGACTTGCGGGAGCTATTTGGCGAGAAGTACTCTCCGTCATATGTCAATGAGATCGGAAACATCCCGCAGATAGTCGATTTGGGTGGAATCAAGCGGCACGAAGACAGCTCTGGTCAGCTTGTGAATGTTGTTGGTGGGCTTCGCGTCACGTGCGGGCAGCCGGAGCGCTACACACGTACGCTTCATGTCTACGGAAGATGCGGCGTCTTTGGATATGCTGTCGAAGATGCCGACACGTTGCCAAGTCGTATACAGGCGCTGTTGTCCGATTTTGGGCACGGAGACATACGAGTTGTTAACCATGGGCTGTGGGGCGGCGATGACAATGCGCTTGATGGGAACTTCCTTCGTGAAGCAGCAGGAATCGCGCCTGGCGACATCGTGCTTTTCTACCGCAAGCACCTAGACCCAAGGGTCATGGAATGGTGGACGAAGTGCGGAGTTCGCTATCTTGATATAACTAGGCGTTGGCATGAGGCACCTGAAGCGAAGTGGTGTTTTTATGACAGGCCTGGCCATATGAATTCAACAGGGTACAAAATCGCTGCTAAGATTATCGTCGATGAGCTTTCATCGTGTCGCTTTGCTGCATCGCAAGTTGATGACGGCACGCTAGCTAATTTGAGGACGCCGTGGCTGAAGCGTTATCTTAAGACGCATGGGAGCAGGGATTTCGATGCCGAGGTTGCACACTATGTGAAGTCAGTTGTGGAATTGGGAGGGCCGTTGAGGTGCGGTGAAAGGGCAGGTGCCATAGTAATGAACTGCAATCCTTTCACTCTCGGCCACCGCAGACTTGTCGAGTTGGCCGCCAAGGAGGTTGATAGGCTATACATCCTCGTTGTTGAGGAAGACCGGTCAGTGTTCCCTTTCGACGAGCGTTTTGAGATGGTCAAAGCTGGGACCTCAGACTTGCCCAATGTAGTCGTTGCGCCAAGCGGCAGATTCGTCATCTCGTCGCTGACATTCCCAGAATACTTCATGAAGGATTATGTGAGGGAAAAGAGTTTCGACGTGTCCGGCGACGTAAGGACGTTTTGCGAGAAAATCGCACCTGCGCTTGGCATAAAGGTGCGATTCGCAGGAGAAGAGCCATTTGATCCTGTAACGGCCGAGTACAACCGCACTATGTCTAGGCTGTTGCCGGAATACGGACTGGAGTTCCGCGAAATCCCTCGGTTTGCGCTTTCAGACGGACGTGTAATAAGTGCAACCGAAGTCAGGCGACTACTCAAGTCTGGCTGCTTGGAGAACCTTTCGGAGTACCTCCCCAAAACAACATTGGACATACTCAATAAAAATGCAGACAGTCACACTATATAACGGATACAAGATGCCATCCATTGGGTTTGGAACATTTCCGCAAAAGGAGACGCTTGTAACGTCCGTTCCTGTCGCTATGTCTTGTGGATACCGTCTGATCGATACTTCAGATAACTACGGCAACGAACAATTCGTCGGTGAAGGTATTAAGGCAGGCGGCGGCAGTGCAGGGCTGACTATAGTGACGAAATTTTCAAATCCGCGGAGGACTGAGTCGCTTCTAAATCGATTCTCTGCCAGTGAGAAGAAGCTCAGCGGAAAAATTGACGTGTATTTATTGCATTGGCCGTATCCCTTTTTGTGGAAGGAACAATGGCGGAGAATGGAAGACCTGTACGCCGCAGGTCGGTGCAAGGCGATTGGAGTGTGCAATTTCGAAGCCGATATGCTCCTCGAGCTACTTAGGTTCAGTCGCGTCAAGCCGGCAATCAACCAGTTTGAGCGGCATCCGCTTTTTCAGCAGAAAGCTACGGCCGAAATATGTAGGAAGAATGGAATTGTTGTAATGAGCTATTCTCCCCTTGCGCGCATGGATACGGCGCTAATTGAAAACGAGACTCTGAATGACATTGCTCGTCGTCACGGAAAGAGTGTTGAGCAAGTGGTCCTTAGATGGAATATTGAGCATGGAGACATCCCTATTCCTGCTTCGCGGTCTCAAGAACACATTGCATCAAATTTCAACATCTTCGATTTTTCCCTAAGCGATGAAGATGTCTGCCGAATCGACTCGTTGGATGCAGGTCATCGAATCAGGTTTAATCCCGCGTCCAGGTTTTCAGCAGCCGAGAAGTTGCGATTCATGGCAATTGGCGGCAAGATTCTACTGAAAAGACTCGTTCGCGGAAGCAAGGGAAGGAGGTGCCCGTGATGAAACTTCCTGTACGTGAGCCATTTCGCATACTCGCCTACGGCTTTGGACTTGAAGACAATTTCGGCGGACCGTCGGTCGTTCACGGCCTTTCGGCGGCGGTTTCTCGCATCTATCCGGAAAGCGAGCTCGTCGTCTATCAGCCGAAGGCCGTCGATCCCGTCTCGGTCTCCGATCTGGCGGTTCCCGTCAAGGAGTTCCCTTATCGGAAATATCCCTTCAAGTTCTACCGGGACTGGCTTTTGCTCAAGTTGTTCGGACGCAGGTCGAACAGCAAAGCCTGCGCCGCCTTCTGGGACGACTTCAACGCGGCAGACGCCGTCGCGTACATCTACCCGATCTGCTTTTGCTCGAAGATCAAGACGGACGTGGGCGTTTCGTCCCGCCGCGGCGCCCTGGCCGCGCTGTTCAAGGTGTTTGGCATCGGATTGCTGGCGCGGCTCTCTGGCAAGCTGAGCGTGAAGACGACGGCGAGCTTCGGCCCGATGGAAAATGCGGGCAACGCCTTCCTCGCCCGCCTGGCGTGCCGTTTCGCCTTCACCCGCGTGGTGGCGCGCGAGAACGAATGCAAGAGGGAGATGATGGAGGTCGCGCACGTGACGCGCGAGATTCCCGTCGCGCCCGACCTTGCAAACTGCTGGCATTCGGAGTCCGCCGTCCGTTCGCCAGACGTGCTCGGCGTTTCGGTCAGCTATCAGTCCGAAAGGCAGTGTGCCCGGTTTTCGGTCGACTACGTGGCGCTCATGCGCGGGCTGATCGAGCACGCCTCGTCGGCGCTGGGCTGCCGGATCCTGATCCTGCCCAACCAATTCAAGAAGTCGGGGCGCGATGACGCCGAAGTCGCGCGCGAAATCATGGACGCACTGCCGCCGAGCGTGGATGTTCACTGTTTCGACGCACGGCATTCCTCTCCAAGTGCGCTTCACGACGCTATCGCCGGATGCGCCGTGATGGTGACATGCCGATACCATTCGTGCGTGGCGGCCTTCGCGTCAGGAGTCCCGCAGCTCGTCCTCGGCTGGCATTGCAAGTACTTGGACCTTTGCGAGTGGTACGGCGTGCCGGGAACCGTTGTCTCGCAAGACGATTTCCGTCTCGACAGGCTGTGCGCAAAGCTTGATGAAATCTGGAAGAATCGAGAATCTCTGAGCGAGACAATTCTTGCTCATCGTCCGAAGGTCGAGAGCACGGTGCTTTCCTCTGTTCGCTATGTCTTCGAGGATGCTGCGATTAGGAAGGCTCCTTGCGTGTCTGTCATAGTGCCCGTCTACAATGTTGAGAAATATCTACGTAGAAGTCTCGACTCTATTCTCGGGCAAACGTTGGAGAACATAGAGGTTGTCTGCGTGGATGACGGCTCGACGGACGGCTCAGCCGCCATACTTGACGAATATGCCGTGAAGGATCCGCGGATCAGAGTGATTCACCAGGCGAACAACGGCGCTGGTGCCGCGCGCAACGTCGGCATAGGCGCGGCTCATGGCGAATACCTTTTCTTCTTTGACCCTGACGACAGCTGCGAAAAGGTAATGCTAGAAGTCATGTTCCGCAAGGCCAGGAAGACGAAGGCCGACGTCGTCGTTGCAGGCAGGACGGTTGTGGATGCCGAAACGGGTGCTGTGATCGAGGAACTGCCCCTCCCAAGGCGGATGGCGTGGTGCATGCGCCAGCCTTTCCCTCCGCAGAAGATTGCGGACAGGATCTTCACGTTTGCCAAGTCCGTTCCGTGGGACAAGATGTTTCGCCGAGACTTTGTGGAGGAGCATGCGCTTCGCTTCCAGTGCGTCCCGCGCTCCAACGACGTCTACTTCGTCGACATGGCTCTAGCTCTCGCGAAGCGAATCGCCCTCGTTCGGAAGGGCTACTACAGGTATTCGCGTCGTCGTGGCGGCAGCCTCACCTTCGGCA
This sequence comes from Lentisphaerota bacterium, assembly GCA_015061665.1. GTDB lineage: Bacteria > Verrucomicrobiota > Kiritimatiellia > RFP12 > UBA1067 > UBA1067. The sequence goes on from SUWC01000028.1 coordinate 13,957, forward strand.
AGGACAAGTGGCCCCTGGCGACTTTCAATGCATATTCGGCGGTCGAGGAGTCGCTGAAGGAACATGGACTTTGGAATAGCTTCGGCATGTCGCTCGCAAAGACCTTCTTCTCGCTTGTAGTGGACCAGCTTGTGTTCTTCCGTGACAAGGACGCGTTCGACACGATGTACTACGCCTCGCGCGCGAAGATAATAGGTTTCATGAAGTTCGCAGGCCTTTCCTCGGAAATGCTCAATTCGCCAAAGAAGCGCGAGCGCGCAAGGCTGCTGTTGGAAAACGAATCGCCAGAAGAATTGTGGCGGTCTTTGCCAAAGAACAACTGATTTGACCCTGCAGGCATTTGCAACCCTACAGGGTAGGGCTGCCTCAGATGCGGCTTCCGCTGTAAAATGATATAATATCCACATGATGCCGAAAATATCAGTGATAATCCCGGTCTACAACGTCGAGAAGTACCTCGGCGAGTGCCTCGACTCGATTCTTGGCCAGACGCTGAAGGATATCGAGGTGATTTGCGTAGACGACGGGTCGACGGACGGCTCGCCGCGAATTCTTTCCGACTATGCCGCGAAGGATGCGCGCGTGAGGCTGTTCTCGTCGCCGCACGCAGGGGCGTTCCGCGCGCGCGAGGTGGGCGTAAATGCTGCGTCGGGTGAATTCATCCATTTCATGGACGCGGATGATATGTTGGCATCCAACGCCTTTGAGCAGCTGTGCACCGCATGCGAAAGGGAAAATCTTGACCAGATCATATTTGCCTCTTCCGTGTTCTGTGAAGATGATGTTCCGGCAGATCTTCGTGCGTGGGCTGGTCGGATGGTGCGTTATTACTCAATTTCGCCTGCGTGCTGCGGCAAGGTCATGGGCGGAATGGATCTGATGCGCACACTCTTCGAAAACGATTGCTACCATGTTAGTCCACCCCTCCGGTTGATACGTGCAACAGTTGTCCGTGACCGCGATTATCCCTTCCCCGACGCCACGACGCGCGCGGACAATTACTTCACTACATTGTCACTCTACTATTCCGGGCGTGCTATGGCAATTTCCGATCGCTTCTACAGGAGACGCGTCCGTAACGGCTCCATTACGTCCGCCGACGGCGCATTCAGACGCCACAGCCGCAATATCCTGGCGGTGCTGATTGCCCTGTACCGGTTCGCACCGCTGCGCGAAGAGCTGCGTAACCCGGAGACGGTGTTGGCGCGCTTTTCGGCACAGCTGTCCGTGGCGATGTATGGCAAGTCATGGCACCTCACCCCTGACGAGAGGCTCGGTGCCTTGGCGGAGGTGCTTGAATCGGCTTCACCCGAGGAGTGCGCTTTTGTCCTGCAAGTCCAGATGATCGCCCTGCGCGAGCTCAAGAGGCGTCCGAAACCTGAATTTGGGACATTGTTCAAGGCACTGTTCCACAATCTACTGAATCGTGTCCGTGGTCGCCGGAGTCGCCCATCCTTCATCCGTTGAGGACTCTTTCATGCCTAAGATATCTGTCATCATTCCGGTCTACAACGTCGAGAAGTATCTCGGCGAGTGCCTCGACTCGATTCTAGGCCAGACGCTGAAGGATATCGAGGTTATCTGCGTCGACGACGGCTCGACGGATCGTTCGCCCGAGCTGCTCGTATCCTATGCAAAGCGTGACAGCCGCGTTAAGGTCCTGTCGCAGGACAATGCCGGTGCCGGAGCGGCAAGAAACCGCGGGCTCCGCGAGGCAACGGGCGAATACGTCTTCTTCTGCGACCCAGACGATTGGTGCGACAGAAAAATGCTGGCAAAGATGATGCGGCGCGCCCGCAAGTTCAATTGCGATGTGGTCATTGCCGGTGTTTATCGGCATGACGGACTTTGCGGCGCGCCGTACGCTTCGTATCCGCCGAAAAGGATAGCCTCGATGCCAGAGAGCTTTGCCGGAAGGGATGCCGCAGACATCCTTTTTCTTGAGGCGCGCGCAAATTCCTGGAACAAGCTCGTGCGAAGAAGCTTCCTCCTGGAGAAGGGTATTCTTTTCCAGGAGCAGTTAAGGGAGAATGATCTCTACTTCTCCTGCATAACGGTCGCCGAGGCGGAGAGGATTTCCGTCATAAACGACGTGTTCTATCACTACCGCATGGGAAGGCCAGGTAGCCTTCAGAGCAATGTCCGAGCGGACGGCGACCCTTTGCTGTGGCTAAAGGCGTATGCGGCCGTAAAGGCGCGCCTTTGCTCGGATGGACTCATGCCGGCTTTTTCGCTTGGACTTCTGCGGCTGCTGCTTGGAACAGGAAGCAGGGCGATGGTCAAGCAGGCGACCGCTGCGGCGATCGAGTCACACTATTCGGTTTACAGGGATGAGGTGTTGCCTCTTCTCGATGAGTGCGGAAATAAAGCGGATGCGCTCAGTGATTTCGAGAAATGCGTTGCCGACACTATCCGCGGATCAGAATCGCCGCTACCGCTCGCGTCGTTCCTGGCGAGGTACTATCAGTCGCGCGCGGTTGGGCGTGGCACCGCTGGCGGCATCGCCTTGTTGCGCAGGCTTGCGCTCCTGCGCCGCAGGCTTTCGAGCTTCTTCCATGGAGGTTCGTGATGCCTCGTGTTGCGACGATTTCTTTTACCACGCACTCGCGCCATTTGAACTACGGCGCCGTGCTTCACGGCTGGGCGTTCCAGCAGGTGCTGAAGGGCATGGGCTGCGAGTCGGTGGTGATCGACTACATCCCGATGTCGCTGACGCACTATCACTTCAAATGGCCCGTCCTGAACGCGCTCCGAAGCTGGCGGCGTCCGCTCGTCATGGGACGCAGGGTGCTCCAGTGGATCGTCTCCACCCGCGCCAACCTGCGCAAGTATGCCAAGTTCGAGGAGTTCAAGTCAAATAGGCTCGTCTGCACGCCTCGGACGTACACCGAGGAAAGCCTCGTGGCTGCGCCGAAGCTCGAGGGATGCGACCCGGCCGTTTTTGTGTGCGAGGCGGACGTCATCTGGAAGAGAAGCGCAACCCACGGACTGGACAGGGGGTTCTTCCTCGACTTCCCCGCAGCGCAGGGACGCCGTAAGGTGGCCTATGCGCCTTCAGTCGGCAGCAAGCCGCTCTCCCCGGACGAAGAACGGCGCTTCGCGGAGTACGTCAGGGGGTTCGACGCCGTGAGCTCGCGCGAACGAGCAGGGGCGGAGTGGATATCCAGTCTGTCCGGAAGGAAGGTGTCCTGGCTTCTGGACCCCACGCTCCTTCTCAAGGCCGCAGACTACGCAGCGCTCGCAAGGCCCTCCGCGCGCAAAGGCTACGTGCTTCTCTATTCGTGCATGAAGTTCAACGCGAACATGGTCCGCGAGGCGAAGAGGCTGGCGAAGAGCCTCGGCAAGCCCCTTGTCGAAGTCGGAAACTTCGGCGTCAATAGATTTATATTCGGACATGAGGTGATTGACGATGCAGGCGTTGAGGAATGGCTGGGGCTTTTCATGGGTGCCGACGCAGTCGTCTGCAATTCGTTTCACGGCATCTGCTTCTCGCTCGTCTTCCACAAGCCGTTCTTCGCATTCAGCCGGAAGGGAAGCGACTGGCGGTTCGACAACATCTGCGAGGCGTTCGGGCTGGAGGATCGCCTTATAGCGCAAGATGGACGCATTCCGGAAAATGCGCGCGAGATCGACTACGCGCGGATTGACGGACTCCTTGATGCGCATGCCGCGCGCGCGCGCAGCTTCATCGAGGAGAATGTAGTTCGTCCGGCCGGGGAGGTCCGCCATGGCTGATTTCAAGTCCATCGTCCTTCGCGTTGCCAGCGCCGTATTCCGCCTTTTCCCGATTCGGAAAAAGCGCGTGCTTCTCCAGACGTTCCAGGGAGAGTTCTGCTGCAACCCGAAATACGTGACGGAGCCGCTTGCCGCGCAGGCGGGCGTCGAAGTGGTGTGGGCCCTGAGCCGTATGGCGGATGCGCAGTCGCTTCCGTCCGGCGTCAAGGTCGTGCGGAAGGGGTCGCTCCGCTACTGTCTTGCAGCGGCCACGTCGAAGGTGTGGTTCGAGAACGGACTCAACTTCGTTCGCTCGCCGTACATCAGGAAACGCAGAAGCCAGGTCTATTTCCAGCCGCTTCACGGATCGCTCGGACTGAAGCGCCAGGGCCTGGCAGGAGCGGATATCCGCGCGAAGGCTGACGCCGTCACGGACTACTGCATCTCCAACAGCGCCTTCGAGGACGGCGTCTACCGCACGAGCTACTGGCCGACGACCGAAATCCTCCGGTACGGACATCCTCGAAACGACGTGTTCTTCATGAACGCCGACAAGAAGTCGCGCATCTCCGCCCGTGTGCGCGAAGCGCTGGGCGTCGGAGCTCAGGCAAGGCTCGCGCTCTACGCGCCGACATTTCGTCCCGATGGCAACACGTCGTGTCTCGACCTCGACCCCGTAATGCTCAAGTCCGCGCTGGAGCGGAAGTTCGGCGGCGAATGGACCGTTCTCTTCAGGCTTCACAAGCGCGACGCCGCGCGCCACAAGGCCCCGTTGGGCAGCTGGGTGGACGCCTCGCGCTATCCCGACATGCAGGAGCTTATGGTCGCCTGCGAAGTCGGGATAACGGACTACTCGTCGTGGATATGCGATTACGTCCTTGGCGAGGGATACGCCTTCATCTACGCGAGAGACGTCGAGAAGTATGCCGAGAACCCAGGCTTCTACTATCCGCTCGAAACCACCCCGTTCCCTGTGGCCCGTTCGAACGAGGAGCTCGTCGCCGCGATAGAGTCGTTCGACCCTGCGAGATACTCCCGGGACAAGGCGTCGTTCATCGAGTCGAAGGGCTGTGTCGACGACGGACATGCATCGGAACGGTGCGTGCGCAAGATCATGGAGGTGCTGGGATGAAGCATGGCGTGATGTATTATCTCTCTTCGGCGGGAATACGCAAGAACATTGGCGATTATATCCAGAGCATCGCCGCCGACCAGTTCATGCACGCGACGGAACTCATTGAGCGCGAGCATCTTAACGAATACCGCGGCGAGAAAATGAAGGTTATCCTCAACGGTTGGTTCATGCACCGACCCGCGAACTTTCCGCCGTCAGACGACATCGTGCCGCTTTTCATATCGTTTCACCTGCGCCCTTGCGTGGCGGATGCCTTTCTGACGGACAGGACCGTTGCCTATCTCAAGGCCCACGGGCCGATTGGATGCCGCGACGTGAACACAGTGGAGCTTCTGAAATCGCGCGGCATACCGGCCTATTTCTCCAACTGCCTTACGCTGACGCTGGGAAAGACTTTTCCGCCCGTGCCGAAGGAGGAGCGCCATGGCGTCTGCTTCGTTGACCCAATGCACTGCCTGAGGCGCCGGGATGCGCTCCGCGACCTGCCGTGGCTGCTCATCCACCCGATTCTCGCGGTCCGCATCTTCGCCAGAATGCAGCGCCAGGCCTTCAGGGGCGAAAGCGTCTTCTTCCGCCTGCGCAAGTTCCTCATGATGGGGAATTTCATTCGGACATATAGCGCGCTTTTTACCGAGGAGCTTCTGCTGCACGCGGACTACTACACCCATGCCGTAAGGGAACGGCTCTTCAAGTCGGAGGAGGACAAGTTCTCCTACTGCCGGGGCATGCTGCGGCGCTACGCCACGGCGAAGTTCTGCGTGACGTGCAGGATCCACTGCGCGTTGCCGTGCATCGCAATGGGAACGCCGGTCGTGTTTGTCGACGCGCGGACCAAGGACATGGGCAATGGACGCTTCGGCGGCACGGCCGAGTTGTTCAACATTGCCTCGCCTGCGGGACGGGGTCTTGCGGCGTCGTTCAGCTATCGGTCTGGCTCTCCCGACGGAAGAATCGACGAGAACACGGACATCCCAGTTGGCGATGCGTTCGAGAAATACGCCAGGCAGCTGTCTGAGACATGCAGGAAATTTGCGGAGGATTGACGAGATGAAGCGCAAGGGACCGGTGATATTCATCCTGAGGATGTTGAATTCTGTCAGAAGCGGAATGTTTGCGGCGAAGCTTCGCAGGCATTTCTTCAAGGCGGCGCCGATTCGCTGGATCGTAGCCTCGCTGTCACGCCGACGCAATGTCGAATGCAGGAAAGTCGCTTTCATGACGTTCTCCGGATCTTGCTCGTGCAACCCGAAGTACATTGCACGAGCTCTGGCGGAGAAATACCCCGACGCAGACATCGTCTGGCTTCTCGGCACGGCGGAATACAGGCGCTGCAGGGGCAGGGTCGAGACAGGGCGCGCCGTAAGGATGTGGACGCTGAAGGCGATGCGCGAGGCCGCCACTGCGCGCGTTTGGGTCGACAACGCTCAGGGGTTCCTCCTTGATGGAATGCCGCCGAAGAAGGGTGGTCAGTTCTATCTGAACACATGGCACGGTTCGCTCGGCATAAAGCGCCTCGACACGGCGGACGAGGAAGTGCAGGCGAGGCGCAAAAAGATGTCGGCGGTGGACGCTGTGCTTGTGAACAGCGACTTCGAGGAGGGCGTCTTCCGGGGTTCGTTCTTTCCCGAGACTGCGCTCCTCCGCTTTGGGCACCCCCGCAACGACGTGTTCTTCCTGCCCGAGGCTGAGAAGGCCGCGATTCGCGTCAGGGTCAAGAAGACGCTGGGCATCGACAACGGCGTGCGTCTGGCCATATACGCTCCGACGTTTCGCGAAAACGCCTTTGCGGCCGCGGCCGGAAGCCTGCGCTTCGACAAGTGGGCCGAAGCGCTTTCCGCCCGCTTCAGCGGCGAATGGCGAGTGGCTCTTCGCCTCCATCCGCATGACGCAAAGGCAATGGCGGACGGACTCTTTTCGCTTCCGCCGGATGTTCTCGATGCGTCGTCCTACGACGACATGCAGGAGCTGCTTGTAACCGCAGACGCAGGCATTACCGATTATTCCAGCTGGATATTCGATTTCCTTCTCGGCGGATCGCCAGGATTCATCTACGCGCCAGACCTTTCCGAATACGACCAGTCGCGCGGCTTTTACTATCCGCTGTCTGAAACGCCTTTCCCGATTGCGGAGAACGAGGACGTTCTTTGCTCCAACATCCGCGCTTTCGACAGCGAAAAATATCTGGCGGACAAGGCCGCTTTTCTCGCCGCGCGCGGCTGCATGGAGGATGGACGCGCCGCGGAGCGCGCCGCTGAATGGATTGGCGAAAGGACTAGGCAATGACTGAAAAGTTTCTGGGCCTGATTGACCCGACAAGGGTCCACGTCCATGCATTGGAATTCCTGCTAGTCTTACTTGCAGTTCTTCTTTTATGCGGGGCATGGCGCGTCAGGAGATCCGGCGAACTCAAAAATTTCGGCAAGGAAGAGACGCTCCCGCTTCGTGCTCTTCTCGCCATGCTTGTCGTCGCAGGACATCTGGACAAAGGCACGAAATACATGTTTCCTGCACTCGGCGCCATCCATTGGCCGACGCCGGCCGTGGCCATTTTCTTCTTCATGTCTGGCTTCGGGCTGCGCAAGGTCTACGAAAGCCAGGTGGCGAGCGGACGCCTTGGCGCGTATCTCAGGCATTTTCCTCGGCGGACCCTGGCGCGGCTGCTGCCGCCGTTTCTGGTGCTCGGTCCGGCATTGGCGGTGTGGAGGTGCGCCGTTGGGCAGATCAGCATGTCGACGCTTCTCGAAAAGACGCTGACCCTGTCCATCCTCGACATTCCGCACGACTGGTATGTCATCGCGCTCGTCATATTGTACGCCATCTTCGCCATCTCGGCGTTGTGCTTCAAGGGCAACAAGGTCGCAGTCTCCATTTGGGTGCTTACCACTGTGATGTGGTGCGTGACGTGCTTCATCTGCGCCAATGCCAGCCCTCGCAAGGACTTCTGGCACGTCTCGCTCTTTTTGTTCCCAATCGGCTTTACGTTCGCGCAGTACGAACGGCAGATTCGCGCCGCGTTTCTGTCGCACCCGTTCCGTGTGGCGCTTTCCGTTGTCGCCGCCGCAACATGTTGCTACAGCCTGCGCAAAATCAGCGGAGTGCCGTACATAAAGATGATCCGCGAGCCTTTTCTCTGCATGATCGGTCCGATGTGCGCGCTTGTGCTCTACGCGTTTGACGAACTTAAGCGCGTAAAGCTGCTCTGCTTCCTAGGGTTGTTTTCGTACGAGATATACCTAGTCCACGGAATCGGCGAGACGCTGTTCAGGCACGCGGGGCTTCACGGCTTGCCTTACGCATTGTCCGTCGTGGCCTTCACAATTCCCGCGGCATGGCTTCTTTGGAAATTCGACGTTTTTGCTACAAAGATTATCGGCGGAGACGGAAGGCGGAATGGCGGCACGGCAACAGACAGCGCCAAGAAAGGAGTCGGATGACAGGTTTCAAGAACGGAGTGCTCTGCTGCCTCGGCGACGAGAGTCGGAAGAACATCGGCGACTACATACAGAGCATCGCCGCCGCGCAGTTTGCCGGTCCGGACGCCGTGCGCGTTGAACGCGAGCATCTTGATGAATACGCCGGCGGGCCGACGCGCGTTGCGATGAACGCGTGGTTCATGCACCACCCCGACAGGTTCCCTCCCTCTTCGGACATCATACCTCTTTTCGTGTCGTTTCACTTGCTGCCCAAGATCGAGAAACGGTTCTTCACAGCCAAGACGGTCGCATACCTGAAGGCGCGCGAGCCCATCGGCTGCCGCAGCACCGACATAGTGGAGATGCTTGAAAAGCATGGGATCAAGGGCGAGTTCACGTCGTGCGTGACCTTGACCCTCGGAGAGTCCTATCGCCATCGCGAAGAGGACTCTGCGCCGGTGTTTGTCGATCCCGATTTTCGGCGGCTTAAACGCGATGCCGCATGGAGCGTTGTCCCAAGGTTCATTTCGCTCCTCCCGCGCATGCTCGCGCATCCACTTGCCGTTCTCCGGCTGGCGCGGCAGTTCAAGGTGTTTGAATACTGGCCCCGCAACCGCTTCTTCATTGTGCGCCTTATCTACGCTGCGGAGTTTCTGAGGACTTATTCCTCGCTTTTCGGCTATGACGTTCTTCTTGGGGCGGAATACGTGACGCACAAGGTCCCGAAGAGAGACTATCCCGACGACGAAGCGCTGCTTGCCAAGGCTGATTCGCTTCTGCATCGCTATGAGCGCGCGCCGTTCGTCGTGACGAGTCGCCTTCATTGCGCGTTGCCGTGTGTGGCGATGGGGACTCCAGTGTGGACCGTTGTCCGTCCAAAGCTGAAACGCGGACGCTTCGGCGGAAACGAGATGTTCATGAACATGCTTGACTTCGGTGCGGATGGACGCGTCCGCTCCCCAGTCGCTCCGCAGTCGGCGGACGGCAAGTTCCACCTCAGCGACCGGCCTCCCGTGAAGACGGCGCACCTGAAATACGCGAATGACCTGGCAGCGCGCTGCCGCGCGTTTTTCTCGGGACAGAAGTGCTACGCCGCAATGGCTACGGACGATGTCCGTAGCGCGAGTTCCTCGGGCGGGGCGTTCACATTGTTTGCGAGGGAAATCCTCTCTCGTGGCGGAGCAGTTTGCGGCGCCGCGTTCGACGACGCTTTCCGCTGTCGGTATGTGATTGCGGAGAGCGAGCCCGCGCTTGCCCCGCTCCGTGGGTCGAAGTACGTCAAGGCAGCGCTGACGCCTGATTTCCTGCGCCGCGTCCGTGAAATCCTCGAAGCTGGCAGGCAGGTCCTGTTCGTCGGCACGCCCTGCCACGTTGCGGCCGTAAGAAGGATTTTCTCCGGCTTCTCGAATTCGCTTTTCACCCTCGACCTCATCTGCGCCGGATGCCCAGGGCAATCGCTCTTCGACCGCTATCTGGACGAAAACTGGGGCCGGGAGAACATCGCAAAGTACGAATTCCGCAGCAAGGCGCGAGGATGGAGACACCACCACTATCTCCTTCACATCGTGTTGAAGGATGGACGCGAGATCTGGCGCGAAAAGGGCGAAGACGAATACATGACCGCAATGTCCACCGGAATCGGCGTGCCTGACGGATGCTATAGGTGTCCGTTCTGCAGCATGGACCGCCAGGGGGACATTACGCTCGGCGACTTCTGGATGGTGCCGGAGGAGATGGATGACGGCAAGGGCACATCTGCGCTTCTCGTCAACACGGAGAAGGGCAGAATGCTTTTCGACGCAGTGCGCGCCAAGTTCGCAAGGCTTGCGGAATACCCGCCCTCCGAGCTTGAGTCGCGCCAGGCGCGCCTAAGGTCGCCGCGCACGGTCCATCCTGCGCGAGAGGCCTTCCTCACGCGCGTCAACAGACAGGGCGTGACGGTCGCGGACGCGGCTTCCGCCGCTCTTGCGTCCGTACAGCCGAAGAACTAGCCCGTCGGCAGCGACTAGCGCCGCTTGCCGACGACCGCCATTGCGGCTGGGATTGCGACTATCATTGCGAAGATCACCGCGCCAATCGCGCCGAGCGCGACGGTCTGCCACGGAAGGGCGAAGCTCGGCGGGATTCCCCAGCTGGACATCGCCTTGCGCGTTCCGAATGTGAAGAGCCATCCAGCGGCGGATCCTCCCGCAAGGCCAAGCGCCATCCCCCACAGCGCGGTCGCGAGCGCCTCTCCCGCCAGCACGCGCACGAGCTGCGCCTTCGTCGCTCCGACAGCCCTCAGCACGCGGAATTCGCGCTTGCGCGAATCTGCGCTTGCGACGATCATGGCGATGAAGCCCAGCGATATGACGCCGATGAATATGAAGGGCACTCTAGCCATCGAGCCGATGAGGTCGTTCCCGTGCGCCAGCGTTCCGTCGGCAACCTCGTCGCGCGAATGAAGCCTCACGGCGTTGCCGCGCACTTCGCCCTCCGACGTCTCGAGAAACGCCCCGCCGAGCGCCTCGACAATGCCGCGCTCCACGATGCGTCCCGCCTCGAAGGCCCCGTGGCGCGAAAGGAATTCGCTCTCGTAGTCGAGCCAAAGGTGGGTCATCTTGACAAGTTCCTGCGGGCGCATGTCGCATGCGGCGAGCGTGTCGAAGCTCACGAAGAGCGGCCCGTCGGTGTTTACCGGCATCCTGTTCATCCCTCGCACGAGGGCGCGGCTTGTGACCATGTGCCAGTTCACGTCCGCAACGGCCGCGACCTCCAGCTTCATCTTGAATCCGCGGCCGCAGTCCAGCTCAACGAAGTCGCCCTTGTGCAGCTTGCGGGCGCGCGCCATCATGGACGAAATCACGCACGCATCGCCCGAGAACACCTTGTTTGTCGCGCTGTCGTAGTCGCCTTCGGCAAACCTGAAGCGAGGCATCCAGTCGCTTGCAAGCAGAAGGGCGTTGCGGTACATCGGCGGACCTCCAGCGCCAGCTCTGCCTCTCGGGCCCGCCATCGGCTCAAGCGGCGAGAAGTTTACCTGAAGTGGCTGGAGCTCCGCGATTCTCCTGACGCCTTCGACTTTCCTGAGCTTCGCGATGTCGAAGCTCGAGACTCCGCCCGGCAGGATGGAGACGATTGCGTCTGGCCATTCGACGGACGGCACGAACGCGCTCATAAGCGACGAGCCCCATACCTCGACTGCGACGAAGGCTCCGAATCCAAACGCGAATGCGACAAGCATCCCCAGGTGCTTTTTCTTCGGCATGGACGCGCTTGCCGCCTCCAGCGGGCGGACGGAGAGCGCCGGCTTCAGCGCGATGAGCGCGGCCGAAAGCGCGACAAGCGGCGCGACAGCGGCGCAGAGCGCGACGGACTTCGTCGAGAACGCGCTTCCCATCGGGAACATCTCCTTGTCCATCCCGACATACGCGACAAGCGCAGCCGCAGCTACCGCGACGCCTACGGCAAAACCTGCCGCGGTAAGAATCGCCGCCTCTCGGAAGACTGAGCGAACGACGCCTGACCTCGTCATCCCGACCATCCTCAGTATTGCGATGTCGCGCCGCTTTGCCTCTATGGAGAGGAACAGCGAATTTAGCAGAAGGCAGACAGCCGTAAGCGCGGCAGCCCAGAGGAGAAGTGCCTTGGAGCGGTCGAAGTTGCGTCCTGCGTCGCTTGTGAACTGCGGGGCGATTGTGGATGCGTTCTGCACTCCTTCGCCGTTCACTTCGGCCTTCCAGAACGAAACTGTTCCAGTCGTCTCGCCCTTGAGCGCGGCAAAAGCGCTTCGGTTTGCAAATACCGTTGGCCAGCCCATCGGGAGCTTGTCGGAGTCGAGGTAGCCGACGATTTTGAACGGCACCGCGCCTTTCTCGCCGATGAACTTGACTACGCTGCCAAGCGCGGCGGTTTTGCCGCGCCCGAAGCGGCGGAGCGCCCCGCGCAGGCAGACGACTTCAAGCTCGTCTGATGATTCGTCGACCCAGCGTCCTTCTGAAAGCGGTGCTGAGGCGTAAGGCGATGATCCGGGGGCATTGGCGACGATGCATGTCATGGGAGGGCCCTGCAGTACGCGTCCGTCGGGCCTGTAGTCAATCTGCATCGCGACGGCCGAAAGCGAAAGGTCGGCCCTGGGCATCTCCCCGTTCCCCATTCCCCGTTCCCCATTCCCCATTCCCCGTTCCCCGTTCCCCATTCCCCTCTTCCCTCTCATCCGCAGTCCGTCGATCTTCCATGACTTCCACGGCGCGGAGAGGCGGCGCGCGGTTTCAGGGGCCTGGGCGTCGTTAGTCGCTACGAGCGACTGCATGAACACGACTGTGCCGACGGCAACCGCTATTCCGGCGACGGCGCATAGATGGCGTGCTTTCACTTGCAGGTCTCCAGATAGAGCTTCGAGACGAGTTCCGCGTCGCCGTTCGTGTCGTGCGAGGCGGCGATGCGTCCTTCACCGAGGAAATGGACCTTCTGTGCGCAGGCGGCGACAACGGGATCGTGCGTCACAAGGAGGATTGCGCTCTTTTCGGAAGCATTGAGCTCCTTCAGAAGCGAGCAGATCGTCTTTGCGCTTTTGGCGTCGAGGTTGCCCGTAGGTTCGTCTGCAAGGACGATTTCAGGCTCGGGGAGAAGGGCCCTCGCGATTGCGACGCGCTGCTGTTCGCCGCCCGAGAGCTGTTCGGGCTTTTTCGAGAGAAGGGACGAAAGCCCCAGCTTGTCTGTGAGCGCGTCGAAGCGGCTGCAGAGCGCGGCGTCGGGTTTGACGCCGTCCAGGACGAGCGGAAGCCAGATGTTGTCGGCGACAGTCTTCTCGTTGAGAAGGTTGAAGGACTGGAACACGACGCCGATGTGGCGGCGGCGGAATTTTGTCGCGGCCGTGTCACCCATGGCCGTGATGTCGCGTCCGCCTATCTCGACCTTGCCTGAGTCCGCGGTGAGAAGCCCTGACGCAATGTGAAGGAAGGTTGACTTACCGCTGCCGCTTGGGCCCATGAGCGCCTCGAAGCGTCCGCTGTCGATGGAAAGGGAGAAGTCCTTCAGAACTTCCTGTTCGCCGTAATTGCGGCAGATGGATGTGGCTGTCAATGCTTGCATTGTCGTCTTCGTGCGTTGATTTGCGATTATACTTTTGTTAAACGCCGTCGCCCTGCCGCAGGTTCAGTGCGATAAGGACGTGGAGCGACTCATCGCCAATTTTTTCAACCGTCGGAGTTCTCAAAACCTTTTGTCGATCCGGCTCAAAACACTCGATTTTACGCGCCTCTGACGAAGTTTTCACCTGCCTCGCAGATTGGTCCGATGCGGGTGAAATGCTCTTGCCTGCCGCATAGGTCCCTGGAAGCACACTGGGAGCGGCTTTTTTGCTATAATATCTACTAATGAGACCGATTGCCACAGATACGCACGACTTCCCGTCGTTGAGAATGGACGGAAAGATATACGTCGACAAGACGGAGTACATCTACCGCCTTATTGCGCACAACAGCTCAAAGCTCTTTTTCATGTCGCGTCCCCGCCGGTTCGGGAAGTCGCTCACGGTCTCGGCGCTCAAGGCACTGTTCTCGGGAAGACGCGAGCTGTTCAAGGGCCTCTACATCGACGGGACAGACTGGAAGTGGGAAAAGCACCCTGTAATCCACTTCGAGTTCAACGATCTCACGACGACAAGCATCGAGGCGTTTGCCGAGGACTTGAAGAACCATGTCGAAGAGCGTCTTGCCGAGGCTGGATATGCTTACGACAACACAAAACCTGCCCATTGGAACTTCGGCAAGGCGATCGAGACGCTTGCCGTGCAGAAGGACGAGAACGGCAATGAGTTCCACAGGGGGGTCGTGATACTTGTCGACGAATACGACGCGCCGGTAGGCCACGCCTTGGGCGACATTGACTTTGCGGAGAAGATACGCGACCGCCTTTCAGTTGTGTACTCCCAGATGAAGAACCGGACGGGCGACATAAGATTTCTCTTCATGACGGGCGTCAGCAAATTCACGCGGCTTTCGGTGTTCTCCGCTTTAAACAACATTGTCGATGTGTCGCAGGACAGTGAATACGCGACGATGTTCGGCTACACGGAGGAGGAACTTTCCGCCAACTTCGAGGAGCATCTGCGCGAACACGCCAGGATAATGGGCAAGTCCTACGAAGACTACCGCGCCGAGATGAAGCAGTGGTACAACGGATTCCGCTTCGCGCCGGATGACGTAACGACAGTATACAATCCGATTTCCGTTGCGCTCACGCTCGCGAAGAAGGAACGCGGCTTCAAGGCCACATGGGCTACGACGGGGCGTCCGTCGATGCTGATGAACTACCTGAAGCGGGAGGATATGCTGCGGATTGACCCGGAGAGGACGCAGAAGGTGCGGGAAGCCGCATTCGATGTCGCGGAGCTTCGGAATCTCCAGCCCATTGCGATGCTATACCAGTCGGGGTATCTTACAATCAAGGACTACGATCCCCTTACCAGAGGCTTTACTCTAGGCATGCCGGACGAGGAAGTGCGTGAAGACCTCTGCACGCTTATGACTGGTGTGGCAGCGGGCAAGGACATGCAGTGGGCGTCGTCGCTTGGCGACAAGCTGCTCTTCTCCGAATGGGACGATTTCTTCGAAGGGCTTCAGTCCCTTTACGCGGCGATGGCCTATGGATCGACCGAAAGGCGCGTCCACGAGAACTCATACGGACGCTGCCTGTCTTTCCTTCTCGCCAGCTGCGGCTTCCGCTTCAGGATGGAGTCCGTTCAGTCGAACGGTCGCGCGGACGTCGTCGCTGAACATCCTGCGCTTGTCTGCATCTTCGAGTTGAAGGTTGACGAACCAGTCGACCGTGCGTTCGCCCAGATCCGCGAGAAGAAGTACGCAGAGCCGTTTCTTGCCGACGGACGCCACATCTGGCTCATCGGCCTTTCCTTCGACTCCAAGACGCGCCACCTCGTCGACTTCGCAGTCGAGCCGTTCCAACCTTAGGTTCCCGGCAATCCCCGTCTGCGGAAGTCCGGTATGGCGACTGCCCCTCGATCTTGCCCGTTTCGGCATGCCTGCAGCCTCCCCACGAAGGATGTTGGCGAACACTGGGAGCGGCTTTTTTGCTATAATATCTACTAATGAGACCGATTGCCACAGATACGCACGACTTCCCGTCGTTGAGAATGGACGGAAAGATATACGTCGACAAGACGGAGTACATCTACCGCCTTATTGCGCACAACAGCTCAAAGCTCTTTTTCATGTCGCGTCCCCGCCGGTTCGGGAAGTCGCTCACGGTCTCGGCGCTCAAGGCTCTGTTCTCGGGAAGACGCGAGCTGTTCAAGGGTCTCTACATCGACGGCACCGACTGGAAGTGGGAGAAGCACCCTGTAATCCACTTCGAGTTCAACGACCTCGAGACGACAACCTTGGAGTCGTTCGAGAAGTCGCTTGCATGGCATGTTGAGCGCAAGCTCTCGGAGGCCGGGTATTCATACAACAAGTCGATATCGCCTGCCGACAACTTCGGCAAGGCGATCGAGACGCTTGCCGTGCAGAAGGACGAGAAAGGCAATGAGGTCCACAGGGGCGTTGCGATACTTATCGACGAATACGACGCGCCGGTAGGCCACGCATTGGGCGACATTGACTTTGCGGAGAAGATACGCGACCGCCTTTCAGTTGTGTACTCCCAGATGAAGAACCGGACGGGCGACATAAGATTCCTCTTCATGACGGGCGTCAGCAAGTTCACGCGGTTGTCGGTGTTCTCCGCTCTAAACAACATTGTCGATGTATCGCAGGACAGCGAATACGCGACGATGTTCGGCTACACGGAGGAGGAGCTTTCCGCCAACTTCGAGGAGCATCTGCGCGAACACGCCAGGATAATGGGCAAGTCCTACGAGGACTACCGCGCCGAGATGAAGCAGTGGTACAACGGATTCCGCTTCGCGCCGGATGACGTAACGACAGTATACAATCCGATTTCCGTTGCGCTCACGCTCGCGAAGAAGAAACGCGGCTTCAAGGCCACATGGGCTACGACGGGGCGTCCGTCGATGTTGATGAACTACCTCAAGCGGGAGGATATGCTGCGCATCGACGTCGAACGGCTGCGCGGCGTTTCGGACGCCGAGTTCGACGTAGCGGAGCTGCGTTATTTGCGCCCTGTCGCAATGTTGTTCCAGGCAGGATATCTTACAATAAAGGATTACGATCCTCTTACCGAGTCCTATACGCTCGGAGTGCCAGACGAGGAAGTGAGACGCGATCTTTGCACGCTGATGACGGGCGTCGTGGCCAACAAGGATATGCAGTGGGCGGCATCTCTTGGCGGGAAGCTCCTGGCCGAGATGTGGGATGATTTCTTTGAAGGGCTGCAGTCCCTTTACGCGGCGATGGCCTATGGATCGACCGAAAGGCGCGTCCACGAGAACTCGTACGGACGCTGCCTGTCTTTCCTGCTCGCCAGCTGCGGCTTCCGCTTCAGGATGGAGTCCGTTCAGTCGAACGGACGCGCGGACGTTGTCGCAGAACACCCGGCGCTTGTCTGCATCTTCGAGTTGAAGGTTGACGAACCAGTCGACCGTGCGTTCGCCCAGATCCGCGAGAAGAAGTACGCAGAGCCGTTTCTTGCCGACGGACGCCACATCTGGCTCATCGGCCTTTCCTTCGACTCCAAGACTCGCCACCTCGTCGACTTCGCAGCCGAGCCGTTCCAACCTTAGGTTCCCGGCAAGCCTCGTCTGCGGAAGTCCGGTATGGCGACTGCCCCTCGATCTTGCCCGTTTCGGCATACCCCCCCAAAAGTGGGATAAATTCGCCTCCCCGATTGTGCTAGAATAATAGCCAACTAAGAGGGAGGAATGTCAAAATGCAAGAAAACAAGCATATTTCAACCGGTTTGGCAATCGCCGCATGCGCTTTGTCGCTTGCGGTGCATGCTGCCGACAACGATTGGCAGGTGTCGTCGGGCGAAGGGGCGTCTACGGAATGGTCCAATCCCGCAAACTGGAGCCTTTCGCTTGACGATACCTCTAACGGACTCCGCTTTCGCGAAGGATCGGGTGTGCTTGACAGAGATGTGACGGTGACATTCGCTGATGCATATGAATACCCTAATTATCTCAAGTTTGAGAATATATCGACGCTTGACGGTTCTGGACTAGTCACGTTTCGAGGAAATACCGATGAATCCGGTCTTTCCATAACATCAGGTAATAACATCCTCGTTGGTTGGTATGGCAGCGGCGGCTATCGCGGTAACGTCGAATTTGCCAAGGGCTCTTACAGCATGGATAATGCATTGCTGGTTCAGCACGGTTGCGCGACAATCAGCGGCGCTTCGCTGTACTGCGGCGGCAATCTTCATCTAGGCTACGGCGATGCCGCCGAAACGACGTTGAACATATTCGGCGGAAGCGTATCCTGCAATGGTTTTTACATCGGTGACAAGTCTGGCAACAAGGCCACCTGCGTGATGACAAACGGTACTCTTACTTCCAGGGCAACTGGCGATTCTGCTGCGTTTATAGGCCAGAATGGGCAGGGCGAGTTCTTCTTTTACGGCGGCAAGGCGGACTTCAATGGTCAGTTTCAGATAGGCAGGTATAATGGTAGCAGCGGGCTTTTCGTCATTACCAATGGCGAGTTCTCCGTGGCAAGCTATACTTGCATTGGCTATAACAGCGGTAGCGGAAAGTTCATAATGGATGGTGGTACCTTTACCGACAGAGGCGGTGTCTTTATCGTCGGACAGGGATCAAACGCTTCTGCGACTGGCGAATGCATAGTCTCCAATGGCGTCCTTAATGTCCAGTCAATGTATATATCAGAGAACAACACGTGCGGTACTTTGACTGTTGAAGGCGGTGAGGTGAATGTCAATGGTACGGTACTGCTCATCAGGAACGACAAAAGTCAGGTCGCCACCGTGAACCTCAATGGCGGTGTGCTGTCCACGGAGAGATTTGATTTAGGCGGAGGCGGCCAAAGCGGCAACAGCGCAGTAATCAATTTCAACGGCGGAACGCTTAAAGGCGTCAGGTCGACTAGTAACGCATTTATACCCAACCTCGGACGCCTCACCGTGAAGCTCGGCGAAAAGGGCGCAATATTCGATACAGCCGGATTCGACCTCACTGTAGCGGACACCCTTGACAATGCTGATGGGCTCGATCACAATGCTCCGATCGCCAAGAAGGGCCTCGGCACGCTCACGATTTCCTCCAGTCTCGACCTCAACCGCACGTTCAAGTTCGTTATTGACGGCGGAGTCGGACCGATCGCGCTGACCGGCGAGGATAATTCGCTGGGCGAAGACAAAAAGATTTCCGTTGCCCTGGACCCTGTTGATGCGCTTACCAATACGACTTATGTACTCATGACAGGCATTGACACATCTTACACGAAAGAAGATAATTTTGTCCTTCCTTCGAACAATGGTTTCTATGCATATACGTGGACGCTTGAAAATGGCGAGCTCTCGGTTGCTCTTGGCTATGTCGAAGGTGCTCCTGTCACTGCGGAGTATTCGGCCGCAAACGAGACATGGGAGTATTACAACGCCAGCCACGAGATTCTGCAGGGGGCGTCAGGGAGCGCGTTCACATCCTATGTCTTTTGCGGAAACGAACCCGATGGGGCCTTTGGATCGATCTCCGCATCGCATAGCGTCATACTCCGCAGCGGTACGATATCAGTCTCTTCGCCCGTCTCCGCGGGCATTGTTACGGTCCCGGCGGAATCAACGGCAGTGCTGTCCGGCGGTGAGGGTGCTTCGTTCAAGGCAAAGCGCCTCGTCAACAACGGAACGCTGACGTTCGCCGGAACGATTTCGGTCGATTCGCTTGAGCAGCCTGGAGCTGTCGCCATAGCGGATGGTGCGCGTGTCGAACTGTCAAGGCCTCAGACAATCGCGGCTGCGATAACAGGGAGTGGAACTCTTGCACTTTCGGGCGGCAAGTTCACGTGCTCTAGTGCAGGCGTGTTCGGTGCATACGACGGAGCCTCGCGATTCGACGGCACCATAGAGGTGGGCGCCGGCACTCAGCTTGATTCCGCTATGGTCGGAGAGAATGTCAGGCTAGGGCGCGCTGTCGTGAGACTGACCGGCGGTTCGACTGTCTACCTTGGCGGAGACAACGGGTCGCGCTGTTCGAACAATTTCGACATTGCAGGAACGGGGAACGTGATTTATGCCACGAAAGCCAACATGTTCATGAGTGGTGCGTTTACGGGAATCGGAGAGGTGGTTGTGAGAACTGACGGAAAACGCGGTCCGCGTCCTTCCGGCGATAATAGCCAGTTTGCAGGCGTGTTCACTCTAAGAAACGTTGACTCGCAGGGAGATACGGGTTTTCATGGCGCAAATGCGACGTCTGCCGCAGGCAAGTGGATAATCGACACTGATAACAACAACCGCATCGTGGATTTTGCGGACGCGCAGAACGGCACGTTTCATGTCGGCGAACTATATCAGTCTGTGGCGTCCACGAGCCTTCGTGTGACGACGACGGGAACAGGAATTGTCGTTGGAGAAAGAAGCGGAGGCGAGTCGGTGATAAACGGACACTTCACCGGCAATGCTTTCTCGTTCACCAAGCTCGGCGCGGATTCGTGGCTGACGCTCGGGCAGGGGTTTGCGGCGGCTGCGGGTTCGACCTTCAACTTCTCTGCGGGCGGAATATGCTTCAACCTTCCCGCAGGCGAGACCGAGCCGACGTCGCTGATTGGCCATACGGTGACGTTCGATCCCTCAGTGAAGATCCGCGTCGCGATGACGCAGGCGCAGTTCGAGGCGCTTGACCTTAACGAAGAGTATCTTGTCGCGAAGCTGCCGACCAATCCTGGCTACAAGCCGGAGACGGAGCTGCTGGTTGACGGAACCGTGCTGGATACTCCCGCTGCGGCGAAGTGGTGCGTCCGCTTTAAGTCGTTCCCTGCCGTCGGCGAAACTCCTGCCTACGTCGGCGCGGTGCTGTGCCGCAAGACACGTGGGCTGATAATCATGTTCAAGTAATTTCACCCTTAAAATTGCGCTCGGACTGCGACTGTCCAAACCATCTGGCGGACAGTCGTGGGACGATGCGTAGGAATTCTCGATATGAGACATGTGCTGTTGGCATTAATCTCCTGTCTGTCGCTCTGCGCGTCCGCGAAGCCTGTCGATCCGCGCGAGCCGCGGAACTCGGACGGCAAGGTGTTCATCCACCCCGGCATCAGCTACACTCAGGGCGACCTCGACCGCATGAAGGCCATGGTCGACGCCGGAGTGCAGCCGTGGAAGCGCTGCTTCGACGCGCTTGCGGGCTCTCGCTGGGCCGGGCACGGCGTAAAGGCGCCGTGGCGCGGAGAGGACCTTCGCGGATTCAACAACACGATTGGCTTCGACGGACGCTTCGCGCACGACCAGGCGCTCATGTGGCGCCTCACGGGTGACGAAGGCTATGCGCAGCGAGCCCGCGATCTCATCAATGCGTCCGTCCTCTACAAGGACCCGTGGAAGACTGGAACCCCCGCGCTCGACAACGGCAAGATATTCCTCCTCGTCGAGGCGGCGGAGCTCATCCGCGACTACCCAGGCTGGGCCGAGGCGGACAAGGCGAAGTTCCGCAAGGTCCTCAACGACGTGTTCTACCAGGCGATAAAGAACGGCGACTCCGCGCGCTGGGGCAACCAGGGGCTTAGCGGATTCAAGGGACTCCTCGCGATGGCGATCTTCCTCGACGACGTGAAGAAGTACGACCGCGTGTGGAACTATCTCATGGGGCTCAGGCACCGCCCGGACGACGAGCCGTATCCGACGGGGCCCCTGAAGCTTCCGTGGTGGCCGAGCGAGACGTGGGGGCACAACTCGGAGTGGGGCGAGTACTGCCATTCGCGCACGGGACGCTTCAGTCGCGGCAACGAGGAGGACTGGGGGTTCGACGAGCTGCTGAAGTACTACATCTACAAGAACGGACAATGCGAGGAGACGTGCCGCGACATGGCGCACACGAACTACGGGCTCTTCAACTACGTCGGCATCGCCGAGATGTTCTGGTGCCAGGGCGACGACCTCTACGGCGCGCTGGACAACCGCATCCTCCTCGGGCTCGAGTGGAACCTTCGCTACAACCTCAGCGACTGGATGCCGACCGGGTATACGGACAAGGAAGACGAGGCAACTTTCGAGAACGGACTCTTCTACAAGGCCTACACACGCTCCGCCCGCTGGACGGCGCTCAAGCCGTCCCCGCACGGCCGCGGCGCTCAGGGCGGCCCTGGAGCCCCGCGCACGGCCGCTCTGATGCACTACTCGATCGTGAAGGGAGTGCCTGATGAAAAATGCAAGTGGCTCAGGAAGTCCGTGGACGACACGCTTGCGAACAACGGGTGCGAGACGTGGGGCTTCGGTCCGAACTGGTACTACGAATACTGCGGATGGGGAACGCTCACGAAGACGCGCACTAAGTGGATGCGCGGCGATCCCGTCACCTGGGTGAAGGGCAGGCGCGTCTCGGGCGCTCACAAGCTCCCTGGCGTTATACGGATCACCGACTGGGACTACTATCCCCTTGAGGATCGTCCGCGCACCCACCGCCATAAGCAGAAAGGCCGCTGGTCCGACGGAGACTGGGCGCTCTACACGGTGACATCACCCGAGGCGAAGGAGATGAAGGTGAGCCTGGTCTATACGTCCCACGGAAGGGCGGAGGTCGTGATCGCGTCCGACGGCGGCAAGCCCAGGGCGTGCGAGCTGATCCAGGCGCAGGAGAAGCGCGTAGTGACAATAGGCAGGGTGACGGTCCCAGCTGGCGCAAGCGTCATCCGCTTTGCGGTCAAGAAGTCCGCGCCGGGCTTCAGGCCCCTCGGCCTTAAGTTCGAATGACAATAGCTCTACGGCCAACGCATTAAAAGCCGATCCTTCCCCTTCGGGGCCCCTGGATCGTTTTTTAATGCGTTGGAAGTGTCTCAGCAACCAGCAGCCAGCAGCCAGCAGCGCAGTGTCCAATCCGAATGGTCGTGGCGCGTCGAGTGCGACCCTAGGACATACTAGGGGCAACAAATCGGCCGCGCCCGATGAATGCGCCTTGGACACCTCCTGAAAGTCCAAGATGCGCGCCACGACCGCCCGGATTGGGCGCTGATCACTGGTTGTTGGCTGCTGAAACACTTCCAACGCATCAAAAATTCGTTCT
>SUWC01000141.1 GCA_015061665.1 Lentisphaerota bacterium
CGGCGTTCGTGTTCATGGCCAGGCGAGGCGTCACAAACTCCCAGACATTCAAGGAAGAACTCCAGTCAGACCGCGCACTATCCCTGCGGATGGTCGTGGATGAACCTCCAAACTAAATCACCATGCGCAACTGCCAGTTTTGTAATTTTGACTCCCCCATCGGCGTGAAAGGCATCTGTGCGGTCGTGACGTCGTTCGTCGTGGGGCCGACCTGCACGACGCCGACAGCATCGTCAGCGAAAAGCGGACAACGCACAAAAGCCGAAAGCGCGAGCATCGCTGCCGCCGCGGACACCAGAAACCTAAATGAAAATCGACTTTTCATATCTGTCTCCATTATCTCATTTTCACCGTCTGAAGTATATACCCCAAACGGCTACCATCACCCATCCTGTGATCCTGCAACAACGCAAGAGATCATGCAAAAGACTTCGGCGCGGCCTCCCCTGCGGCTATCTCGCCGAACGCCACGCCTTCAGGTGGGATGGTGAGCCGCGTGGCAGATAGTGCCGAGATGACTGGGGGAAGCGGCGTCCCGCCGCTTTAAGACAGTACGAAAGAGTTCTTCGTTTCAGAAGCGGCGGGACGCCGCTTCCCCCAGTCAAAACGGACACTCCAGCCCTGTTGACATCAGTTTGGCTACTTTTTCTATCGATTTATATGCTATGTTTCTTTCCATCGTTTCAACCTTGCCGTTAAGCAATTGACGGAAAGTTTAGCAAATGTTCCGAAATCTGGCAAGTTGTCTAATTTCGCACCCCTGAAATTAGACAACTTTGCGTTGGACACGGCGGAGCGGACCCTTTTCAGGGGAATGGGGAATGGGGAATGGAATTACGAAATTGAGGAAACAGCCAATGGGGAATGGGAAGAGGGATAATTTGGAGACGCGGCTTCCAGCCGCGTTACAGTTTGGGGTATTTTAACCACAGACCATCGCAGACGGGGCTTCGCTAACGCTCGCCCTTGTTGCGTCGCGGAGCGACGCAACCCCCTGCAAGTTTAGCCGTTCATCCGCCTGCGACGCGACCTTTCCCTCAGAGACCGCAAAGGCTGGACTCCGTGGCGTAAAGCCCGTTTTGGACAAGAGGGAGGAGGTCTGCTCGCGAGGTGGGTGGTGGGCCCTTCCCGAGGCCAATGCGGGGGACGCAAACATTCCAACCGCCTCGCGGCTATCTGCGAAGCAGGTGAAAACTTCGTCCGAGGCGCATCAAATCGGGAGCGCGCGCGGGAAGCGAATGCAAAGTGAATTGCCAGCAACTCCGCAGCGATTTATGCTATAATTTCATCTATGGGAAACTATCAGAACACACGTCACCAGAAGAAGGGCCCGAGGGAAATGGTCTCGGGCGGCGAATGGATTTTCGGACGCAACCCCGTCGAGGAGGCGCTTGCGGCCGGACGCCGCACGGCAAGCGAAATCGTCCTGCCGCCGGCTTTTCCGGAGGAGGACGACCAGATCAAGCGCATCAGGGACGAGGCGCGCGCACGCCGCCTCGTGATCCGCACTATGGACCGCGACCAGCTTGACAAGCTGACGCGCTTCGGGCACCACCAGGGCGTCGCACTCAAGACGACCGGCTACCCATACGTCGGGTTCGACGAGCTCCTCGCAGAGGTCGAAGAGAACGAAAACGCGCTTGTCGTCGTGCTCGACCATCTCGAGGACCCGCAGAACGTCGGCTCGATCCTGCGCACGGCGTGCGCCGTCGGCGCGACGGGCGTCGTCATACCCGAGGACCGCGCGTGCGGCATCACGCCAGCCGCGTGCCGCGCCTCCGCAGGCGGCGCGGAGCACATCAAGGTCGCCCACGTCGTCAACATCGTCCGCGCCATGAAGGACCTTAAGGACGCCGGCTGCTGGCTCACGGGGCTAGACTGGGGCGAAGACGCTCGTGTCTACACGGACGTCGACTTCAAGGGGCGCTGCGCGCTCGTCGTGGGCGCCGAGGGGGCAGGGCTTTCGCGCCTCGTGCGCGAAAACTGCGACTTCATCGCCGAACTCCCGATGCCCGGAGGCTTCGAGTCGCTCAACGCCGGCGTCGCCGCAGCAGTCACGATGTACGAGATTCTCCGCCAGAGGGCTAACTGATCTGCGCCCAAGGGCGCGTAAGAAAGAGGAAACAAACAATGAACAAGGAACTGTACATAAATCCGCCGCTCGTCAACAGGGTCTACGACTGGAAGAGCGGACCGCAGCCGCAGACGCGCGAGGAGCTCGACGCGTTCTTCGTCTCCGAGCCGATCATGAAGCTCAAGGAGCAGATCTGCGAGATGGGGCGCCGCATATACAACAAGGGCTACACGGACGGAAACGGCGGCAACATATCCGTGCGCGTCGGCGAAGACCTGATTCTCTGCACGCCCACGCTCTGCTGCAAGGGGTTCATGAAGCCCGAGGACATCTGCCTTGTCGACATGAATGCAGGGCAGCTCTGCGGATACCGTCCGCGCACGAGCGAAGTCCGCGTCCACATCGCCATGATGAAGGCGAGCGGAATGAACGCCTGCATGCACTGCCACCCGCCGCACTGCAACGCTTTCCTGTTCTCCGGAATCGTCCCCCCGAACGGGATCAACCCTGAGGCGGACATCTTCCTCAACCAGATTCCGCTCGCGCCCTACGGCACCCCGGGAACCGACGAGGTCGCCGCAAACGTCGCCGAGGCTGCCAAGAAGTGCAACGTCGTCTTCATGGAGAACCACGGCATCGTCTGCGGCGGTCGCGACGTCGAGGAGGCGGAGTGGTTCGCCGAGAACGCCGACGCCTACTGCCAGGTGCTGCTCCTTGCGTCCGGACACGGCGCTCCGCTCCAGCAGGTCGGGGAAAACTCCGTCAAGGACTTCCTCGCGATCCGCAAGGCGATGGGGCTCACGGTCGACCCCGCGCAGCCGCTCTACAACACCGACAAGTTCAACGGCTACACGATGAAGCGCGTCGGGCGCTGACCGAATGACGATGACGCCTTTCCCGCTGCTGCTCAAGCCCGTCGGAGGGAGCTGCAACCTGAACTGCGGCTACTGCTTCTACAAGCGGCACAGCGGGGGCGTCATTGACAGGCGCGTCCTCGAGCGGACCCTCGAAACCTACACGGCGCTTCCCTTCGGCGAAAAATGCGTGACGCTCCAGGGCGGGGAACCGCTTCTCGCCCCGGACTGGGTGCTCGACATGATCGACGCAGCACCGCTCGAGGTCCGCGCGGTGCAGACGAACGGCACGCTCGTCACGCGCGATATGGCCCGGCGCTTCGCGCGGCGCGACTGGCTCGTGGGCGTTTCGCTCGACGGTCCTCCGCAGCTCAATTCAGCGCGTGTCGGCACGGACGGGAAGTCCAGCTTCGAGGCGGCCGTCCGCGGGATCCGACATCTCGAGGCCGAAGGCGCGCAATACAACATCCTCACTGTCGTCTCAAAGGCAAACGTGCGCAATCCCGTCGAGACGTACAGATTCCTGCGAGACAACTTTCTCACCCGATTCCACCAGTACATCGAATGCACGGGTCCCGACCCCGCCTCGGCGATAACAGGCGAGGAATGGGGCGGTTTTCTCTGCGGGCTTTTCGACGAATGGGTGAAGCGCGACACGCACGAGATTTCGATAAGGCTCTTTGACTCCATAATGTCGCAGCTGCTGGGCAGGCCGCCGACGAACTGCACCGCGTCGACTCACTGCCGCCACTACCTGGTAGTCGAACACGACGGCTCCGTATATCCCTGCGACTTCCACGTAAGGCCCGACCTCAGGCTAGGAAACGTCATGACCGACACATGGGAGGCGATGTCTGAATGCAAGACGCGGCGCGAATTTGCCGACGCGAAATGCGTCGGACTACCAGCGAAGTGCGGCGCGTGCGAATTCCGCGACTTCTGCAACGGGGACTGCCCCCGCAGCCGCAATGCGGGGTCTGTCCCCGTGCTCTGCGAGGGCTGGCACCGCTTCTACAGCCACGCCCTCCCCGTCTTCGGCGATTTATTATTCAGCGGCGAATCGCCACACTAACCGACTCGCTTCTGCCCGTGACTCAGAAGCGGACTTCGACGGGACTGCCGAAGTACTTGACGGACTTCGCCTCGCAGCCGCAAGGTTCGACCGTGAACACGCGCTCAGCGGCCATCCCCGGATAGGATCCCTTCCGTTCACCTATCAAGAGCGTCTTCGACTTGTCGTCCCACTTGAGCGGAATCTCGCTGAACTCGCCCTTCTCGTATTGATAGCCGTCGCCAGCATCGTCGTACAGCGTGAACGATCCGTCCGCTCCAGGGAAGACCATGATCTCGACAACTGGATTCTTCACCTCGTCGACATACTGCATGACAGGGCCCATCGGAACGATCGCCCCAGCCTTCGCGTAGAGCGGAATCGTGTCTAGCGAGACGTCCTCAGCTATCCACCTTCCGCCCTCGAAGACGCGTCCGTCGAAGAACGACGTCCATTTCGTCCCTGCCGGAAGATACACGCGCCTCTGGCCAGCGCGGTAGCGCACGACAGGCGCGGCCATCAGCTCGGTTCCGAAGAGGAACTGGTCCGAAACCTCCCACGTTCCGGGATCTGCGCGGTACTCTGCGAAGAGCGGACGCATCATCGTGCCGCCGTCCTTCGACACCCAGCGCGCCGTGGAGTAGAGATACGGCATGAAGCGGTAGCGGAGCTTCACTGCCTCAACCATCGCGTCGTACGCCGGCGTGCCCTTCTCGCCAAAC
>SUWC01000142.1 GCA_015061665.1 Lentisphaerota bacterium
AGGACGGTCGCGAAGTACCGCGCCATCCTTGGCATCCCGGGAACATCGGAGCGCCGTCACTGATTGCAGATTTGCCGCGCCCTTCGTCTATGCAAACGGCGGTGGCCGAAGGCTCCTCCTCGGGGAGCCCTCGGCGAATACGCCGTATCCCCTCGCTCGGACCTTCGCTCCCACGCCTCACTTCCCGCCGCAACTTGCACCTTCACTCAACAACCACTCCTCAACCACGCGCCCACAACCCAACCAACCCTAACTCACCATCCTTCGTGTCGAATCCAAGAACGATTCCGACGCAACCATCCCACATCCGTGATTCTACAAAAACAACATGTTGAGAAAATCTCGACACCCCCTTGAATCACCCGGGGCGATGTGCTATAATACAAGCAGTTTTTTAACCAATGCCGTGCTGGTGACAGGCGGCGAGTCCAGTGGCGGTATCGCAAGGTGCCGCCGCTGTTGTTTTTGGAGACTGCGAATGTTGATATGCTATGTCGATGAATCTGGCGACACTGGCGTGTTGGTTCCGTCCGAACGGAACACGCAGCCGGTGTTCCTGATTTCCGCCGTGATGGTCAAGCAGGCATCCTTGAAACAGCTGACGCGGGCAATCATCGATCTCAAAAAGCGGTTCTTCCCGGCCTACGGCAATGGGTTGACGCATTGGCACGACTGGCTGAAGGTCGAGGTGAAAGGCGCGAACTTGCGGCGTTCTCTTCGTGAAGGAACTCACGACGCCAAGCGTCATGTGATCGGTTTCATGGAACAGTTGTTGCGCCTGATGGAACAGCATCATGTGCAGATCGTCTCTCGCATTTACCTGAAGGAGCCAAACGCGGCGTTCAACGGCTCGTCCGTCTATCCTGCGGCAATCCAGCGTCTTACAATGGCGTTTGAAGACAAGCTTCAGCATGAGAACGAACAGGGCATTTTCATTCTCGACAGCCGAAACAAGGTAAAGAACGTCCCAGTTGCACATGGCATCTTCACCTTGAAGTTCAGCGCACACGGCACGGGTTACGATTACCTTGCCGAGTTGCCGCTTTTCGGCCATAGCGAGAACCACGCCATGTTGCAGCTTGCGGACTGGGTCGGCTCTGCATTCCTGTGCCCGATGGCCGTTCGCGCCTATTATCCGAATTTGGAGAACGTGTGCGTTCATGCGGATGCGATCTTCGATCTCGTGCGGAATCGCTTCGGACAGCGCATCAAGGCTTTACAGTATCGCTACGAGCGTGACGGCCACAAGCTCGGCGGCGTGTCCGTCCTCGCTGGCGGCAACCGCAAAGTCAGCCCCGTACAGGTCTTCGGCGCGAAATCGCCAGTGCCCTGAAACATAACCGCCGCGTAGGATCGTACATCAACTGCCTCGGCCGTCGCGTCGCTTCCTACACCACCCGCGACGCGAAGGAGATCGCCAAGCTGCTGGCAATGGTGCCATGAGCGCCGACGGCGACGAGAAACGCAAACCCCTTGTAAAATGGGCCTTTCGTGGGGCCTGTCCCTCAAGTTTCCGCCCATGTGCGCTTGCATTCGGGCGGACGTTTGTGGTATGATTCGCGGCAGATGAAACGATGCATATCCGACGAGATAGCCGATGAGCTGCGCGGCGAGCTGGTGGGCGGACGCTATCGCGCTGGCAAGGCGCTTCCGTCCGTAGACGAGCTGCGCAGGCGGTTCGGGGCGGGCGAGTTCGCCGTCCGCGCCGCGTTTCACAAGTTGCGCGGAGAAGGCCTTGTAGCGGTCAAGCAGCACGTTGGCGCATTCGCCACCGAGAAGGCGTGCCGTAGCTGGAAGGGAAGTGTAGCGTTTGTCGCGATGGGCCAGACTGCGGCCTACTTCCAGCAGATGCTTTCCGTTCGTCTTGCAAGACGCTTCGAGGAGGCTGGCTGGCGCTTTTCTCCGATAATAATCGACGCCGCGAATGATGGAAGTTGCGACATCTCTCCGCTGGTGCGTCATGTCGAGCGCGGCCTTGACTTCGCAGTGGACTACGTTGGCATGGGCCAGGTCGCCGCCGTGTATGACAAGGCGGGGGTCCCGTATGCCATTCTCAACGGATACACGAGGAATTTTCCAAACGCTTGCGCCGTGATACGAGAAGACTTCGGGAAGTGCGTTCTGGATCTTGTGAAGGCGTTGCATCAGCGGCGCATTAGACGTGTGCTAGAGTTTGACTACGAACGAGCGATGGACAGGGGCTTCAAGAAAGTGCTGCTTGACGCAGGAATTGCGATTCAAAGCGTCATGTGCAAATGGGAGAACTATGGTGCATGGCGGCTTTCGGACGTCAAGACGTGCGGTTACAGGTCGGTTGCCAAGTATTTCTCCGAAGAGCGCCACAGGAACAATCCGCCGGATGTAATCCTTTTCGATGACGACTATTTCGCCTTTGGCGGCATCGTCGCCATTGTCGAGGCTGGTTTCCGCATCCCGCAGGACGTTCGCATTGTTTCGTATTCAAACAAAGGGAACGAACCGATCCTTGGTGCATCTGTCGCACGCATCGAAAACGACCCGGTGTCGTATGGCGACGCAGTGGCCGACTATGCTATCGCCGTTCTCGAAGGCCGTAGGGCTCGGCCGCCGAAGATACACTGGAACTTCATCCCTGGCGAGAGTTTGTAGGCGAATAATTTAGGTATAATTGAGGTTTACGGTTTTGTACTTGCATCAAGGCCGCATTTGATGTATCATTGCACCGTTCTTACACGAAAAACTACACCAAAAGAAGGAGGTCCAGTGATGGATATTCGCAAAATAGGATCAATCCACAGGGGGGGGCTTTGCGCACTTATCGCCTCGGCAATGGCTTTCGGCGCTTTTCCCGACACGACCATAACGGTTGAGAGCGTCGTCCAGCGCTGGCCGTGGAACAACAAGGTCGACATCACCTATTTAGTGGATGGCGGTCAGGATGTCGCGGCACAACCGGCAAAGTACCGAAAAATCGTTTTCACGACTGTGATAGACGGCAAAACATACACCATCGACGGAGTCCATGACGTTGGCGCGAGTGCGAACACGGGCAGACACACCGTGACGTGGACTGCCCCCGCTGGGGTAAAGTGCGCGAACTGCACGATGTCCGCCGCAGTCTATTCCGCCGACGCGCCGAGCGGCGACGACTACATGGTCATCGATCTCGACTCAACCAATTCCGCGACGTCGGTTTCTTTTGAGGGGCTTCTCGCCACTCAGGCCGACTCCAATTCGCGCTACAACTCGGATGACAGCTACAAGACAAACAGGATGGTTCTTCGCAAGATACCTGTTGGCACTTACACGGTCGGCGACAATTATTCCGGCTCCGGTGCGATGGGAACGAAGACGACCGACCGACCCTTCTATGCGGGCGTCTTCCCCGTGACGCAGTATCAATACGAAAAAATCGTCGGTTCCAACCCGTCGGGCTGCAAGACGCAGAAGACTGGCAATACGGTGAACCTCCGCCCAGTGGAGAATGTCTCCTGGTACACCCTGCGCCGCCCGGAGGGGAATACGGACGACTTCGCTCCGACCACTGCCATTCCGCAGGTTGCGGAGGCAAATACGGGCAACTTCTTCCAACGCCTCATGTATATCACAGGCAACAGGTTTTCATTCGACCTCCCTACCGAAGTCATGGCGGAAATCGCGATTCGCGCCGGAAACGCTGGAACTTTCTATTGGTCGGGGTGGGATGACACTGATGCAAGCCACTATGTGATTTCGAATAACGATTTCGGCAACATGACTGGAGCCGTCGGTCTCAAGAAGCCGAACGCCTGGGGGCTTTACGATGTGTGCGGCAACGTGTATGAATGGTGCCTTGACGACGACAGCGCATCCTATGCAAAGAACGCCGGAACCTTCATCCCCGCATGGAATTCATCGACAAAACGACGTCATCGCGGCGGTGCGTCGTGGGATGCTTATTCCTCGTCCCAGTCTGGTAACTTTAGGGCTGGCATCCGCGGAAGCGCAGCCCCTTCAGGAAGCGATTCACATCGCGGCTTTCGTGTATTCTGGATCGTCGACTGAAGCGCCGTGCTTTCACCACTTGTCGGAGGAACTTTGCCATGAAAATGCGATATGCGATTCTTGCCGTTGCATGTGCTGCCAGCGGTGCGGTGTGGGCGGATGAGACGCCTGAAGCAGTTTCGGGGACCTGCTCGTATGCTCTTGACACGATGGGCGACACAGTTGCAATCAAGGAGGCCGGAGATATGCCTGTCTCGCTTTGGCGCAGTACAGGCGACACGGTTACGGCCGTCGATTCGTCTGAATCTCAATCGACCGTCGCTTCGACATCCTGGACGCCGTCGAGCGGCGGGCTTTGGACTCTTCGACGCAGAACGCAACTGCCTCTTGCAGAAGAGGTGACGGCAACCGTCCGACACTCTCTGACCGGGACGCAGGGAGCCGGAACTGCGGCATCGCCTGCCAAGATCGTCGATGCCGAAGAACTCGTCGACGAAGGGGCCGGCGCCGGGTATGTCTTTTCGCCCGAAGGCACTGCCGGGCTTCTCGCGGCGATCGACTTGCCTGACGGTTGCGGAGTGGAGAGCGCTGGCGACGGACTGTGGCGGTTGTTCACAAGCTACGACGGCTGTCTCTACAGATGGGGCGAGGCCGCGTATTCGCTCGACGCGCTTGCGATAGGCCCGGACCGCAAGCTTGGAATACGCGACATAATGCCAGTCGCCTA
>SUWC01000143.1 GCA_015061665.1 Lentisphaerota bacterium
CGCCGTCAACGGCAAGCGCACGAGCAGAGCCGAAGCCGCCGCGCTTGTGGTGCCAGACCATGTTGCCTTCGAGATCTGCGGCAACTACCGCCTGCCCTGCCTCGGCGCGATGCCAGCCCATGTAGACTTGATTTCCGTCGCACGCAACTGCGCACGGATCGCCGTGATCGCCGCCCCAGCCGCCGCCTGCGAAGTCGTAGGGATTGGGGCCTGCGGCGTGTGCCCAACCCTGCAACTCAATGTGAAGCGGCTTGTGTGCAAGGCCTTCCCAAGTGTATGTCCCGGCCGGCACGGGATTTCCCACATGCGTGTCGTAGCAGGCGTCGAGTCCGTTCCAGAAAATTTCGTTTTCGCCAGCTGGAAGCGGCTGGTTGTTGAGCGGCCAGGCCACGACATCGCCCGTGGCGTTCTTTATGATGACAGAGACGTTCGCCGGCTCGTCAAGCTTGAACTTGATCGGCTTGAAGCCGGGCTTCGCCTTGACTGCCTTGAGGGAACTCCAGTCGACCTCGGGCATCCCGTTCTTCATCGAGACGGGAAGCGTCCTTCCGCCCGCAAGGCGGAGCGGCTGAGGCGCGCCGCCTTTGTCGACGAACTCCGCAAGCCCCCACACGTCGGCGCGCATGAACGTCATCACGCGGTCAGGCTCCATGCCTTCGCGGAAAAACTCCTTCGTGGTCAGGCGCTGGTCGCCGTTAGTGCGGTAGTTGGGCTCGAACGTGAGCAGCATCCTGTCGCCCGCCTGGGGACGGTACGCGCCGGCGCAGACAAGCGACAACGGTATCGAGACTTCCTGGGCGTAGCCGCCGGGGATCTCGGCAAACGCCTCCTTCACGCCCTTCGACAACACGTCCTCGCCCTTCGGCTGCGCGGCAAAGGCGAGCGTCGCGCTTGCGGCTGCCGTGGCGTTGCGGTCGCGCCAGAACTCGAAGTGCGCGAACTTCATCGGAAGCCGCGACACGTCGGTGTTGTGCCTGAGCCCGTTGAAGGCGGTCTTGGACTGCGGGCTCGTCGCGAGTCGCACCTGCATGCAGTCGCCCTGCCAGGGATAGTCGCTTCCCGCGAGCCCAGGGTTGTTCATCGGCGTCGCGTCAAGCCAGCGGAAGAAGAAGTACAGGTTGTCCTTGTCGTACATCGCGGAAATCCACACGGCATAGCTCGTGCGGAACTTCTCGACGTCCGGGCAGCAGAATATCGAACCCGACAGATCCCAATCCGAGGAGTCTGCGTCGACATTGACAGCTCCAGGCGCCCTTATGACCCTGAACCTGACGTTTTCCGTCTCGGTAGCAAACGCAGAGATGGAGATGGCGGCAAAGACGAATGCAAGTCTTGCACTGTATTTCATGTGATTTCCTTTATTGTCGCACATAGTCAGTACCTGTTGTTCTTCATTGCCTCGGCGAAGGCCGGCAGACGATGCAGAACCTTGTAGTCGAGTTCCTTGCGGTCGTGGACGAATTCGCTCCACAGGCAGCACTCGCCGCCGATCACCTTGTCATGGTATTTTGTCGGCACTCCGGCGAGCGGATCGAAAAGGCGCATCTTGGCGGCCGGGAGAAATTCGCCTCCCGTCCAACCGCGATACTTGTAGGGGTCTCCCGGCAAGCCCTCGGCAAGGGTGAAATAGGTGTATTCAGTGGGAGAGACGATTACTTCATGACCGCGTTTCGCCGCTTCTGCGGCATACTTCTTGTCGCGCCAGCACTGGATGATCGTGCCGGCCGGAAGTTCTCCCCCGGCGAGAACCTCGTCCCAGCCGATCGCCCGCTTGCCCCTGCTCGCGATATGACGCACCATGCGTGTCGTCACCCAGCCCTGAAGCGCCTCCTCGTCCTTCAACTTGAGCGCCTTGATGCGCGCCTGGCATTTCGGGCATGCTTTCCAACGGGTCTTCGGGCATTCGTCGCCGCCGATGTGAAAATAGACGGATGGGAACATCTTCATGACCTCGTCGATGACTCGCTCGTAATATGCAAGCGCTTCCTCGTTTCCGGCGCAGATGACGTCTTCGCAGACTCCCCAGACGTTCCATGGCTCCCGCTTCAAGTCGCCGGCGCACGAGAACTCGGGATGAGCAGCGAGAAGCGCGCGGCAGTGTCCTGGAATCTCTATCTCGGGAACGATCTCGATGCCGCGCTCCGCCGCATACAAGACAATCTCCGAAATGTCTTCCGGCGTGTAGAAAAACGGGCCGTAGGGCTTGCCGTCGCTTTTCTGTTCGTCTCCGGGAAGCGGCGTAGAGGCGCGCGCGGCGCCATATTTCACGAGCTCGGGGAATCCGGGCACGTCAAGACGCCAGCCCTGGTCGTCGGCGAGATGCCAATGGAACCTGTTCAGACCAAGGCGATGCATGTGGTCAAGATAATCCTTGACCGTCTCCTTGCCGAAGAAATGTCGTGCCTCGTCAAAGTGGAAACCTCGCCAGGCATAGCTTTCCGCCCCTGCCGAGAAGGACAGTGCAAGCACAAGCGATGCACATGCCAATACATATTTCTTTTTTGTTTTCATAAAAACTTTAAACTCTAATACTTTGAACTTTCAACTTTGAACCCCTCACTCCACTTTTGCCTTCCCCCAAAGCCGAGGTTCCACCCCCGCCTGCGTAGGACGATCGCTCATGAGCGCCGTCGCCTTGTTGCTCCAGTAGATGCGCTCCACCGAGAACGCACCGGAAGGATCGCCGGTGATGCGCCCGACGTCGAGGCAGCAGAATATCGAACCCGACAGATCCCAATCCGAGGAGTCGGCGTCGACTTTTAGCGCACCCGGCGCCTTGATGATCCTGAACCTAACATTTTCCGTCTCGGTTGCAAACGCAGAGATGGAGATGGCGGCAAAGACGAATGCAAGCTTTGCGATGTATTTCATTTCGTGTTATTTTTCTTTGCTGGAGTGTATACGATGAAGGACTTTACGCCGACCTTGCTGCCGGCCTGCGGTCTTATCGAGAGCAAATGCCGTCCGTTTGCGCAGTTCTGGACGAGCGTCGTGCGCGTCTCTGCAGCGCCTGGGGCGAACGGATCTGCGAAAAGCGGCTTCACAGACCAGGTAATCTTCTGGCCAGGGACGGAATCACGCGCCTTGTCGCCATGTCCCTCCTTGATGAAATACCTGTATTGCCACGTATGGAAGTCGGCCTTGTTTATGACGACGCGTCCAGACGCGGACCTGAAGTCGTTCGTATTCCAGCCCTCGCCGTCAAAGCCAGAGACGCTTCCCTCGACCTTGTAGTGTATCGGGTCGCCAAGCGGCATAGTGCCGTCGATGTATGTAAGTGTCCAGTCCTCGACAAGAGGCCCCGCACCGTCGGGCGCGATCTCAACGTGCTTGATCATCGGCATCCACGATAGCAACTTCGACGGCCGCGTCGTGAAATACATGTCGGGATATTCCTGGGGTGGTTCGCAGTCAAGCAGTATGCGAGATTCGCCAACGCCGCTTCCGTCGGAAACGGCGACGACGCGGTTTCCTTCAAATTCAAGGCGCAGTGAACCGTCCGCGGCAGATTTGACGCGGTTGTCGGTGACGGGGATTTCGGTGATCGTCCCGCTAAACTTGGGCTCGCCGTTTGTTTCAGGGACGCGGACAAGTTCCTCGGCGATGAAATTAGAATAGTAGCCAAACGCAGGCCCGTCGGAACGCATGTGTATTCCGTCCCTCAGCAGCACATCGCAAGTGTTGCCTGTTTCGAGCATCATCTTGCACCATTTCTTCCGGAGGTCAACGAAGAGACATCCGTACCGCGCGGCGATGTCCTTGATCGCCTTTGAGCGTCCGTCGGGTTCGGCAAGAAGTTGCTCTATCGATTCGCGCGACTCGGCCTCTTTCTTGTCGAGATGGCTCGTCCAGAGGACGATTTCCGCCGTCGTCGTCTCGCGCACTTTGCGGATTATCGCCTCGTACTTCTCGGTCGAGCCGTAGACATGGAAGAAGAGGATGTCGGGATAGTACGGATAGAGATCGCTCTCAGCCGTCCTGATGAGGTCAGGGGAAGTGAAGCCGCCTATCGCGCGGTTCTCGACCTCGAGGATTGCAGTCGGATACCGTTCCTTCAGCTGCCGCACGATGTTCGTGTGCCAGCCCTGCTCCACGATGGACTGCCCGTAGAACAGCATCCTCACATGCGCCGGATTGGCCGCTGTGGACTTTTCGAGTGCGTTCAGCGTGCGCTGTATCGGCATCGCCGTTGGCGCTGTTATCTCTCCATTAGCAACCGCCGCGCACGCGGCGGACAGAACCAATGCAGCTATGCATCTTGTCTTCATAAGATTTCAATTCTAAAGCTCGGTCCAGTCGCCGGACCTGCAGGCGACCGTGGAGATCTTCCCGCCGCGGCGGATGACGAACGAGTCCGCTCCGGAGGCGTTCATGACGATGGTCTTCTTGTCCGCGGGAACGTCAAGGATGCGTCCGTCGTCGTAGAGGCCGATGATCAATTCGCGTTCGCTCTCCGCCTCGACCACCGGATACAGCAGCTCCGGATGGTGCGGGGTGAACTTGCCGTGCAGCAGAGTGTCGCGATGGTCCTGCGAGAACTTGATCCACTTCTCGATCATCGCAAGATGTTCCTTCGGAGCCTGGCGGAGCATCA
>SUWC01000029.1 GCA_015061665.1 Lentisphaerota bacterium
TGCTCGCCCCGAGCATGGCTCGGGGGTTGCGCCCTATAAACGGGCGCCCCCGCTAGGGGCGGATACGGCTGCTGGTTGCTGAGACACTTCCAACGCATTAAAAAAGATCCAGGAGCCCCGAAGGGGAAGGATCGGCTTTTAATGCGTTGGCCGTAGTCAGCATGTAAAGTCGCTCCCCTCAGGGGGGCGATTTTATGATATAATTTCCTTTAACCAACGAACGGAACACAGAAAGATGACACTAGACGAAATTGTTAAGGCCGCGTTCACCAAGGCTTTCCCCGAAGAGGACTGCTCGGCAGTCCGCGTTCTCCCTGCGACAGACCCGCGCTTTGGCGACTACCAGTGCAACGACGCGCTCAAGATTGCGAAGAAGGTCCGCATGAATCCCCGCCAGGCGGCGCAGAAGGTAGTTGACTGCCTCGACTTGTCCTGTTTCGAGAAGGTCGAGATTGCGGGGCCTGGCTTTCTCAACATGACGGTTTCCTTCGACTGGCTCGCGTCCTCCCTCTCCGACATGTCCTCCCGCCCGCAGTGCGCGATTCCGCAGACGGGCGCGGGCAAGCGCGTAGTCATCGACTATTCCTCCCCCAACGCCGCCAAGCAGATGCACATCGGGCACATCCGCTCGACCGTCATTGGATGCGCGATCGACCGCATCTTCCGCTCGCTCGGCTACGAAGTCATCGCCGACAACCATCTCGGCGACTGGGGGACGCAGTTCGGCATCCTCATCAAGGGCTACCGCGAGCTGCTTACGGACGACGAGCGCAGCAACCTCACCGTCGCCAACCTCGAGAAGTGCTATGTCCTTTCCGCGGCAAAGGCGAAGGAGGAGGACGGCGTGTGGAAGGAGGCCTGCAAGACTGAGCTCGTGAAGCTTCAGCAGGGCGATGCGGAGAACCTGGCGCTCTGGAAGCGCTTCATAGAGATTTCCATCGGCGAGTTCGAGCGCATGTACAAAAAGCTCGGCGTGAAGTTCGACACGTACCGCGGCGAGTCGTACTACAACGACACGATGCCGGGGGTTGTCGCCAAGCTCCAGGAGATGGGGCTGGCCGTCGAATCCGAAGGCGCGCTCGTTGTCAACCTGGAGGACGAGAAGCTCGGCGTCGCGATCGTACGCAAGTCCGACGGTGGCTACAACTACACGACGAGCGACCTCGCCTGCGTCAAGATGCGCGTCGAGGAATACTCGCCCGAGCGCATCATCTACGTCACGGACGCGCGCCAGCAGCTCCACTTCAAGCAGTGGTTCTCCATCGCGGAGAAAATGGGCTACACCGGCGTGAAGCTCGTCCACGTTCCCTTCGGCCTCATGAGCTTCCAGGGAAAGGCCATCTCCACGCGCGAGGGCAACCTAATCAAGCTCGACGAGCTCCTCTCCGAGGCCGTGAAGCGCTCGCTCGCGATCGTGATGTCGCGCCGGGGAACGGACGGGGCCTCTGGCGGCCCCGGACCCCTGCCCACGGATGACGACATCAAGCTCGCCGAGCAGATCGGCTACGGCGCGGTGAAGTACACGGACCTCTCGCACGACCCGATAACGGACATCGACTTCAGCTGGGACAAGGCGCTTGCGCTGGAGGGTAATTCCGGGCCTTACCTGCAGTACGCGTACGCGCGCGTCTGCTCGCTTTTGGACAAGGCGGAGACAACGCCCGAGCTGCTTTCAAAGGTGCCGTTTGCGCTTTCCACGCAGGCAGAAAAGCGACTTGCGCTCCAGCTCCTTGAATTCCCTGGCGCAGTGGTTCGCGCAGCCGAGGCGTACAAGCCGTCCGTTCTGGCTGACTACCTGTTCCAGACCGCGCAGCTCTACTCCAGCTTCTACCAGAGCTCGCCGATCCTCAAAAGCGAGGAGCCTGTCCGTTCGTCTCGCCTTCGCCTTTGCTCGCTCTTCGGAGCAACGCTTGCAAAGGGGCTTCAGCTTCTTGGAATCGAAACGCCCAGAAGGATATGAAGCAGGAAGAAGCCAAGCAGACGGCGCCGAAGTCGATCTTCGGCTATACGTTCTCCAACCCTGCGTTGCTGCAGGAGGCGCTTACCACCCCTGCGTTTCGAATGAGCACGCCGAGCGCGAAGGACAACCAGCGTCTTGAGTTTCTGGGCGATGCGGTCCTCGGGCTTCTTGCCGCGGACTACGTCTACGCCGAGAACACGAGCGCTGCCGAAGGCTCGCTCACGGTCAGGCGCACGCACATGGTGTCCACGCCCGCCCTCTGCGACGCGGCGACGCGTCACGGGCTCGCGCCGCTTCTTCGCCGCAACAAGGGAGCGGGGGAGTTGCCGTCCAACTCAAAGACGCTTGCCGACGCGGTCGAGGCGATTGTCGGCGCCGCGTGGTTGGATGGCGGGATTGACGCCGCGAGGAAGGTGTTCAATGCGCTTGAGCTTTGCGCAAACGCCGAAAGCGGACGCTGGTCGGCGAATCCAAAGGGCGAGCTTCAGATGCGCGCGCAGTCCATGACGCCTTCGCGCCATCCGGTCTACCGTCTTGTCGACACGGCCGGTGTGGCCCATCAGCCGGTTTTTACCGTCGAGGTGACGGTGGAGGGCATTGGTTCCGCGACGGCAAAGGCCGGTACGCACAAGGAGGCCGAGGCTCGCGCTGCCGCCCAGCTTCTTGCCTCAGGTGCAATCTAAGGTGAAAGGCGAGGTTTTGTCATGAGGAAGTTTCGCAAGATGTCCGTTTTGGCAGTGATAATCGCAGTTTCTTCTGCAATGGCGGAACCAGCCTACACGAATCACGCCGGCAATGTGGTTTCCGGGGTGGTCGTCGCGCTTGACGCGCATACGACAACTATTTCAAACTCGTCGGAGGTTGCAAAGCTGCCGCTTTCGATCTTCCCCGAGTTGGAGCAGAGGCGCATTGCGGCGGACTTCCTCCTTCGGCAAGGCTCCGGAGGACAAGTCGGCCTGCTGCGCGTGCCCGTTTCGGTGAAGCGGGCGGTCGCTGGTGCGCAGAAGGCTATGGCCAGGTCCCGCAAGCGAGCGGAGAAGGGGCTTTGCACAAAGGAGGAAAGCGACGAATTCTGCGCCAAGTCGTCCGCTGCGCTAAAGAGCTACCTCGATAAGCAAGTTGAATCTGGCGTGATAACCTCCGCCGAACGCAAAGTGCTGCTGCCTCTTTAGCTCAATGAAGAAACAATAGGTATGCCGCTTTACACCGTCCCATTCATCGCAATGCTGGCCGCACTGACGAGCCCGAGCGACTTCCGGTCTTTGACAAGGACTGAGGCCTCGTCAGCCGTGCCGGTTTCCGTTACAGGCGTGGTGACGCTGGTTTCGTCCGGACAGAAGAACTCCGCGCTCCTCGCCGATGTTGCCGACCCCAACGGCGCAGCTGTC
The DNA here is from genome assembly GCA_015061665.1 of Lentisphaerota bacterium. Lineage (GTDB taxonomy): Bacteria > Verrucomicrobiota > Kiritimatiellia > RFP12 > UBA1067 > UBA1067. Next base: position 3,349 of record SUWC01000029.1, read on the forward strand.
TACTTCGATGCGCCAAACGCGCCGGACGCGGGGATGAAGCCTGGGGACATTGTGGCGGTTTCCGGAAACGTCGCGCCAATGGCCTATGCGCCTGGCATTTTCGCGGACAGAATCGTCAGGCTCGGCGCAATGACTCTCCCTCCTGTCGACGAAACGTCGTTCGGAGATTTCTTCGCGAAGCGGAACGAGAACCGCCGCGCAAAGGTGCGAGGGACGTTGAATGCCGTACTTCCTCTTGCCTACCAGGAATGGGAGGAGGTCCGCAATTCCGTCCTTCTTCGCCTCGACGTCGGCGATGGATGCATAGACGCAAAAGTTCCTGGAAGCGTTGAGGAATGGCTTCCCTTTGTCGATTCGGAACTTGAGCTTACGGGCGTTCGGACGGCTTTCTTCAACGGCCGCGCGCAGTTCATAACGATGCACCTCAACGTCAGTGACAAGGAAGACTGCAAGGTGCTGCGTCCGCCGCCCGATGATCCGTTCAGCGCCCCCATGTGCAAGATGGCGGACATACTGTCCTTTACGCCCAGCGAATCGCTGCCCCATGCCGTTCATGTTGCGGGTGTCGTGACATACGTCAGCCCCGCGGGCGGTTTCTTCTTCGTGCAGAACGGCGACGGGGGTGTCAAGGTGATTACAGCCGACGGCTCCCTGCCGCGTCACGGAGCGACCGTCGACGTCGTCGGCTTCCCCAGGATAGTCGGCGGAATAGGGCGGATCGTAGATGGACGCTTCCGCGAATCTGACGGACACGGCCTGATGGAGGTGTCGCCTGTAGTTCGCAGGGCACTGGACGTCCTGAACTACAACTGGAACGACGAGCGCAAGCTGTACGAAGAGCATGACGGGCTTCTCGTCTCAACAAAGGGCCGCTTCGAGTCATTCTGCGACGAGGGGTTTGTTATGAAGGACGGCGACTTTTCCTTTGAGGTGTGCCTTGAAGGGGCGAGGAAGGGGCTGCTCGCCGACGCGGACTTCACAAAGCCAATGCTGAATGTCACTGGAGTCGCAAACCTAGAGCTGGACCTCTCAGGCGCAGCGTCGATTATCCCAAAGGTGCTGAAGCTCACGATCTACGTTCAGGACAGCAACGATATCCACATCCTTCCAGACGCCGGATACAGGATGCGCAATGCGGAGCTGTTTCTTTTTGCCGTTCTAAAGGTCATGGCGGCGGTTCTTGTCCTCCTCGCGATGCTCCTCCTCGTGAGGTTCCTGCGCGCAGAGCGCGAGAAGGGGCGCCTTGCGGCCGTAGTCAACGAGCGCAAGCGCATGGCCGCAGACCTCCACGACACGATCGAGCAGCACCTTGCCTGCGCGCATATCGTCCTTGACGGCGCGGAGCGGTCGTTCGACACAAGGCCGAACCAGGCGCGCAAGGCCATCGCAGTTGCCAAGGAAGTCCTTTCAAGGGCGAAGACGGAGACTCGCAACACGATAATGAACCTGCGCGACGACGACATCCTCTCAACGAACCTCGCCTCGCTGCTGAAACGCCTTGCGAAGGAGATATCCGTCTCAGGTCTTGTGTCCGTCAGAACCGCGCTCCGCGGCATTCCTCTGGGCCTTTCCGCCGCCAGCAAGCTTGACATACTGGCCATCGTGCGCGAGGCGCTTACCAATGCGGCCAAGCACGGCCACGCCAAGAACGCCGCCGTCGTCTCGGACCCTCTCCCGCTTCGCGGCTTTTCGATAACGATCGCGAACGACGGCAAGCCGTTCGACAGGAATGCCGCGCCAGGGCCGACAGAGGGCCATTTCGGGCTCTCGGGCATGAGCGAGCGCGCAGTCCGCATCGGCGGAACTATTTCGTTCGGCCAAAAAGGCGACTGGACGTACGTAAAACTGGAGGTTTTTCAATGATACGAGTTGCGATAATAGACGACCACGCCATCGTCAGGATGGGCATCAAGTACTCGCTGTCGATGGAGGACGACTTTGAGTTTGCGGGCGAACATTCCGGCGGCGCGGGTGCCGGCGATTTTGTCGCGCAGGTCAAGCCCGACGTCGTTCTTCTCGACGTCAGGATGCCGGTCGTAAACGGAATCGAAGCACTGGAGGACATCATGCGCAAGGTGCCGGGCGCAAAGGTCCTGATGCTTACGACGAGCGACTGCGAAGAGGACATTTTCAGGGCCTTGAACCTCGGCGCGAAGGGGTATATGGTCAAGGACGAGAACGGCGAAGGGCTGCATGCCGCAATCAGGACAGTAGCCGCGGGGAAGCGTTTCCTGCCGCAGCGCATAATGGCGATCTACGAGGACAGGAGGACGCGTCCTTCCCTTTCCGAACGCGAGCTGGAGACGCTCCGACTCGTTGCCAAGGGCTTTTCCAACACCGAAATCGCCGAGCGGTTCAATGTTTCCATGGATACAGTCAAGGCCCACCTTCGCCACGTCTACGACAAGTTCGGCGTGGAATCTCGCGTCGAGGCCGTCATAATGGCCATGAGCGCCGGCATTGTCGAAGCTCCCTGAGCGGAATTGTGTTATAATAATGCTTATGAAACATTGCTCAGATTCCCGCAGTCCGCTTTGGGGGATTGCCGTTGTGCTGTCTGCCTGCGCGGCAGGAGCAGTTTGCCTTTGCGCGCATGCCGATTGCCTTGACGAGCTGATGCCGCGTCCGAGGACGGTCGTGCGCGGCGTCAACGGCTGCCTCAAGCAGCCTGTCGGGCCAGGAGCCTACCAGCTGACGGTGCTCAGGGGGAAGCCATCCTTTGCCGGCGACGAGGAGGGCAAGCGTTATGCGCGCGCTACTTTCGCGCAGCTCAAGAAGCTTGCGGACGGCGGAGAGATACCGGACTGCGCCATAAACGACTGGCCGGAGTTCAAATACCGCGGGCTGATGCTGGACTGCGGACGCAACTACCAGAGCGTCCAGTCGATCAAAGACGTAATCGCCATGCTCGCCTCGTACAAGTTCAACGTCTTCCACTGGCATCTGACGGACAACTACGGCTGGCGGCTCGAGTCGAAAAAGCATCCCGAGCTCCAGAAGAAGGAAGCTTTTTCGCGGCAGGTCGGAAAGTTCTACACGCAGGCCGAGTTCAGGGACGTGCTGGAATACGCGAAAAAGCACGGCGTGACGGTCATTCCCGAGCTGGACATGCCAGGCCATACGCTTGCGTTCCGCAAGGCGACGGGCATTCCCGACCTTGCCGACGAAAAGGCGAAGATCATACTCGGCGAGCTTATCGACGAGCTCTGTTCGCTCGCGTCTGCCGCGGACATGCCGATTGTCCACCTCGGGACGGACGAGGCGCGCGAGCGCGGCGAGAAGGTCCCGCAGAGCCACCTCGACTACTGGGCGAAGAAGGTGACGGACAACGGACGCACGCTGATGGGCTGGTCGCCTGGCCTGCGGCTACCAGGGCAGTCGATAAAGCAGCTCTGGATGGGCGCGAGGGATCCGCGCGGCGACAAGACGCCATACATAGACTCGCAGAACAGCTACTACATCAACCACGTCGATCCCGAGGAGCTTCTTTCCGTTGCCGCATATCAGCAGCCGTGCCGCTGGGGGGAGAAGGACGAGCACCTTGGCGCGATAATCGGCGTGTGGCACGACGACGCGATCGCCGACACGGAGGATGTCGTGCGGATGAACGCCGTCTATCCCGCGATAGTCCTTCTTTCCGACAATTTCTGGCTTGGGCGCGAAAAAGACGAGCCGTCGCTGTACGCGAGGCTGCCGCGTCCCGACGACCCGCGCTTTGCGCTCGCCGCCGATTTGGAGCGTCGCACCCTCGCTCAGCGCGACAAGGTGCTAGTCGGCATTAGGCATCCGTTCCCCTATGTCGCGCAGACGCAGATGCGCTGGCGCATGACGGACGAGAAGGGCAACGTTCTTGGCGAGGACATTCCGCAGGCGACGATCTATCCGCGTCACTTCTGGTTTCCGGCGGGCGCGTATGCGCCTGGGAACGAGGGCGTGGTGACGCTTGAGACATGGATAACGAGCGAACGCGCGGTCGACTGCGGCGCTTGGATCGGAATGACGGGATTCTCGCGGTCCGACGGACGCAGCCGCGACGCCCCGACGCCGAAGCTCGGCGAGTGGAACAAGCACGGCGCGGCGGTGGAGCTCAACGGAAGAAAGATCGAGCCGCCGAAGTGGACGCATCCCGGAGTCGGCGGCAATCCGAAGGAGACGCCGCTCGTGGACGAAGACTACTGGTACCGCAAGCCGACGCCGATTCACCTGAACAAGGGCGTAAACCATGTCAAGATGACGTTGCCGAAGAAGGGCGGCTGGAAGTGGATCGGCTCGTTTACGCCGGTTCTCGGGACGAGCGACCATCCGCGCGAGGTGCCGGGGCTGTCGTATTCGGCCCGATCCAACAAAATTGGCGAATGAATTATCCAATTTGGTATTTGCACAATTCGCGGTGAATTTGGTAGAATAGAGTTATGAAAGCTCTTACATCTATCCTCTTGGGCCTTGTGGCCGTCGTCTCTGCGGCGGAGCAGATTAATGTGCATTCCCCAGACTGGCGCCTGCATGTCACGCTTTCCGACGAAGGCGGACGTGCTACCTACAAGGTGTCCTACGATGGCGCGACGGTCCTTGAAACGTCGCGCCTCGGCTTTGTTGCGGACTGCGGGGACTTCAGCGAAGGTTTGAAAATCAAGGGCGTCCAGCACTCTGAGTTTGCAGATTCCTATTCGGTGCCGACGATCAAGAAGTCGCATGTTGACGTCAAGGCAAACCGCGCCAAGGTCGACTACGGCAAGTTCGCCGTCCTCTTCCACGTCTCCAACAACGACGTCGCGTTCCGCTATGAGGTGCCGGTGCAGGGCAAGGAGACGCGCTGCATACGGATGCTCGACGAAAAGACGTCCTTCTCCTTTCCCGCTGACACCAAGGGATTCCTGACTCCGCAGTCCGCGCCGATGGTTGGATGGAAGCGCACGAAGCCTTCCTACGAAGAAGAGTATGTCCTTGACGCAAAGCTTCCCGTGAAGAGCAAGTATGGGCGCGGATGGACGTTCCCCGCCCTGTTCTGCAAGGGGAGCCATTGGGTCCTTCTTGGCGAAACGGGCACGGACTCGCGCTACTGCGGGTGCCGTCTCGGCGAATTTGACGGATGCAGCGTCAAGGTCGAGTTCCCGATGGCCGAGGAGAACAACGGCAACGGGACGCGCGAGCCCGCGTTCGCGCTGCCCGGCGCAACGCCTTGGCGCACCATCACCGTCGGAAACTCGCTCGCGCCGGTCGTGGAGACAACGATAGCGTGGGATGTCGTCAAGCCGAAGTACGACGCAAAGCCCTATCGGTACGGACGCAGCACGTGGAGCTGGATACTCTGGGACGACGCTTCGATGAACTGGCGCGACCAGACGGCGTACATCGACTTTGCCGCCGCAATGGGCTACGAGTTCATCCTGATCGACGCTGGCTGGGACACCGCGAAGGACATCGGGCACGAGAGGATGCCTGAACTCGTGAAGTACGCCGAGTCTAAGGGCGTCGGCGTGTTCCTGTGGTATTCCTCCAGCGGCTGGTGGAACGACATCGTGCAGTCGCCGATCGACACAATGGACGACCCGATCCGCCGAAAGGCCGAGATGCGCTGGATGAAGTCGCTCGGCGTCAAGGGAATCAAGGTCGATTTCTGGGGCGGAGACAAGCAGGAGACGTTCCGCCTTTACGAGCAGGTGCTTTCCGATGCAGACGACAACGACATCATGGTCATTTTCCACGGCTGCACGATTCCCCGCGGGTGGGAGAGGATGTATCCGAACTATGTCGGCAGCGAGGCTGTGCTTGCGAGCGAGAACCGCCGTTTCTCGAAGCACTTCTGCGATGAAGCCGGAAAGAACGCCTCGATTCATCCGTTCATCCGCAATGCGCTCGGCGCGATGGAATACGGCGGCACATTCCTCAACGAACGCATGCGCCGAGACAACAAGGGCGGTCACGCTCGCGGCACGACGGTTGACTTCGAGCTCGCCACGGCGATCCTCTTCCAGAATCCTGTCCAGAACTTTGCGCTTGCGCCCAACAATCTCAAGGACGCACCGCAGTATGCAATCGACTTCATGACGGCTGTTCCGACTACATGGGACGAAACGCGCTTCATAGACGGCTACCCTGGAATATTCGCCTTCGTCGCGCGCCGCAGCGGGAAGACGTGGTACGTCGCAGGCGTAGCGTCCGTTGACGTATCGTACGATCTCGACCTTACGCCATTCGGCGGAATCAGGGAGCATGTCTCGATTAAGCGGAACGACGGAATCTGGCGGGTCATCGACACCACCACGAGTCCGTACACCGGCACTTGATTTCGCAATCGTCGGTTTGCTATAATTTGCTCCATTATGTCAACAGAAACAACAACGATATCGTGGGGATCTCGCCTGGGTTCGTCCATCAAGGGCGTTCTTGTCGGCGTAATCCTCTTTCTTCTTGGCTTCCCTGTTCTCTTTTGGAACGAGGGAAGGGCGGTCAAGGCAACAAAGACGAACGAAGAAGGGGCGTCCAGCGTCGTCGAGGCGGAGGCCGCGTCGGTCGATCCCGCTCAGAACGGCAAGCTCGTCCACGTCATAGGCGACGCAACGACGGCCGACGTGCTGTCCGACTCGACGTACGGAGTCAGCGAGACGGCGTTTCGCCTCTCCCGCAAGACGGAGATGTACCAGTGGGTCGAGCATGCCGAGACGCACGACGAGAAGAAGCTCGGCGGCAAGATCGAGCGCACGACAAAGTACACCTATTCCAAGGGATGGTGCGAGTCGGCCATAAACTCCGATGCGTTCCACGACAAGGGACAGTACATCAACCCGCCCGCACGCGAGGAGCTTGGCGAGGTCAATCAGTACGCCAAGAAGGCCGAGCTCGGCGCGAGGACGCTTTCTGCACGCCAGATCGAGCGCATTTCCGGCGCGGAGACGCTCAAGACGCTCTACAGGCCTGTCGTCACGAACGAGTTCTTCGAGATTTCCGGCACGGTTCCGGAGCCGAAGGTCGGAGACGTCCGCGTAACGTTCAGCGTTGTCCGCTCGCCCAAGACGATCACGGTCGTCGCGGGACAGAACGGCAACGGCTTCATGGCCTTCACGGCCAAGTCGACCGGCTCCACCATCGACCACCTGATGTCCGGCGCGATTGACGCGGCTGGTGTCTTCGCGGCTGCGGAGCGCAGCAACACCATGATTACCTGGATACTGCGCTTTGTCGGATTCTTCATGATGTTCATCGGACTTTCCAGCGTCTTCAAGCCGTTGTCCGTCGTGGCTGACGTCGTTCCGTTCATCGGCACCCTCGTGGGCATTGGCACTGGTCTCGTTGCCGGTGTGATTGCGTTTGGCGCATCGCTCGTGACGATTGCAGTCGCATGGCTCTTCTATCGTCCTCTCCTCGCGATACTCCTGATAGGCGCGGCGGTGGCGCTCGTCGTATTCCTCGTGATGAAGTTCAAGTCGAAACCATCGCCAATACCGGCGTAAAACCTCGAAAAACACTAAGAATTGTATACTTGTCTACAGGTTAGCACCACCTGTAGACAAGTTTTTTTATTTTCCCCCTAGACGAGACACAACAGATAGTGTATTATATTAGACAGTTACCCCAGGGAGGGTATACGTCAACTCCAACTAAAAACACACGAAAGCAGGCAATAAACCATGTCCAAGGCTATGAAGATCATCAAGCGGTCTGGCGAGGAAGTACCGTTTGACATAACCAAGATCATCAACGCTATCCGCAAGGCGTCTCAGGCCGTTGACTACAAGGATGCGCTGTCAGAGGGTCGAATCAAGCTTATTGCAGAGGAAGTCGCTGGTGTCTGCGAGGCGCGCGAGAGGGCGATGACGGTCGAGGAGATTCAGGACGTCGTCGAGACGAAGATCATGGAGATGGGCGCGAGGGAGATTGCGAAGAAGTACATCACGTACCGCTACAAGCAGAACCTGCTCCGCCAGGCGAACACTACGGACAAGCAGATCCTTTCGCTCATCGAGTGCAACAACGAGGACGTCAAGCAGGAGAACTCGAACAAGAACCCGACGATCAACTCGGTTCAGCGCGACTACATGGCCGGCGAAGTTTCTAAGGACGTCTCGGCGCGTCTTCTCCTTCCGCAGGAGGTCGTTCAGGCTCACAACGACGGCATAATCCATTTCCACGACATGGACTACTATGCCCAGCACATGCACAACTGCGACCTCGTCAACCTCGAGGACATGCTGCAGAACGGGACCGTCATCTCCGGGACGATGATCGAGAAGCCGAAGTCCTTCTCGACGGCGTGCAACATCGCGACGCAGATCATCGCGCAGGTGGCGTCCAACCAGTACGGCGGGCAGTCCATCTCGCTCACCCACCTCGCTCCGTTCGTGGACATCTCGCGCAAGGCGATCCGCAAGGAGCTTTCCGAGGAGTGTGCGCTCGCCGGCGTGACGATGGACGGCGAGGCGTTCGACAAGATCGTCGAGAAGCGCGTACGCAAGGAGATACAGAAGGGCGTCCAGACGATCCAGTACCAGGTCGTCACGCTAATGACGACGAATGGTCAGGCTCCGTTCGTCACTGTGTTCATGTACCTCGGCGAAGCGCGGAGCGAGGCCGAGCGGGCCGACCTCGCGATGATCATAGAGGAGGTCCTCAACGAGCGCATTCTCGGAGTCAAGAACGAGCAGGGCGTCTACATCACGCCCGCGTTTCCGAAGCTCATCTACGTCCTGGAGGAGCAGAATGTCCGCGAGGGCACGCCCTACTGGTACCTCACCGAGCTCGCCGCGAAGTGCACCGCCAAGCGCATGGTGCCGGACTACATCAGCGAGAAGAAGATGCTGGAGTACAAGATCGACAAGGCGGGCAACGGCCACTGCTACACGTGCATGGGCTGCCGCTCGTTCCTGACGCCGTTCATAGACGAAAACGGAAAGCCGAAGTACTACGGGCGCTTCAACCAGGGCGTTGTCACCGTGAATCTCGTGGACATCGCGCTTTCGGCCCACGGGGACATGAAGCGCTTCTGGACCATCTTCGAGGAGCGCATGGAGCTTTGCCACCGCGCGCTGCAGTGCCGCCACGAGCGCCTTACCGGCACGCTCTCCGACGCAGCGCCTATCCTCTGGCAGTACGGCGCGCTCACCCGCCTGCCGAAGGGCGTTCCGATCGACCGCTATCTCCACGGAGGCTACTCCACGATCTCGCTTGGCTACGCCGGACTCTGGGAGTGCGTCCTTGCGCTCAACGGCAAGAAGCTCACGGAGCCGGAGGGACAGGAGCTCGGACTTGAGATCATGAAGAAGCTCAACGAGTACACTGCGAAGTGGAAGGCTGCGGAGAACATCGACTACTCGCTCTACGGCACTCCGCTCGAGTCGACGACGTACAAGTTCGCGAAATGCCTCCAGAAGCGCTTCGGCATCATCAAGGGCATTACTGACAAGAACTACATCACGAACTCCTACCACATCCACGTGACCGAGCCGATCGATGCGTTCAAGAAGCTCGAGATCGAGTCCAAGTTCCAGCGTCTTTCGCCCGGCGGCGCCATCAGCTACGTCGAGGTGCCGAACATGCAGAACAACCTGCCGGCGGTCCTCGCCATAATGCAGTTCATCTACGACAACATCATGTACGCCGAGCTGAACACAAAGAGCGACTACTGCCAGGTGTGCGGCTTCGACGGCGAGATAGAGATCGTGAAGGACGAGAGCGGAAAGCTCATCTGGAAGTGCCCGAAGTGCGGCAACACCGACGAGTCGAAGCTCAACGTCGCGCGCCGCACCTGCGGATACATCGGCTCCCAGTTCTGGAACCAGGGCCGCACGCAGGAGATCAAGGAACGCGTCCTGCACGTGTCGTAATGGCAGGCTGCAAGAACGCGAATCGCGTGCTTGTCGGCACGTATCGTCCCGAGAACGAGGCGTGGATCCGGGAGCGGCGGCTTTACAACCTGCCGCTTCCCGAATTTAGCCGCGCCCTCGGTAGGGCGGGCGCGCCGCACGCCGAATTCTACGCCATCTACGAACTCATCGAGGAATCAACGCCCGCGAAGCTTCTCGGCGGCAAATCCGCCGAAGTGTTCGTCGCGTCGTCGCGCTGTCCCTGCGTCAAGATCGACGAAACGTTCTACTCGAAGCCCTACCCAATCACCGGCGGCAAGTCGATGCAATACGTCTTCGACTGTCTCAAGCCGTATTTCAGGAAGTGGAAATCCGCTACGACGTTCAATCCGGTGCAGGAGGATTTCTTTCGGGAAAGTTTTGGCTTCGACTATGGTCTTCAAGAGGCCAAGGAAATCGCCAACGACGCCAAGGAGAAGGGCCAGGGGATTGATTTGCTTGCAGGCGGTGTTCCCTGTCCTCCTTTTTCGGTTGCCTCCAAACAGCTTGGAGAGGATGACGAAAGGGATCTGTTCCCCCAGGCAATCAGGCTTATTTCTGAGATGCGTCCTCGTGCGGTGATGCTTGAGAACGTACGCGGCTTTTTAGATCCTAAATTTGAATTAAATATCGGCAATGAAAACTCCATTTGACAGAATCGTCGGGCCGGAAGGCGAGTGGAAGCTAGCGAACCCGGAAGAAAAGGGCCGCGCGAAAGCCGCCGGCCAAGTCGGCATGGTCAAGCTTAAGATCGAGCTGAAGGACATCGGCGCGAGGCGTGTCGTCGTCGTGCCGCGCGACTTGACGCTCATGTCGCTGCATGACGTCATTCAGTCGCTGTTCGGCTGGGAGGACTGCCACCTCTGGATGTTCTCGAACAACAAGGGCAGGAACGTCTGGCAGCCGTCGGACGACGGTTCGGGCTTCGTGGAAGACCTCGATCCTGCAGATTTCTCCGTAGAGGACATGCTTCAGAAGGTCGGCGACCATGCGGAATACGAATACGACTTCGGCGACAGCTGGCGCCACAAGATCACCCGTATGACGGATCCAAAGCCAAATGTGGAGTATGGCTGCGTGAAGTCCGAAGGACCCGACGGCGAGGAGGATTCCCGCTTCTCTTTTGCCAACGAAGACGATGACGAAGAAGAATGTCCGGAGCCCACGCTCGATGAAATCAACGGGCGCCTTCCCTCGTTCGGATCGCTGTCGAGACTGGGGTCAAGCGTCCAGTTTGCCGACGAGATGAAAGGCGGCAAGGGTCCGGATATCATGGACATCCTCAACGCGAAGTCTGAAGAAGACTTGCGGGAATCCGCCATGTCATTGGTAAAGACAGAGGGGTTGTCCGCTGAGGGACTCAAAGAGGAACTCCACGCTTTCCTTTCTTCGGATGCGGGACTGAAGGCGTCAATTGAGGGCATTGTGATTTCCATCACGGAACCGTATTTCAATGCTCTTGCGGAAGCGCTGAAATCAGGGTCTGCGGTGGTGGAAAACCGCACAATCGACGAGTTTTCCGTGTTCTGCAAATGTCCCATAACCCATGTCCAGCGATCTGGTACGCGCGGTGTCCGTCTTTTCGTCGCCAGAGAAGCCCGCGAAATGTGGCAGGGGATGTCAAAGCGCCTGGACATGCTTCATGCCGAATGGGATGCTTTCCATGCGCTCGCCGATGCCGCAGTCAGGCTGTATGGCGGAGTGACAGTCCACGAATTTGCGGAGATACTCCATCGTTTCTACGATTATGCCGATTACCCGGAGGAAATGCTTGAAGCCCTAATGGGCGTAAGAGCGTCTTGCTGGGATTCCTTCCACTTTGTCGAAGAAGGGATAATATACTGCGATAGATTCAATTCGGTGTCGGACTACCGTGATTTCGCCAGAAAGCGCGACGTCTATCCGCGTTGGGAGACAAGCGACCTCGACGAGTTCTTAAACTATGCGGACGAGGAGTATTTCGAGAATACCCCGCAGCGAGAGGCGCTTGTCGAGCATTGCATAAGGACATTTGGCGATTCACGCGATACAGCGGAAGGCGTCGTGAAACAGATACAAGAAGACCTTTGCAGAGGCGCACCTTCGGAAGAAATAGCTGAATTTTTCGGCATTGACTTTCCCGATCCCGAGATGTCCAAGCGAAAAGTCTCTGAAATCGAGGCGCTTGTTCGCGACGTTCGCGACAACATGCGCCTTGCGGAGTACAACGGCAACACGTACAGCTCGCTGTCGGCGGTATCCTCCATAGTGCGCAATCAGCCTAAGGTCGGACGTAACGACCCCTGTCCGTGCGGCAGCGGGAAGAAGTTCAAAAAATGCTGCGGGAAGGAGTCCTAACCGGTGAACTATGCGTCGATAAGAACGTGCGACATCGCGAACGGGGAGGGAGTGCGCGTCTCCCTCTTCGTCTCTGGATGCACGCACAAGTGCAAGGGGTGCTTCAACGAGGACGCGCAGTCCTTCGCCTACGGACGCAAGTTCACTAAGGAAACTGAGGACATGCTCCTCAAGGCGCTCGAGCCTTCGTATATCGCCGGACTTACGCTTCTCGGCGGCGAGCCGATGGAGCCAGCGAACCAGGAGGGGCTTATCGGCTTCCTGCGCCGCTTCCGCGAGCGCTGGCCCCTTGGAGGGCCCAAGACGCTCTGGATATATACAGGATGCGTCTACGAATCAGACCTTCTTCCGACATCGGGCGATGCCCTCGGCGTTGAGACGAACACGCCGCACAAGCGCTGGCGCACGAGATACACGGATGAAATCCTCTCTATGACCAACGTCCTTGTCGATGGACCGTTCGTGGAGGAACTCAAGGATATTTCCCTCCGTTTCCGCGGAAGCTCCAATCAGCGCCTTCTTCATCTTCATTGATCCGAGTTCTGTTCCAACGGATTAGTCTGCGATAGAGTTGCAGATGTCGTGCCGGTGTCGCAAAAGGACATTTCCTTTGACGGCAATAGCCAACAGTCGACGAGCATATTTGATATTATATTTACAGGCTCGTACAACTCCATCCAATCCAAGGAACAGGAATCGAAATGAACAGAACTTCAGCGGCTCTCGCACTTATCTGGCTGGCTTCGTCCGCAGCGGCAGGCGCCTCGCCTGATGTCGACATGGGCCCAATCGAGCGGAACGCGGAGATGCTGCTGCGTTCCATGCGCGAGAACGCCCGCTCAGCCAAAGCGGAAGGGCTTCCACGACTATTTCCGCGCACGTTTGCCGACGGGAAGGTCGTTTTCGTTGATCGCGAGGACTGGTGCGCGGGGTTCTTCCCGGGGTCGCTCTGGTTCCTCTACGAGCTGACCGGCAAGGACGAGTGGCTTGCCGCGGCGAAGGAGACCACGATGATGCTGGAGAAGTCGCGGCATCTCAAACGGACCCATGACGTCGGATTCATCCTCGCCTCCAGCTTCGGCAACGGCTGGCGCATCGCGCGCGTCCCTGGATACGACGAAGTGCTGAAGGACGGAGCGTCCGCGCTCGCGACGCGCTTCTCGCCTGCGCACGGACTCGTCAAGAGCTGGGACTGGTGGGAGACTTCGCCCTACACGTTCCCTGTCATCATCGACAACATGATGAACCTGGATCTGCTTGAAATCGCCGCTTCGATAGGCGGCGACGAGTCCTTCCGCAAAATCGCCCGCACACACGCGGCGACAGTCAGCCGCCGTCATTTCAGGCACGACGGGACGGTGTACCATGTCCTTGACTACGACGCGTCGAGGCCAATCGTCCGCGGCATATACGCCGGACAGGGCGAAAGCGTCGACGGTGCATGGGCGCGCGGGCAGGCGTGGGCACTGTACGGCTTCACGATGATGTATCGTCATTCGCGCGACAAGGCGTTTCTCGACCGCGCTGTGAAAAGCGCCGAGGCGTGGCTTTCCGCACCGGGCATGCCAGACGACGGCGTGCCGTACTGGGATTTCAAGGCGCTGGACATCCCCAATGCGACGCGCGACGCTTCCGCCGCGGCATGCGCCGCGTCTGGTCTCGTTGACCTGTCCGGGCTTGTCTCCGGCGGCGATTCGCTCCGTTACCGCGCCGCGGCTGAGAAGATCGTCGCGTCCCTTTCGGGCCCTTCGTATCTTGCGCGGCCAGGCGAGGCCGGAGGTTTCATTCTGCTGCATTCAACCGGGAACGCTCCGGCAGGGCACGAAGTGGACGTGCCGCTGTCCTATGCGGACTACTACTACCTTGAGGCACTTTCAAGACTTCGCAAAATCGAAAACGGGAAAATGGAGGCGACACGATGAAGCGTGTATTCATTCTGACGGCTGCCGCAGCGGCAGCAATGCTTGTTTGCGCCGAAACGCCGGTTCTTGCGCCGGGTGGCGTGGAGACCGTGAACGGGGCGGACATATCGTTCGGAAGAGTCGGCGAAGCCAGGCTCAGGATATATACGCCCGAGTGGGACGGAGGAATCAGGTTCGTGCCGAGGAACGGAGACTCGTTCGACCTCTCGGGTGCGAAATACCTCGCCATCGACGTGGAAAACCTCTCGCCCGACCGCCAGATGCGGCTCACGCTCCATGCGTCCGCCGGAGGCAAGGCGACTGATTCCGGAGACCACGCGAGCGCGAACTTCACGAAGAAGCGCTCGATCAACACAGGAATCGGGCTCAATCCTGGCGAGAAGGGGACGATGAAGCTCCTGCTGCCACATGCGGACATCTACAGGGCCCCTGAAGACGCGCGCGGACTCTACTACATCGACACCGCGCACATTTCGCCCCTCGAGCTGAAGGTGCAGTGGCCGTTCGAACAGCCTATGAAATACCTCGTCGACTGCCGACTGTCCAACCTAAGGCTGGAAGGCGAGCCCGACGTCTCGCGCAAGATCGACCCCGAGAAGTACTGTCCGTTCGTCGACAAGTACGGACAGTTCAAGCACGTCGACTGGCCATACAAGATGAAGGACGACAAGGCCCTTCCTAAGGACCTCGAACTGGAGCTGAAGGCTCTCAAGTCCGCGCCCGAGTCGTGGGACAGGTTCGGCGGCTGGAAGGACGGTCCGCATCTCAAGGCCACCGGACACTTCAGGACCGCGCGCGTCGGACGAAGGTGGTTCCTCGTCACCCCAGAGGGAAGTCTCTTCTTCTCCCTCGGCATCGACGTGTCGCGCATTGAGACCGACATAGCCGACGGCAGCAAGCATCCCGGCTGGTACGAATCGTACGACCCGTCGTCGCCGCGCATGGTGTTCACCGGCAAGACGCTCGAGAAGAAGTTCGGCAAAAAGGACTTCGCGCAGGAATACTACGACCTGATGCTGAAGCGGTTCGATTCGTGGGGAATCAACACGATAGGAAACTGGAGCGCTGGCGACCTCATGATGCTCGGACGCAAGCCGTACGTCATAAGCGTGCTTGAGAACGCGAAGGGCGTGAAAATGGTTTCCGGCAACGGAGTGCGCTTCTACGACACCGCCGATCCAGCATTCCCCGAGAAGATGAAGAGCGCTGTAAGAAAGCGCTTTGCGGAGGATCCCGCGCTTGCAAAGGCCGCGACCGACCCCATGTGCATCGGGTTCTTCATCGACAACGAGCTCAAGTTCCCCGGCGATCCTGAGCTCTTGGAGCCGTACTTCAGGACATGCCGCGAAATACTGAACGAGCTCGCTCCGAACAAGCTCTACCTCGGCTGCCGCTTCATCGGGTTCAGGCAGTCCAAGGAACTGTGGGCCGTTGCCGCCAAATACTGCGACGTCGTTACAGTCAACACGTACTCCAACGCGATATACAACATACCCGACGACATCTACGAGAAGGCGGCCGCCGAAAAGCCGCTCCTCGTCGGAGAGTTCCACTTCGGCTGCTTCGACCGCGGAATGTTCAAGGCGGGGCTGTGTCCCGTGTGGAGCCAGAAGGAGCGCGCGAGGTCGTTCACCCGATTCGTGCAAGGCGCTCTCTGCAATCCGCGCGTCGTCGGCTGCCACTGGTTCCAGTACCGCGACCAGCCGCTGCTCGGACGCGGCGACGGCGAGGCGTACGAGATCGGGTTCGTCGATGTCTGCGACAGGCCGTATCCGGACCTCTGCCGCGCCGCGAGGAAGGTCGGAAAGCACATGTACGACTACCGTAGGCGCGGGAAGCTCGAGAACGAGATGGAGGTTCCCGTGAAGAAACTGCCGACGCCCCTCTCGGGACATCCGCGCCTCTGGAACGGATTCGCCCCATCCGCCGAGGAGATGGCGGCTATGCGCCGCACTGCCGCCGAAGCGATGGCGCAGCCCGTGTCCGAGCGCGAAATGGAAGGCCGCAGGCTTCTCGGTACGGCCCGACTCGCACTTCGCCGCATACTCGCGCTATCCGCTGTATACGTTGCTGACGGCGACAATGCCGCCGCAGAGCGCGCGATGGCGGAGATGAAGGCCCTCGCCTCGTTCGACGACTGGAACACAGAGCACTTCCTTGATACGGCCGAGATTGCTTTCGCCATGGGCATGGGATACGACGCGCTCTACGGCGTCATGGATCCTGCGACACGAGCGGAACTTGCACGCGCAGTCGAACGGTTCGCCGTGGACCCCGCGCTTTCTCCAAGCAGATACACGTGGTGGCGCGATTCGTCCGGCAACTGGAACCAGGTCTGCCATTCTGGCGTTGTAGTCGCCGCGCTTGCGTTTGCGGAATGGTTTCCGTCCAAGACGGAGATGCTGGTGGGCGAAGCTGTCGCTAACCTTCCTGCTGCGCTCGCCGTCTACGCGCCGAACGGCGCGTATCCCGAAGGTCCGAGCTACTGGGACTACGGAACGCAGTACACATTTTTCCTGCTGGACGCGCTGCGCCGCGTCTACGGGACGGATTTCGGGCTAGGCGACGCCCCTGGATTCAAGGAGACGCGCCGCTTCCCTGAAATCGTCAGAGGGCCGTCCGGACTCTCCTTCAACTACGGGGACGGAAGGGCAAGCCCGCAGCAGACGCTGTCGAGCATCTATCTTCCCGCGCTCGTGCTCGCAGGCGCATCGCGGTCCGCGGACGGATGGCGCGCTCCGGCGGTTTTCAGGGCTGACGGCGCGGTCCAGCTTTCCGTTCAGCGCAATGGCGACGGCACGGCGTTCGTCGGAGTGGTCGGAGGACCGGCCTCGCGCGGACACGGCCACATGGATGCCGGCTCGTTCGTCTACGACGCAGATGCGAAGAGGTGGGTCGTCGATCTTGGCATGGAGGAATACGCACGCGTGGAGGCGTTGGGAATTGACCTTTGGAACAGCGCGCAGGACGGCGGCAGGTGGCGTCTATACCGCCTGAACTCACGCGGACACAACACGCTTTCCGAAAAAGGTTCGCTCCACAAGGCCGAAGCATCCGCGGTTTTGCAGTCCCTGACAGAGAGCGACGGCGCGTCGTCCGCCCTTTGGGACATGTCCGCGCTCTTTGGACGAAGCGTAACGCGTCTCTTCGAGCTTGGCGCTGACGGGTCGCTGAAGCTCACGGACACGGTTGCGGAAGGGGAGCCGCTGGAGTTCGCGTTCCACACTCCGGCGTCCGTCGAGAAGGACGGTCCGAATCTCGTCATGACGCTCGACGGCAGGCAGATGGTCGTCACGGCTTCGCCCGAAGTCGAATGGACCGTCGGCCCGACGCCTGTCGATCCTGCGGTTGATTCGCCGAATCCCGGCATAACGCGCGTTTCAGCCGAAGTGTGCGGGAAGGTCGAATTCACCTTTGCGCTGCGCTAATTGTAATTGGGCAAAAAAAGGAATTACAGAATGAAGAAGGCAACTATGCTGGCCGCCGCTTTCGCAGCGACGCTTATCGCGCGCGCCGAGACGACGGTGATCGAGGCGGAGTCGTTCGAGGACTGGGGCGGCTGGGTCAACGACACCCAGTTTATGGACCAGATGGGTTCGCCGTATCTTCTCGCACACGGCATGGGCAAGCCCGTCGCCGACGCGAAGACGACGTTCGTCGCGAACGGCGGAAAGTACAATGTCTGGGTGAGGACGAAGAACTGGACTAGTCCGTGGCATCCCGATGTCGGCGCGGGAACGTTCAAGCTTGTCGTCAACGGAAATCCGCTGCCGAACCTCCTTGGTTGCCAGGGCAAGGGCGAATGGCTCTGGGTCAAGGCGGACGACGTGTCGCTTAAGAAGGGCAAGAACACGCTCGCGCTCCACGACCTAGACGGATTCGACGGACGCGTCGACGCGATCTGCTTTACGACGAATCCGCAGCCGACCAGCATTCTCAATGGACCCCGCCCTCCTTCGGTCATCGCCCAGCCCATACCTCTGCCCAAGTTCGACCTCTGCGTTGTTGGAGGCGGCATAGCGGGATTATGCACGGCGGTCTCGGCCGCGCGCCTTGGACTTTCCGTCGCGCTTGTCCAAGACCGTTCCGTGCTCGGCGGGAATAACTCGTCCGAGGTGCGCGTCCATCTCGGCGCGTACCAGAACCTGCCGCCTTATCCGAGACTTGGCGACGTCCTTGCCGAGTTCGGCCCTAAGCGCGGCGGAAACGCCGAGAGCGCCGCGAACTACGAGGACGAGAGGAAGCTTGCGATAGTCAAGGCGGAGAAGAACATACGCCTCTTCCTCAACGAGCATGTGAACGGAGTTAAGACAAACGAACAGGGACGCATTGTCGCCGTCCGCTCCATCAATACGAAGACTGGCGTTGCAACCAGGTTCGAGGCGACGAACTTCGTGGACTGCACGGGCGACGGAACGGTCGGCTATCTCGCTGGCGCGGACTTCCGCATGGGCCGCGAGGCGAAGAGCGAGACGAACGAGCCAGATGCGCCGGAGAAAGCCGATATGGTCACGATGGGCGCGTCCGTCCAGTGGAACGCCGGCGCGACGTCTGGCGACGCGGCGTTTCCGTTCAGGCCGTGGATGCTCAATACGATCAACGAGGAAAACTGCTCTGCGCACCTCAAGGGCGACTGGTGGTGGGAGGCTGGACTCGGCCGCGACCAGATTGCGGAAGGCGAATACATTCGCGACTACGGGCTTCTCGTGGCATACTCGAACTGGGCGTTCGTCAAGAATTCTTATTCGAAGAAGGGAGACTTCGCGGACAAGGAGCTCAAGTGGGTCGCATACAACGCCGGGCGCCGCGAGTCGCGCCGGCTTCTCGGAGATTTCATCCTCGATCAGAACCACCTCCGCAACAGGGATTTCCAGCCGGATGGAACGTGCGCAACGACATGGACGATCGACCTTCACCTCCCGAAGTCGGCGGACGAATCGAAGTTCGAGGGCGAGCCGTTCCAGTCCAATTCGCTCAACGAGAAGATATGGCCGTATCCCGTCCCATACCGCTGCCTCTATTCGCGCAACGTGCCCAACCTCTTCATGGCCGGACGCGACATATCCGTCACGCACATCGCCCTCGGCACGACGCGGCTGATGCGCACGCACGGCATGATGGGCGAAGTCGTCGGCATGGCGGCGTCCATCTGCAAGAAGCACGGGTGCACTCCGCGCGACGTCTACACGTCGCACCTTGACGAGCTGAAGGCATTGATGACAAAAGGCGTGGGCGACGGGAAGAAGCATCCGCGGCAGGACTACAACGTGCAGGAGTCGCTGGATCCGGAGATCAAGGCGAAGCACGTCGAAAGCTCAAGACCCCTCGTGCCGGAGCTGAAGGTGCTCATGATCGGCAACAGCTTTTCGCGTCCCGTTGTGCGCACTCTTCCTCCGCTCGCAAAGTCCGCGGGTGTCAGGCTTGACATCGCAAGCCTCTACATCGGAGGGTGCTCGCTCGAACGCCACGCGAAGAACATCAGGAACGACGCCGCGGAGTACCTCATCGAGCGAAACAACGACGGCGAGCGCCTCAAAAAGGAGAAGGCGCGCATAGGAGAATGGCTTTCGATGGCGAAGTGGGACGTAGTAACCATCCAGCAGGCGAGCCATTTCAGCTGGCGTCCGGAGACGTTCGAGCCGTGGGGCGACGAAGTCATTGCCGAAATCCGCAGGCTTGCGCCGCAGGCCGAGATCGTCGTGCAGGAGACGTGGAGCTACAATGCCAATGACGGACGCCTGAAGAAAGGGCGGAAGGATTACTGGGGGTTTGGACAGGACGAGATGTACAGCCGCATACACAAGGCCGTCGGCTCGTTCGCGAAGAAGCGCGGCCTGCGCGTCATACCCACCGGCGCGGCAATTCAGGCGGCCCGTGCGAAGGGCGGACCTGACGTCGTAGGAAACGGAGGCGACACAATCCACCTGAACAAGGCCGGCGAGAAGATACAGGCCGAGGTATGGCTCAAGACGCTGTTCCGTTGAGCAGACTGCGGCGCCACTGCGTCATAGACATGCCCGTTCGCTTCTTGAAGTAGCGCTTGAGGTACGTGTCGGAGTCCCACCCGCACATGTTCGCTATGGGGGCGAGCATCTGGTTCGGATTGGAGAGCATGTCCAGAACGCGCTGGAATCGGCAGTCGAGAATCTCCTCGAGGATGCTCTTGCCGGTCGCGCGCCTGAAGCGGCGCTCGGCGGCTCGGCGTACCGGGGAAATGCAAGCCACGACCTCAGCGGCCTTCAGCCCCTCGCACGCCTTCTGCCGTATCAGCTCGACGGCCTTCTCGACGGCCGGGTCGTTGACGAGAAGCCTTCTGGAGGATTGCCTGCGGACGATGTCCTTCGGCGCATACATGCGCTCTATGCGTCCGTTGCACCTTCCCGAAAGGATGTCGTCCAGAACGCGTACGCTCATGAACCCGCCCGCGAAGAAGTCCGGCTGGACGCTTGTGATAGCCGGCACGATGTTCTCGCAGAGGCGCTCGCTGTTGTCGATGCTTACAAGCGCATAGTCGCCAGGCATAACGAGACCGGCGTGCCGGACGGAGCGGACGACAATGTCGGCCGACTCGTCGTTCGCGGCCAGGATCGCGCATGGACACTCCTGCGCTGACAGAAACGACGAGATGTCGGCCTGAGCCTTGAGCAGGTCCTCGCGTGACCAGCCGGCGGAAAACGTTCTGTAGGACACGCCGGACTGCTCCGCAAGCTCTGAAAAACGCTCCTGCCGCCTGATGGACCAGTCCACCGAGGTGCACCACGGGATGAAGGCGTACGATTTCGGGCGTATGCGCGAAAGCTCCCTGAACGCAATGTCGACGCAGGCCGCCGAATCGTTCTTGACGGTATGGACGATCCTCGGCGTCAGCCTTTCGTCGCAGTCGAGATAGACGAACGGCACCGAAGGATACTTCTCGGGGGCTATCTTCCCCAGTTCGTCGTCGCAGTCGACAATGCAGCCGTCCGGCTTGAAGAAGTCCATAAAGTCGACGAAAGAGCGCTTCGTGCGCTGCATCTCGATATCCTGGACGATCCAGCCAAGATCCTTGGCGGCAGCATACACGCCCGATAGCTTCTGTTCGATCGTGTCGACCTTCTCGTCTGTCAGAAAGAGTATTTTCATTTGTGACTCAAATTATAACATCCTCTGTCGCAAAAAGTCAATGTTTCGCCCATTGACGCCTACGGCAGTTCGGCAACCGGCATTCAGGTGGCTGGATCTGATGCGTTGGCGCTGCCTTGGTTCAGGCGGCGCCATTCGCGCATGGACATGCCGAAGCGCTGCTTGAACAGGCGCTTGAGGTAGATGTCGGAATCCCAGCCGCAAAGGTTCGCGATTGGCGCTATCGTCTGCGAGGGACGCTTCAGAAGCTCGATGACGTGTTCAAATCTTACGTCCGTGATCTCCTGGGTGATGCGCTTGCCAGTCGCATTCTTGAACTCTATCTCCGCTTGGCGCTCGGAAGTGCCGAAAGACATGACGACATCGGACGCCTTGAGTCCGTTGCAGGCCTCGCGCCGTATGAGGTCGAGTGCCGAAAGCACGCGCTTCGAATGCGCGTTGACTAGCCTCGTAGAAAGCCGCGAGGTAAGACCGAACGGATGGTAGACCTTCTTCTCTACCGGCATGCGCGGATTGTCGATCAGCTTGGCGAGCAGCGACATCGCAATGCGTCCGGCGTTGACGAAGCCTGGCCGGACGCTTGAAAGCGAGGGCCTAAGGTTGTCGCAGACCACTGGATCGTCGTCTACGCCGACTATGAACATATCGCCGGGAATCCGTATCCCGTCCGTCGTGCAGATGTCGAGGACCGTCGCGGCAAAATCGTCGTTCGCGGCAAAAATGCCGCACGGACGCGGGAGCTCTGCCAGGAAGGGGCGAGACATCGTGGCGAGCATCGTCTTGTCGTAGAACGTCGACGTGTCGTTCATGACTGAAAATGGTCGGTTCATTCGCTTGAGCAGTTCGCAGAACCTCTCCTGGCGTCTATAGCTCCATGCGATGTGCTTGTCCCAGCCGAGGAAGGCAAAGTGCTTGCAGCCTGTCTTGACCAGTTCGGCGACTGCAAGGTCCGCAATCTGCCTGTTGTCGCTGGAGACGGTGAAGGCGTGCGGCGACGATAACACGCTTTCGGAGGGATCAAGATGCACAAGCGGCACGTCGGCGTAGGCCGACGTGTCCGACATGTTGTTGCCGGAGTCGTCGAGAATGCATCCGGCCGGCGCCCAGTATCGAATAACCTTTTCGATTGGATCCTCTATGCGCGAGGTTTCGATTTCCTCGATGTGGTAGCCGAGATGCGAGCAGGCTTCGCGCGCCCCGGCGAGCTTGTGGACTCGCGAGCCTGAGAGCATGTCTATTACGAAAAGTATCGTCTTCATCTGTCTTGTTTTATTTATGCCAGTATTCTAGCACATGCAGTCTTCCATGCGCAAGCGGAAAAATTCGGTTTTGGTTTGGTGATTGCTTCGGTTTTGGAAAGTTTTTCTTGAGCAAAGTTTATTAGAATGTATGATGTCAGAGGGAGATGCCGTAGACGGACAGCAGCTGCTTCTCGCCTCAGGCGTACACTACACCGCAGATCAAATCCCTGTTGCAAAGGCGCTGACAATTCGCGGTCTTGGTGCTACGCCTGAGGCGGTTATTATTCGCAACACGACAACGACGCCGGATTCATACTACTACCGTACAATGGAGGTGGACAACGCCGGCGCGCGGATCGAGAACGTCACGCTTGAGAACGGATGCGTGAAGAA
This sequence comes from Lentisphaerota bacterium, assembly GCA_015061665.1. Taxonomy (GTDB): domain Bacteria; phylum Verrucomicrobiota; class Kiritimatiellia; order RFP12; family UBA1067; genus UBA1067. The sequence goes on from SUWC01000029.1 coordinate 26,203, forward strand.
CCAGTTCGGCGGCAACCTGCGACTCGTACCATGTCTTAGGATCTTCGGTTTTGGTTAACTCACTGCTTCGGTTTTGGTAAGTTATTGCCTCCTAGACTATGATAGAATTTAAAATGTCAGCAGGGGACATTCCGTTCCCGCATTACAGGGAGGATAAAAATGAAGCAGTTATTCAGCAAGCGATCACTCGCCGCCATCGCGGCATCCGTCGCGCTATGCGCAACAGCAACTGACTATTACGTCAATGCCGATCCGAATGTTGGCAGTGATGAAAACGTAGGTACGAGCGAGGAATCGGCCTTTGCTACCATTGACTGCGCAGTAACTAACGCAACCGAATCTACTGATACAATCCATGTCGCTGCTGGCACTTATACTACAACAACCCAGTGGGGCCCGAATCTTAAGGCGAAGTTGATTGGCGAGGGCGAGACTCGCGACGCTGTTACTATCCAGTCTTCTGGTACATACCGCACGCTCCGCATGGCCGCAGGCTCCTGGCTTGAAAATGTGACCGTTGTCGGCGAGGGAACATACAAGGCAGACAGGGGCGGCGCAATCGAGATGTCTGGCGGCACTGTCACGAACTGCGTCGTCCGCGACGGCACGGCGAAGGCGAACGGCAACATCGCCGGAGGCAACCTGTATGTGAACAACGACTCCGCGCTAGTTGTGGACTGCGAAATATACGGCGGGTCGGCAACTAACCGCGGCGGCAACGTGTATCTGGACAAGGGCGTTGTCCGCAGCTGCACGATCTACGGCGGCGTCTGTCCCAACAACGTCGGCGGCAACGTCTACCAGTACCAGGGCACTCTCGCCAACTGTGTCATCTACAACGGCACGGCGAACAACGACGGCGGCAACGTTCGCATGAACGGCTCGGGTGTGATGCAGGACTGCGTTGTCTCAAACGGCACCGTCATGGCAAACGAGAAGAAGGGTGCGAACGTCTACATGGACAGCTCGGCTAAGATGTCGCGCTGCCGCCTTGTTGGCGGCGCCAACGCGTATGGTTACAACGGCGGCAGCCTCTGCGTCTACAGTTCGTCCGCCAGCGTCGAGGACTGTCTGATCGAAGGCAGCGACTGCGGCGGAGTCCTGCTGGGCGGCACCTCGTACCTCTACAACTGCACAATCGTCGGCAACGACAAGTACGGCTGCTGGTCGTGGAGCAACAACCAGCATTTCTTTAACGTTGTCATATTCGGGAACGAAAGCGAGTGGAACGGCAACCTACCGAACAACGATTCAGCCGAGTTCGTTGGCTGTGCTTCGTCGGGTTCGTCGCGTCTCGTTACTGATGGCGATTTTAATGTTGTTTCTATTGGCACCACTGATTTTGCTGACTATGCAAATGGTGACTATACTCCTGCAAGCGAAGCGCTTATTGACGCCGGTACGTCTGATCCTCGTGGCGCAAGCGCGTCGATGACGGATATAGCAGGCAACCCTCGTCTTAGCGGCACGATTGATATTGGCTGCTACGAGTATCAGAAGACAGAGCTAGTTGTGCGCATTGACGACGCTACGCCGTCTCCTGCGTACGCGCCTTCTGTTGTCACATTCAAGCACACAGCCGAGAATTCTGAAACTCAGGTTACGTTCACGTATAACTACGGCGACGGCTCGGATGTGGAGTCCACAACTGATTCGACTATAACGCACACCTATCAGAATCCTGGTGTCTACACGGTTACAATTACCGCGTCGAATGGACAGGATGAACCGGCCACGATGGTTTATAACAATCATGTCCAGATTGCATCAACCACAATCTATGTTACGCCAGGCAATGGTTCTGGTACATTCCCCTACAACACACCTGAATCGGGTTTCGGCAACTTCAAGTCTGCGGTTCAGTATGCGGCGGATGGCTACACTCTTCTCCTCGGTGAGGGCGTCCACGAAACTGTTGACCAGGTTTCGTTCAATAAGGCTCTGACGATTCGCGGTCTTGGCGCGTCGCCTGAGGCGGTCATCGTTCGCAATACAGTTACGACGCCTGACACCTACTATCATCGTGTCCTGGAAGTCAATAATGGAGACGCATTTGTCTCGAACCTGACTCTCGAGAACGGTTGCGTTCGGAATCAGAATGGCGGCAATCTCCGCCTTGTATTGGGGGTCGTTTCAAATTGCGTCATTCGCGGTGGACTTGCCGTCGCAGATAATGGTAATGCCGCTGGCGCTGCAGTTGAAATATCGGGTGCCGGCATGCTTACGCACTGCGTTGTCTCCAATAACGTTGTGCAGGGAACGTCGAATAGTGGCAGCTCGGCTGGTGGTGCGATCTATTTCCCCTGGGCTGCAAAGAATGGACAAATTTCCAACTGCCTGATTGCCTACAATCGTTATGTAACTAGTGGGGAAGAGACCAAGTCCGGTGCAGCGGGGATTCGTTTCAATGGAGGAAATGAAGGCTCAATAATTGAGAATAATACAATTGTGGCAAACACGGTTGAAGGCTCGCTTGCAGATGATTCTGCTGCTATCCATTGCACTACTTATCGGCTGAGCCTTAGAAATAACATCCTATTTGGAAACACAGAGACTGGCAAGGGAAAGTATACGACTGTCAAACTAAGCTATGCTTCTGACAATGCTTACTCATATCACAATAACATCACTGATGATGCAGTCATAGCAGAAAACGGCAACAAGAGTAAAAACAACATTCTCGTCACGGATGCCAGCAAGCTCTTCAAGAACTACGCCAATGGCGATTTCCGCCCGTCGCCGAATGGCGCTGCGTACAACAGGGGCACGACAGAAGGACTTGCGCTTCTTCCTGCGGTGGACCTTGGCGGCGGCAATCGCGTCAAGTTCTCAGACAAGATCGACATTGGCTGCTACGAGAGCCAGAACAGGCCGGGTTTCGTCACTGTGATACGCTGATAGCCCGAAGGAAAGGACTATTCAATGCGTAAAATCTTCTTGATCGCGAGTCTGGCGCTGCTCGGCGGCGCGGGCGCATACGCGGTGACCCTCAGCGATTTCCATCCCGTCTACAAAGCGCAGATGGAGCGCGAAGGCGACAACGTCGTCCGCGTCAAGTTCCCGAGCGCCGAATGGGGCACCGGCATCAAGTGGGAGTCGAAGAAGGGCGCGGACTTCTCCAGCGCCAAGTGGCTCTCCGTCGATGTCGAGAACCTCTCGTCCAAGCGCCAGTCGCGCCTGACGATGCACGTCTCCGCAGGCGCGGCGGACGGCGATTCGGGCGACCACGCCGTCGCGATCGAGAAGAAGAACAGGTCCGTCAACACTGGTGTCGGACTCAACCCTCACGAAAAGCGGACGATGCGCCTCCTCCTTACGCATCCCGCCATATACGGCGCGCCCGAAAACGGGCGCGGTCCGTATGTCATCGACACGTCCCACGTGACCTCCATCCACTTCCAGATGCAGTGGCCATACGAGGACGAAGTCGACGATCTCGCCGATCTGCGCATCTCGAACCTCCGCCTCGAAGGCGAAGTCGACGCTGCTCGTCACGTCGACCCCGACAAGTATTTCCCGTTCATCGACAAGTACGGACAATTCGCCCACGCCGACTGGCGCTTCAAGGTGAAGGACGACGCGACGCTCAAGAAGGACCTTGCGGCCGAGCTTCAGCGCCTCAAGCCCGCGCCCGAAACATGGGATTCCTTCGGCGGCTGGAAGGACGGTCCGACGCTCAAGGCGACAGGCAGCTTCCGCACCGAGAAGGTGAACGGAAAGTGGTGGCTGGTGACTCCCGAAGGACACCTCTTCTTCTCCGTCGGACTCGACGTCACACGCACGATGACTGACATCACCGACGGCTCCAAGCACCCCGACTGGTACGAGACAAAGGTGCCGGCCGACGGCAAGATGCCTTTTACTCTCTGGAACCTAGAAAAGAAGTTCGGCAAGAAGGACTATGCCGACGAATACTACGACTTCGTCTTGAAGCGCTTCGACTCGTGGGGACTCAACTCCATCGGCAACTGGAGCGCGCCCGAACTCTACCTCAAGTCCAGGAAACCATACGCTCTCTCCGTCCTTGAGCGCGCAAAGGGCGTCAAGCGCATGACGAAGTTCCACCTTTACGACTTCTCCGACCCCAACTTCGAGCGCAACATGCGCGCCGCAATCCGCGAAAGATTTGCAAAGGAACCCGCGCTCGCGCACGCCGCAAAGGACCCGATGTGCATCGGCTTCTTCATCGACAACGAACTTCAGTTCCACCGCTGGATCCCCGACGTCGGAGAAGGGCGCGCTGCGGCGTCCGTCGATCTCTACTTCCGCATCTGCCGCGAGGAGCTCAACCGCCTCGCGCCCGGCAAGCTCTACCTCGGCAGCCGCTTCGTCGGATTCCGCCAGCCCGGCCTCCTCTGGCGCACTGCGGCGAAGTACTGTGACGTCATAACCGTCAACGCCTACGGCAACTCGGTCTACAACATCTCCAAGAAGATGTTCCCGAAGGGCGTCGAAAAGCCGATCATGATCGGCGAGTTCCACTACGGCTGCTACGACCGCGGCATGTTCAAGCCAGGCCTTGCGCCGGTCTGCGACCAGCTGGAGCGCGCCCGCAGCTTCACGCGCTTCGTCGAGGGCTGCCTCCAGCATCCGCTCTTCGTCGGCTGCCACTGGTTCCAGTACCGCGACCAGCCTCTGCTCGGACGCGGAGACGGCGAGGCGTATCAGATCGGGTTCGTCGACGTCTGCGACAGGCCCTATCCGGAGCTCTGCCGCGCCGCGCGCAAGCTCGGCGGCGAGATATACGAGAAGCGTTCCAAGGGCGTTTGGTAAGTATTCCAGGAGTATAGTAATATGTATTGCAGAAAATTGATAACGGCAGTCTCAATTGCCGCGGCAGGGCTATCCGCTGCGGCGCTTACGGACGTGGAGATCGACGAACTCCTCTCGCGCATGACGCTGGTGGAGAAGGTCGGACAGATGGTCCAGGTCAGCTCCGGCGGCAAAAGTGCCGCGGAAGCCGAAGACGGAAGCGGGCGCAAGATCGACGCTGTTCTTGCCGGACAAATCCGCAATGGCGAGATTGGAAGCCTGCTTGGCGCGTGCGGAGTAAAGAACTTCAACGCCTTCCAGAAGATCGCCGTCGAGGAGTCGCGCCTTGGCATTCCACTGATGGTCGGCCACGACATGATCCACGGCGTCTTCACCCAGCTCCCGATTCCGCTCGCGCTCAGCTGCGCGTGGGACGAGGAACTCTGGTGCAAGGGCGGCGAGCTGATAGCACGCGAGACTCCGCTCAAGGGCGCGAACTGGACCTTTACTCCGATGGTCGACATCTCGCGCGATCCCCGCTGGGGACGCATCGCCGAGAGCGCTGGACAGGACGCGCTCGTCGCATCGCGCATGAGCGCCGCGCTTGTCAGGGGCATCCAGACAAAGGATGTTGCGCATCCGATCGCCGCGTGCCTCAAGCACTTCGTCGGCTACGGCGCCGCGATGTCCGGACGCGACTACAACGAGGTCGAGATGAGCGAGTCGACGCTCAGGAACGTCTATCTTCCGCCTTTCGCCGCCGGCATAGACGCGGGTGCGCTCACGGTCATGCCTGCGTTCCACACGTTCAACGGCGTGCCGTGCAGCGTCAACAAGTGGCTCCTCTCCGACATACTTCGCGGCGAACTCGGCTTCAAGGGCATGACGATTTCCGACTACAACGCCGTTGGCGAGTGCGCCTGGCCTGACCACCACGGCGTTGCAGACGGAGACGAGTCCGTTTCCGCAATGGCCGTCGCCGCGGGGATGGATCAGGACATGATGGGCGAGTCCTATATGAAGACGCTCGCCTCGGCCGTTAAGAAGGGGCTTGTCTCCGAAAAGGCAGTTGACGGCTGCGTCCGCAACATCCTCCGCGTGAAGAACGCGCTCGGACTGATCGAGAAGCCCTACATCGACGAGGCCGCCGCGAAGGCGGGCGTCGACTGGAAGGCGGACGCCGCGCTTGCGCGCGAGGCCGCCGCCAGGTCGGCTGTTCTGCTCAAGAACAACGGCGCACTGCCGCTCAAGCCCGGGCTTAAGGTCGCGCTCGTTGGACCTGGTGCTGACGATCTCTGGCACACCGTAGGCTGCTGGGCGACGTGGGCCGAGAACACGAGTAATCCGACGCTTGTCGACGGACTCAAGGCCGACGGCGTTGACTTCAAGTACGTCAAGGCCTACGGATTCAGGGGCGGCAAGGTCGATGTTGCGGCAATACAGTCCGCCGCCGCCAACGCAGATGTCGTCGTCGCATGCTTTGGCGAGCAGGGACGCGAAGCCGGCGAAAACAACAGCCGCATGGACCTGTCGCTTCCCAAGGTCCAGCTTGACGCAATCGACGCGATCAAGGCGACCGGCAAGCCGTTCGTCGCAGTGCTCATGAACGGAAGGCCGCTGGCCATTCCAGAGCTCGCCGAGGCTGCGGACGCGATACTGGAGGCGTGGAACCCGGGCACCAGCGGAGGCTGGGGCATAGCGGACGTCCTCACGGGTCGTATCAATCCCTCGGGCCGCCTTACAACCGAGTTTCCGTACGCTACGGGACAGTGTCCGCTTTATTACAATAAAACGCGCACAGGGCGTCCGCACAAGGACGGCGAGCGCTGGACCACGCGCTATATCGACGGCCCCTACGGCGCGCTTTATCCCTTCGGCTACGGCTTGACCTATACTACGTTCGAGTATTCGGACGAGAAGGTCGTAGTCGATGGAGACAAGCTCGTCTTCACAGCGAAGATCCGTAACACAGGTTTGCGCGAAGGCGTAGAAACGGTTCAGGCGTACACGCGTCAGCTCGTCGCCGTCGAGTCGCGTCCAGTCCGCGAACTGCGCGGATGGAAGCGCGTGGCGCTCGCGCCAGGCGAGGAGTCCGTCGTCGCAATCGAAGTTCCGCTCGCTAACCTCGACTACTGGGCTGCTTCGCGCAAGGTCGCGGCCTCGGGCGAGTTCGAGGCTTGGATCGCCCCAGATTCAACGAAGGGCAAGAAGCTTGGCTTTTCGATAAGGTAGTCGTAGCCGCAGGTGCCGTCATGTCAGCCGATGGCACCTGCGTGACATTTGCAACTCGTCTCAGCAAAAGGGAAGCGAATTAGTCCATGAGAGCAATTGCTACAACTCTTGCCGCGATCGTTTCGTTGAATCTGATCGCGGCGGAAACTTCAGCTAGGTCTATTGTCTCGCTGTCCGGCAAGGGATGGATGTGCGACGGCGAGGAGGTCTGCATTCCGCATACGTGGAATTCGCTGGACGGAGCGGACGGCTCGCCGGAGGGTGACGCGCCGCCGGAGCGTGGAATGTCGATCGCCGCGGAATCGTATGTCCGCAAGGCGGCGCGCTATTCGCGTCCGCTTCCGAATCCCACAGCCGGACGTCGACAGTTCGTCCGCTTCGATGGCGTCTCCCGCGTGGCCGAGGTCTACGTGAACGGGCAGTTCGCTGGGCGCCACGCCGGCGCGTTCACCGCGTTTGCGTTCGAGGTGACGCGGCTTCTGCAGCCGTCGGACAACGTGATGGAGGTCGTTGTCGACAACAGGTGGAATCCCGAAGTCGCCCCGCTGTCGGCGGACTACACGCTCTTCGGCGGAATCTACCGCGACGTGGAATGGATCGAGACGCCGCAGGTGTGCATCGACCCGGTGACGGACGGCGCGTGCGGCGTGGAGGTGGACGCGAAGGCGGATGGTTCTGTGCACGCGCGGATACGGGTGCTCGGCGGACCAGACGAGGAGCGCGACTTCAGGATCGAGAATCCCAAGCTCTGGTCGCCGGAGAATCCGAAGCTCTACGAGGAGACGTTCAGGATCGCAAGCGGAGACGAGGTGAAGGTGCGCTTCGGCTTCCGCACAGTCGAGTTCCGGGAGGACGGCTTCTACCTTAACGGCGTCAGGCGCAGGCTGAGGGGCGTGAACCGGCATCAGGACGCGGGGCTGTGCGGCTGGGCGGCGAAGCGCGAGGACGAGGAGCGCGACTTCGCGCTGATCGCCGAAGTCGGCGCGGATGCGGTTCGCCTCGCGCACTATCCGCAGAGCCAACACGTCTACGACATCTGCGACGAGAAGGGGATACTGGTGTGGAGCGAGGTTCCGGCGACGAACTGGCTCACGGACTCGCCAGGGTTCAGGTCCAACCTCGTCGCGCAGGCGCGCGAGATGGTCGCGCAGATGAGGAACCATCCGTGCGTATTCGCGTGGAGCGTCTTCAACGAGATATACAACGACGTTCCGCAGGAGATGGCGGAGGAGGGCTGGATGGAGCGTATGCTCGCGGAAGTGCGGGACGCCGTGAAGGCGGACGATCCGACGCGTCCAGTCGTCGCCGCGTCGGACCGGCCGGCGAAGCGCGCACTCAACGACATCCCAGAGCAACTTGCGTTCAACGCGTATCCTGGCTGGTACGGCGACACGGCGATGGAGGAGGACTGCTCCAGCTGGTTCGCGGCATCAAGGCGGAATATCCTCTG
>SUWC01000030.1 GCA_015061665.1 Lentisphaerota bacterium
CGTTGAACGATCCCGCAAGCACCGCCAGCGACGCATGCGCCTCTGGATTTAGAGTCATCAGTATCGTCCTGGGAAGTGCGTTCATCTTCTCCAGCGCGTTCAGGAACGCTGCTATCGCCGCAGGGTCGACCGATGCGCGCATTCCGGCGAATCCTCCCGCAGGCCCCGCCGCCGCACGAAGGCGTGAAGACGTCTCACGCAGAGCGCCGAGGTGCAGCAGCATAGTCCAGCCGTGTGCCGCGGCATACGCCGCAACATTTAAAAGTTGAGAGTTGTGGGTTGAGAGTTTGGCGACATCGTCGACAGAAATATCGACTACGCGGCATCCGGCCGACTTAAGCTTCTCAAGCGTCGCTAAACCTATCGCATCATCTACGTTCATGCGAAGAGAGGGGGCGATTCGAGGAGAAGACTTCGGACTTAGGACTTCTGACTTCGAATTGGATCCTGCTTCCCGCGCATTCTGAAGTCTGGCGTCCGAAGTCAGAAGTCCTTCCAGTTCCCCCACTCCCACGCACGGGCTCAAATACTCTACGCCAAACTTCTTCAACATCTTCGACGGTGTCCATTCGGCAAGCGAGACGTTCTCTACGCTCTTCCACCATTTCTCGGACGCAGAGGAACCCGTTCCCCGCAGGAACGCGAGTTCCTGCCGCGCCCATGCGAAAAGCGGATTGCCAACGAGCTTGGGCAGCGTCCTCGTCCATGCAGCCCACTTCACCCCTTCGCTCGCATCGCCGGTAATCACGTGCTCTGGCTCGCCACAGATCCTCATCGCGCGATGCTTGTATGGATCGGCTTTCACCCAGACTTCGTAGAGCGAGCCGAGCGGCTTGTCCTCCGCGAGTGCTGACAAGTCGAGGTGATTGTGCCAGTCGACTATCGGCAAATCCTTCACCCAGGAGTATAGAACATTAAAGTTCACTGAAGAGCGCCTCCTTCGACTCTGCCTCTCGTTTAGAAGTTCCCAATAGCGCGCCACCAAAGAAACCGGCGAAGCAGACTCCTATCTGAATCAAGGTGCCGGTCTCCCACGAAAGGCCGCCAAAACACGTTTTCTGCACTACTCCAGTCGCAACGCCAAACGCAAGACATAGATAGGCACCCTTTGCGTTCGGTCGCTTCCAGAGGATTCCAAACACTGTCGGTATGACAATCGGAACGCCGAAAAGCGCCATCAGGAGCTTGTTCGCCTCAAACGCGCCGCCAAGATGGGAAACGTAGAGTGCGCCAAACGCGATGAGCGAAGCGACGAGGATTGTTCCGAGGCGTGCCACGACCAGCAACTCTCGCTCCGAGGCGTTCTTGCGGAATATGCGGCGATAGATGTCCGTGGCGAGGACGCTTGAGGTCACGTTGAACTCCGCCGCGAGCGTGGAAAGCGAGGCCGCAAGCATAGCTGCGACCATCAAGCCCAGCATCCCGTGCGGCAGGAGCCGTGTACACATTTCGATGTAGCAGCGTTCGTGCATTTCAGGTGGAAGATCCGGCAGATACACGCGGGCGGCGACGGCAGGCAGCACGGCAAGAATCGGAAACACAAAGAATATCGCAGAAGAAAAAATGCCCATTTTCACCGCGTCCCGCTCGTTAGGCACGGAAGAAAGACGCTGTACAAACGACCATGAACCATTGTACTTGATGAAGACGATAAGATAGTAGGTCGCAAGGAAGTAGAACGTGCCGCGATGTCCGCCAAAAAGAGAGAAATGCTCCGGGACGGCGCGGTAGAGCGCACCCAGTCCGCCTACGGCATTGAGCGAGAGAGGAAGAACCGTCAGCGCAACCACGATGAGGACGGCACATTGGATGATGTCCGTCACAAGCACGCTCCATATTCCGCCCATAACGGTATAGACGAGAACAACCGCCGCGCCAAGGGCAATTCCCGTCGAAAGTGAAACACCGAGGAACTGCGATGCGATTATGCCAAGCGTGTACAGGCGCACGGCATTGTCGATGATGCGGAACACGACACCGCTCCAGGAAAGCACCTGGCGCACGCCTGAACCATACCGACGCTCGAGGTATTCAACAGGAGTCGCAAGATTCGCCCTCTGCCAACGACGGGCGAAGACGAACGTTCCAATGAGTATTGCGAACGCCGTTGACCAGAATACCGTGAGCCCCACAAGACCGTCCTCGTAGCCGATCTGCGCGTATGCGATGAATACAAAGCAGCTGATCATCGCCATGTAGGAGCTAATCGCGCCCATCCACCACGGGACCTTCTTGCCGCCAGCGAAAAAGTCGCCCGCGTTCTTGACTTTCTTTCCCATGACAAGGCCAACGCCGATAAGCAGCAAGGCGTAAACGCCAAGCACGGCGATATCTAAAGTCGTCAATGGAATATTCATGTTCACGCAAACAGTATACCAAAGTTCACTCGAGGATAGCATCCCTTTGAGGAACACTATTGCATCCCGTTAAGGAAAGATGATATAATGCAGTCAATGGCTACGATACTATACTTTCAACCTGCGGCAAAGACCTTCGCGCCCGAAAAGCTCGCTGGTGTGCGCGACATCATCGAGAAACGGCACCATCGCGTGCAGACAATCGAGGAAAAACCGACTTCGCGGCTCGTAAATGAGCTTTGGGCGCTTTGGAACCCGCTTGGCGCGATAATAGACTGCGGCGGCGAATACAACGACATAGACACCGGCATTTTCGGCTCGCATCCGGTAGTCTTCATCGGGCACAATCCAGACACTCTCCCGAAATCGTGCCTGCTCGTGAGCAACGACCAGTGCGAGACTGCGCGAGCGGCGGCACGGGAACTGCTGGCCACCGACTACAAGAACTTCGCATTCGTGCACAACGCCGAGTGCAAGAAGTGGAGTAAACTCCGCGAGCGCGGCTTTTCCGATGCACTCGCGAGCAACGGCAGACGATGCGCCGTGTTCCGTCCGCCCGCCGCTCAAAGCGGCAGTGTCGAATGGATGAAGGAACTGCGACACTTTCTCGCGACCTTAAAGAAACCCTGCGCAGTCTTCGCGGCCAACGACAAGACGGCCGAGGGCGTCATCTCTGCAGCAACCTTAGAGGGCTTCAGTTTGCCAGGCGACATCGCTGTCATGGGCGTAGACAACTATGAACCGATCTGCGAACACATAACGCCACGGCTTACCAGCATAGAGCCGGACTTCAGACGCGGTGGACGTCTCGCCGCGACCATGCTTCTCGGGCTAGCAATGTCCAAGGGAAAATGGCGCGGCGGCCGCATCCAGACCTTCGGACCGCTCAGAGTAGTCCGACGTGAGTCGACTCACGTCCTTGTCGTGCCAGACAAAGCGGTGTCAGATGCGCTGGACCTCATTCGACGCGAGGCCTGCAACGGCCTTCAGGCCGTCCGTGTCGCAAGGCTCTTCCCCTGTTCGCGCCGCCAGGCCGACAACCGCTTTCGCAGGGCGACTGGACGATCGATTCTGGAAGAAATCCACGCCGTACAGCTTGAGCGTGCAAAAGAACTTCTACGCGACACGTCCATCCAGCTGAAGGCGATTTCCGACTTCTGCGGTTTCACCAATCCCAACTCGCTTAGAAAGTTTTTCCTCAAGGAAACCGGAATGACCATGACCGCATGGCGCGACTCATTTGCACACACCGAGACATCCTGAAGATTAACCTCGACAAAACACCTCTAAAACTCTTCATATCAGAAATCATCTTAACCTAAACAAAGCCAGGCACGACGGTTCTACAAAGTAAGGACACCGGAGCCTGGCACAATGCCAGGCTCCGGTGTTGGATGCAAACTCAGGCCAGAACAGGCGTGACGCCCTTCTTGAGGATGACGTTGCCGTACTTGGCCGTCTGTCCCGTGATGACGACAGCGTAGGCCTTCTTCGCCCTCTCGTAGAAGGCGAAGCGCTCCTCGCGCTGGATCGTGCCGTCGTAGCCAAGCGCCTTGCGGTACGCAGCCTCGACAGCGGGATCAAGCGAATCGCCTGGCACGGCCTCCATCATAACGACGGGCGTCGCGTAGGCGTCGAGCTCGAAGAGCGGGATCACCCCCGCGAGAAGCGCCTCGGCGGAAACGCCGTCGGCGCGTATGACGCGGGAATTGAACGTATGGGCTGGGAAATGGGCGTCCGAGAAGACAATTTCGTCCCCATGGCCCATCTCCGCAAGCGTCTTGAGAAGATCCGGCGAAACTACCGGCGATATTCCCTTTAGCATTTCGAACGATTCCTTCCCTTAGTTGGTGCCGTAGAGCGGACCGAAGTTCTTGCACGCGCGGTAGTCCGCGCCGGTCGGGTCGTCCGATGCGCCGAAGAGTCCCCAGCAGTGCGGCTGAAAGACCTGCTCCTCCGGAACGTTGTGCATCGCGACGGGGATGCGGAGCATCGAGGCGAGCGTAATGAGGTCCGCGCCGATGTGTCCGTACGCAATCGCGCCGTGGTTCGCGGCCCATGCGTTCATCACGGAGTAGACGTCCTTGAAGAAGCCCTTGCCCGTGAGGCGCGGCGTGAACCATGTGCACGGCCACTCGGGGTTCGTGCGCTCCATCAGCGTCTTCTGCTGCTTCGCGTCGAGCTCGACGGACCAGCCCTCTGCGATCTGCATGACGGGGCCCTGTCCCTTCACGATGGAGATGCGGATCATCGTGAGCGGCATGCCCTTCGGCGTGAGGAACGAGCTGGAGAAGCCGCCGCCGCGGAAGTACTCGACTCCGGCGGGGACCCACTTCGTCGCCTTGAGCGTGGCGTCGATGTCCTTCTGCGTGACGTCCCACCAGTTCTTGAACACGCTCTTGCCCTTCTCCTTCATCTCGCCCGCGGCGTCAAGGCAGCAGGAGCCCGAGTTGAGGAGGTGGATGATGCCCGCCTTCGCGTCCTTCGGAAGCCCCTTGCCGGTCGCGCGCTTGACGGCCGAGTCGCTCCAGTAGGTACGGACGTCGGCGAACATCGAGGCCTTGTTGGTGAGGAGCCACATGAAGAGCATGCAGATTCCGTTGAGCGAGTCGTTCTCCGTCGCGAGGATCTGCGGCATCTTCTTGCCGTTCCAGTCGAACGACGTGTTGCACATCACCTCGGCGACATCTCCGTTCGGCCAGTGGTCGGTCCACTGGCGCTGCCCCTGGAAGCCGCCAGCGATCGCGTTGCGTCCGACAGCCTCCTCTCCAAAGCCCATCTCCTTGAGCTTGGGGTTGCCGGCCATCATGTCGCGGACGATTATCGCCATCTTCGCGATGAACTCCCAGTCCTTGTCCTTCGCCTCGCGCGACTTCTGGATCTTGGGCGGGTTGTAGTCCTTGCCTTCCTTGAGGTTCTTCCTCATCCACGCGAGCGCCTTCTCGTACTCGTCCTTGTCGTAGATGCCCTCCTCGATGCGGCGGAGAATCTCGCACTCGTCCATGTTCTCGGGCGCGATGCCGAGGTAGTCCTGCATGAAGTCGACGTCGACGAACGAGCCGGCGATGCCCATCGCGCTCGAGCCGATCGAGAGGTAGCTCTTGCCCTTCATCATGGCGACGGCGAGGCCGGCCTTCGCGAAGCGGAGGATCTTCTCGGCGACGTCATCGGGGATCTTGTCGGACTCGTCGCGGTTCTGCACCTCGTGCCCGTAGATGCCGTACGCAGGCATTCCGCGCTGCGCGTAGCCCGCGAGCATGCATGCGAGATAGACCGCGCCGGGGCGCTCCGTTCCGTTGAAGCCCCAGACGGCCTTCGGGATCTGGGGGTCGAGGTCCATCGTCTCGGTGCCGTAGCACCAGCAGGGCGTGACGGAAAGCGAGACGCCGACGTTGTTCGCGGCGAACTTGTTCGCGCACTGCGCGGCCTCGAACCTGCCGCCAATAGTCGTGTCGGCGATGACGCATTCAACAGGCGTACCGTCGGGATACCTGAGGTTGTCGGAGATCAGCTTCGCGGCGGCCTGCGCCATCGCCATCGTCTGGTCCTCGAGCGACTCGCGGACTCCGCGGCGGCGTCCGTCGATGATCGGGCGAATGCCCACCTTGGGGAACGGGTTGTGCGTGAATACTGTCTGGTTCATTTCGGGGTCCTTTCGTTGCATTAAGCTTTCACTTGCAAGCATTATACCACAAGGGCAACGGCAATTCCTGCTTTTTCGTCCAGAAATTATCTGCTTTTTCGTCCGAAACTTGTTTGGCACGGCGAGACGGTGCACCTCCGGAGGTGGAGCTTCCAGCTCCGCCCTCCCACTCGTGGCGCACCGAGACGGTGCACCTCCGGAGGTGGAGCTTCCAGCTCCGCCGCACCCACTCATGGCGCACCGAGACGGTGCACCTCCGGAGGTGGAGCTTCCAGCTCCGCCACCCCACCCCCACGTGGCGCGGCGAGACACCGCACCTCCTTGCCGCTACACAACGAGCAAGTCTTCAAAACCCTTCTTTATGTACACCGGCACATCTGACCCGCCAGGGTTGCGCGCGATATATCGCGCGACACGCGCGAAATGAACCGCATCGCGCACAAGGCGATCCCAGCTCTCGTGCTGCCAAAGCTGTCCATCCTTATTCGACCGCCTGTTGATCTCCTTCGCCGTAAAGCTCTTCCAGGAGTGGAGAATCGCCGACATCTCATGGCCATGTAAAGGACGAAACAGCACATGCACATGGTTACCCATGACGACAAACGCGTAGACATCATATCGCGCCCCGTCAAAATGGAGGATGGCATTCCACACAATCTCGCGATTCTCCTTTTCGCCAAGGATACACGATCCGAATCCAGCATCCAGCCACTTGTCTAAACGCGCACCGAACTCGCGCCCATACTCCTCCGCCTCTGCGTCCGTCCAGGGGCGAGGATGCGCTTCAAGCCACACTTTGCGATCATCCTCCCATTGCGCGAGCTTCTCGGCAGGGAGCGAGTCGGCAAGACGAAAAGTAACAAAGACGCAAGTCTCCTCCTGTTTCCAATGGGGAAGGTGGTGCAAAGACTTGTCGATTGCGCCAGACGGCGAAAGAAAACGTGGGTATTCCATGAGTCAATTATAGCATAAGCGTCAAGCCGCCCAAGTATACGCTTCCAGCTCCGCCCTTCCTCGTGGCGCGGCGGGACGCCGCACCTCCGGAGGTGGAGCTTCCAGCTCCGCCGCCCCCACTCATGGCGCACCGAGACGGTGCACCTCCGGAATTTTACTTCCGGACGTCAAAGAAGGAGACGATGCTGGACGTCTTGTCGGGATCCTCGCCATGCGGATGGTGGCCGTAGAGAGCGCGGCGGCGGATGTCGATCTTGCCGCCTGCCGCCTTGAATCTTTCGGCGAACAGTTCGCAGTTGCTGGCCGGTGGCACGGTCGCGTCCTGTCCGCCATACAGAAGCAGAATCGGGATGCCCGCCTTTGCAATCTGATCGGCCATGTTAACCGGCATCCTGGGATCGGCGGACCAGTCGCCGCCCGCGGGCGGCATCGTCGCCCAGGGCCCGATTTGCGCGGCATTCTCGGTCGGCGTGCCGCCGACCTTGGCGAAGCCATCGAAGTTCATAAGCGGCGCGTCTAGGTAAATCTTTCCGACGCACTCGGGGAACGCGGCGGCGTAGCGCGTCGAGAAGAATCCACCCCAGCTCATCCCCACGAGGTTCGCCTTTTGCGCGAAGCCGAGTTCCTCTGCAAGGAACTTCTGGAACGCGCGGCTTACGCGAAGCCCCTCTTCGTCCATGCGGTGACGGAACGTGTCGATTGTCACATGGTGCCAGCCTTTCGCGAGAAGGTCGAGGACACCCGTCCTGTCCACGTACGCCTCGGCCCACTGCATCGTCCATGTCCAGGGCAGTCCCGCGGCAGGCTCGCACTTAGGCGACACCACCCAGGCCTCGTGCCCCTCGAAGTCGAACACTGTCCGCTTGTAGCCATACCATGTGTCGCTGCGAAGCACCTTCTTCGTTGCGGAGATGCGCGCGGCCAGCGCGGGGCCCGGTTTCGGAACCGCGCCGGAAGAACTGACGGAAAGCGCCGACGCGGAATGCGACGCCGATAAAAGCGCCGCCGCCACGACCACTAAGAGCTTTTTTCGAATTGTCATAAGCTTGCCCCTTCCGATCATGCAGAACATTCTGACGTGATTATACCATAACAACGGCCGACATTTCTATTGTTTCGTCCAGTAATTATCTGCTTTTTCGTCCGAAGCTTATTTGGCGCGGCGGGACGCCGCACCTCCGGAGGTGGAGCTTCCAGCTCCGCCGCCCCCACTCATGGCGCACCGAGACGGTGCACCCCATGCACGAAACTCCGGGATTTGATATAATTGCCGTATGAACAACATCGCTGCGCATTCGGAGGTGAGGAAGGTTCTGATCTCGCCAAAGCTGGAGGGGAAGGCCGGGCGGGAGCATCTGTCCGGGATACTCGGATTCCTCGACGCGGGCCACGTCTGGGACGTGCGCATCGCGCGCTCCGCCTCCGAGCTCACGCCCGACGCGGTGAGGCGGGCCCTGACGGACGGCACAGAGGGCTTTCTCCTAAGCGTCGCGTCCCCGAAGGGCCAGAAGGCCGTCCTCGACATCCTCTCCTCCGCGAGGGTCCCCGTCGTGGTCCTTGACAACCACGATGCGCGCGCGAAGGGAGGAAGGTTCTCCTACGTGCGCTTTGACACGGACGCGATAGTCGCGGCAGGCCTAGACCACCTCGGGAAGGTGATGCCCGGGGCGGACGTTGCGTTTGTTCCGGACCCCTCGCGCGAGGCATGGTCCACGGCGCGCGAGAAGGCCTTCAGCGCGATCGCGAGGAAACGCGGCCTCGCGCGCCACGTCTTCAGCCGCGGAAGCGGCGCCGACCTCGCGGAATGGCTGCGCGCGCTGCCAGTCCCCACCGGAATCCTCGCCGCGAACGACCTCACCGCGCTCCAGGTCGTAGAGACGTGCGCGGAGGCGGGTATCGCCGTGCCGGAGCAGCTCGCCGTCCTCGGAATCGACAACGACGAGCTCATCTGCGGACACGCAAGGCCCCCGATCGCGACGGTCGAGCCGAACTTCTACGGCGCGGGGTTCATCGCCGCGGCGACGCTCCAGGAGATGATGGAGGGACACCGCGCGCCGCGCGTGGTGAAGGTCGGCGAAAGCGTGAACAGGATAGTCGCGAGGCAGTCCGCAAGGCCATCGTCCGGCGCGCCGACGCTCGTGCGCCAGGCGATGGACCTCATCCGCTCCAACGCCGCGAAGCTCGACGTCGTCAGGCTCGCGCACGCGCTCGGCGTTTCGCGCACGAAGCTGACCGACGCCTTCGCGAAGAGCGGAACGTCCGTCGCCGTGGAGATACGCGAGGTCCGCTTCGCGAAGGTGATGGAGCTCCTCGCCGACCCCCACCAGGCGATAGGCCCGATCGCTAACTTCTGCGGCTGGCGCTCGGAGACGCACCTGATGCACGACTTCAAGCAGCGAATGGGAATGACGATGCGCGAATGGCGTCGCCGCCACTTCGCCACAGGCAGGTAGGCTCCCCTACGCAACCGGGAAAGGCTGGCGCCGTTAGAACTGTAGCACGCGCTTTAGCCACGTTCCGGCGACGTCAGGCCACGTGTCGTTGTCGCGACCCGTCCTGCGCGAACCGTAGCCGTGACCGCCCTTCGGCCCCAGCAGCATCGCGGCGTTGACGCCGCACTTCTTGCAGGCAAGGTAGTACGCCAGCGAATTCTCGACCTGGCAGAAGTCGTCCTCCGTCTGCGTGATGAACACGGGAGGCGTCTCCTTCGTGACGATGTTCTCTTCGTTCAGCGCAAGGTCGGGGGTAGGCGCCGCGCGGAAGCCGCCCTTGAGAAGTCCGCCGGGGTATATGAGCAGCGTGGCGTCCGGACGGCTGCTCGCCGAGTCAACGGCGTCGATCGCGTCGTACCTGCGGCTGCCGAAGTTGTTGGCCGTGCGCGCGGTCAGGTTCGCGCCGGCGGAGAAGCCGATCTGGGCGATCTTCGTCGGGTCGACCTTGAGCTCCTTCGCGTTCGCGCGAATCCATGAAACAGCCCGCTGCGCATCCATGAGCGCGACGCCGCCGTCATTCGGGACGCGGTACTTGAGGATGAACGCATCCATTCCAAGCGAATTCGCCCACTGCGCGATCTCCATTCCCTCATGGCGCCAGGCGAGCAGGAAATAGCCGCCGCCGGGACAAATCAGCATTGCGGGGTGGACTCCATCGCCAGGCGCGCGGCGGATCGTGATCGTGGGATGGCTGACGTTCTGGTAGTTCACGTCGCCGTCGGGCTTGCCGCGGTCGAGTATCTCCGCCTTCGTCGTCGCTTCGCCTGGCATCTTGCCCTCGGGCCACAGGTCGACGACTTTGCCGAACGCGGCGACTTCGGCCGCATATGGATTCTCGGCTGCCTGCGCCGCGAGCGCAGCGCCTCCGACGACGCTCGCCAAAACTGCGACGCGAAGAATGAATCTACTGTTCATCTCCTTGTTCCTTTCGTTTTTCTTGAGTTTTCATCTGGCTGGATGTTGAAGCGGGTGGGGTCGAACTCGTCGCGGGAAAGCGCCTTCCAGACAACAGGCCTGTCCGAAAGAGCGCCGTCGACGCCAGATAGATAGCGCCTCGGCTCGGCTGAGCTCCGGAACGTGAAACCGCCCTTCACGGCTTGCGCGACCCACACGCCGCCGTTCTTCACATCCTCGCCGTACGGCACGCGGGAGGTCGAGACTGCCGGTGCAAGGAACAACCTGTCCCCGCTAGACGAGACGTTCACCGAATCGCCGTTCATATTGCCCATCCAGCTAAGGCGGAGAATGCCGTTCGGCCAGTAGCAGCGGAGGCGTCCCGCGACTTTGTCGCCCTTCTTCCTGATGGGCTGGAACAAGAAAAGCGAACAGTATTCCGCCTGCTTCGACGCCTCGTTCGCCTTGACGAACCTCAGCTCGGGCGAATAAGCGTCCGCCGCGCCCGCGCAGAGCGAAAGCGTCTCGGTGTTCACGAGGAGGAACGGATGCGCGGAGAGCTCCCCAAGGGTGGAAAGCGCACGGCGCTTTGCCGACGGATGGTGCGGCGCATCAGCTTCGGCGACGGTAAGCGGTTTCATCTCGTCCCACTCCTTGTACCATTTGAAGGCAAACTCGGAGAACGCCTCCGGCACGCCGAAGAAGCGCGGACGCACCTTGCCCTCCTTGAGGTAGAGGTCGACGTCCATGTATGTCGACGCGTCGCCGAGAAGCGACGAGATGTTGCCGAAGTAGTCCATCATGCCCTTGTAGGCAACGCCCCACTTGGACGTCGAAGCCGTCGCCCAAGTGCCGTGGTTGGCCTTGACTTCCTGTCCGAATTCGTTCAGCCTGGACGCTCCTGGCTTCTCGGGACTCCAGTCGCACTCCGTGACCACTATCGGGGCTGTCTTCACCACGGGAATCTGCCTGATGAAATTCGCGATAAAGCGTCCGGTATCCGCGTTGCTGTCGCTCTGACCGTACCAGCCTGGGTAGACGTGGACCGCATAGCCGAGGTTGCCGTCCTTAAGCGGATGTTTGATGTACGGCTCGTACCAGGACTGATAGCCGAGGCCAGGCGCGAGTATGACGCCTCTGAAGCCGCTTTTCCTGATGACGTCGACGAGCGGCTGCATGAAGTCGGTAAGCGCCGACTCGCTCTCCTTGCCGTCCGCGCCAAGTATCTTCGTCGGCTCGTTCTGTATCTCGAAGAGAAGCCGCCCCCCAAGCCGCTGGAGGCGCTTGTTGGAGGCCATTATGCTCCACTCCTTCTCGAGGTGCTTCTGGAAATCGCAGCCTACGCTCGTCTCGCCAGGGTTGTTGTAGGATGGACGGATTATGACGTATATTCCGTGGCGGACCGCATTCTCGGCAATCGGCGCGAGCACCTTGTCGACGTAGCGCCTGTAGCGCTCCCAGTCGCAGGCGTAGAAATGCGGATCCGACTTGTTCGGCTTGAGCTTGTCGTCGTTGCTCCAGTGCCCGTCGTCAGTCATGCGGATCATGTTGCAGTAGCTTCCCTGAGAATGGTCCGCCATCGCCTTGAATATCTTCTCGTAGAAGTCGTAGCAGCGCCTGATCGTGTCGTCGTCCGTGCCCCAGCCCCAGCGTCCGCCGTTGAAGAACGGATGCGGACCGTACATGAAGCCGCGCAGACGGACGCAGTATCCGTTTTCGTCGACAAGGTGGCGTCCCTCGACGTGGAGCGGCGACGGTGCCTTGGGGGCTGCGAACGCTGCAGCCGAGAAGGCGCCGACCAGCAGAAATGTCAAGGCATATCTCACTTGTTCTTGGCCTTTTCAGCGAACTTCTGGTTCTGCGAATAAGTCCTGGGGTCGTCGTAGTGGTCGCCGCCTTGTCGGAACTCGATCTCCTTGTCGCCGCGCATCACGTTGTAGAGGACGGCGTGAGTCGAAGGCGGCGCGATGTAGTCGCCAAGCGCGGAGCGGAAGATCTCCTTCTTCTGGCTGGGGCGCAGCCTCTTTGCGACGTTTACGGGATCGAAGTAGCCAAGCGCCTCCGTTCTGCGGGGCCTCCACCCGCCCATGCGCCCAGCATCGATTCCGCCAAGGTCGCAACACCACGGAACGTGTATCCGCAGGCAGCTCACGCCCTTCACGAACGCCGCGGCCCATGTCGCCTGAAGTCCGCCCTGGCTTCCGCCCGTCGTGACAAGCGTCTTGCCGTCCCACTCGGGACGCGTCTTCGCGAACTCGTGCATGAACGTCGTAGCGGAAACGGCGCGCATCGCCATGCCGAAGAAGTACGCCTTCTCGAAGTCCTCGTTGTCCTCGTCGTTGAACGCGTACCCGCTTCCGCGCGCTTCGATCACGTCGCGCCTGAACGCCTCGAACTCGTCTCCTGCGAGCGTGAGCGGTCGTATCCCGTGCGCATTGACGTGAAGGTCGATCCATTCGGGGTCGGCGCACCACGGACGCACCTGGCGGTACACCCCATAGCCGTCGAACGACACCCTAGCCTTCAGGGAACCGGGCTTCGCGTTCTTCGGCATCGTGAGATACCCGGTCGCCCAGCAGTCGGTCCTGCCGGGGCCGTAGCTCGGGACTTCCACTTCGAGGCAGATGAAGTCAAGCCCCTCGCAGGCCTCGCGCGCAAAGCCGCCTATCGTCTTCGCGTTGACGGGCTTGTCGCGGAGAAGCTTCGCGAGCGCGCCCTTCCAGCGCGCGTTGAAGTCCTTCGGCTCTGGCACGCCCTGCTCGATCTTGCCGATGTCCGCTCCCGCGCCGCCGGTAAAGCTTATGCTTTCGCTTCCTGTGCAGCTGGCCTTGGCCTTTTCATCGCGTTTCACCCTTTCGCCGTTCGCGTCGGCAACCCACGCCTCAAGATGGACAAAGCCAGGACGCCCGAGAGACGTCTCGACCTTCATGCCGTCACGGCGGAGCGGAACCGAGCCTTCGTCGGTTACCGCGTCGTCGCCGCGCCGCTTCCACTTGAGCTGGAGTCCGTCGAGCGCCTTCGCGTCCGCAGGCGCGTCGTCAAGGGAGAACGTGAAGACGATCTTCTCGCCGACCTTGTACGAACACGGATCCTTGTCCGTCACGCCCTTAAGTATCGTAGCGTCCAGCGCGCCGGCATTCGCCGCAAGAGCCAATGCAGATGCAATCGCCGCAAGTAAAGACTTCATATCACCGTCTCCTTGGTTTTACTGTGCCTTCCACCAGTCGAAGTCGACTAGCGCCTTGTCCCCCGCCGCATTCGAGCGGAACACGAAGTAGAGGTCGCGAACGCCCTTCGCGCCCTTAAGCGCAACGCGAAACTCCTTGACCTTCTGCTCAGGCCTGGCAAAGGAAGCCTTGCCGACGAGCGGACCGTCCTTCGCGTCGAGGCGAATCTCTATGGATGCTCCAGCCTTGTTCGGCTTCGCGGCGACAACAAGAGTCTTCGCGCCCTTCTTGAAGTCGACTCCCCTGACGAGGATGTGTTCCCCGTCGTCAGCATCTGTAACGATCTGGTTCCAGCGCTCCTTCGACGTTTCGGGCGAAGGCTTCGTCTTGAGTCCGTATCCCCACGCCATCGTCTCGGCCTCGACGCGGCGGAACGGATTGAACGGCTCCACCTGGCGAAGGACGCCCGACTTGAAGTAGGGAAGCTCGGGAATCGTGCCGTCGGCATTGTACTGCATCTCCTGCACCGAGACGGAACGGCGCTCGCTGTGTTCGCGCGTGAAAAGGCGGAGAACGTCGTAGTTGAGCCCGAAGCAGTAGCTGTGTCCCTTGTAGTCGATGATGCCTGGATGGTTTCCGCGCGTCTTTGGAGTATGGTTCATTATGTGGCCCTTGTGCGTCCACGGGCCAGTCGGGCTGTCCGACATGGCGTAGCCGATGCCCTCGGGACAGCACGTCGAGGCGAAGGCGAGGTAGTACTTTCCGCTGCGCTTGTAGAGCCAAGGCCCTTCCTGGTAGTCCTCGATGTGCGGGAGCTTGACGATGTCGCCGGAATAGGAGATCATGTCCTCGTTCAGCTTGACGTAGTAGACGTGCGGGTTGCCCCAGTACATGTAGGCCTGTCCGTCGTCGTCGATCCACACGGTCGGGTCGATGTCGTCCCAGTGTTCACGCTGCCAGACGAGCGGCTTGCCGAGGGGGTCCTTGAACGGACCGTACGGCGAGTCGGAAACGAGAACGCCGATTCCGTTGCCGTGGAGCGGACAGTACATGTACCACTTGCCGTTGCGTTCGACGACCTGCTCGGCCCAGGCGCCGTTATCCTTGTTGCGCGCCCACTCGAAGTCCTTGAGAGACGCCACGGCGCCGCAGTCGCGCCAGTTGACCATGTCTGTCGAAGTGTAGAGGAGCCAGTCCTTCATCTTGAAGTTGCCCGCATCGTCCTCGTCGTGCGTGGTGTAGAGGTATACGACGCCGTCGTGGACATAGGGCGCCGGATCGGCCGTGAACTTAGTCTGCACGACGGGCATAAGCGGCTGCCCGAAAGGCGTGTCGCGCGAGATGAATTCGCCGATTGTCATGCAGGTGTCGTGGAAGTACTTGCTCAGGCCGTGGTCGTCGTCCTTGAGCAGATGCAGCTCGCTGTAGGCGTAGTCCCTGTGGAACTGCTCAGCGTGCGCGGTGCGCGCTATCGGGTCGCCTGTTCCGTGGATTATGCAGACGGGTCCGGTGAACTTCTTAGCCGTCTCGAAAATAGGCAGGTCGTACGCGGTCTTGATGAATTCGCGTCCGATGACGTTTCCGCCCGGAAGCTTCACCTCGTCCGGAGGATTCTTCGGATCGTACCGCGCGCCGAATGTGCATCCATTGCGCACGTCGTCCTTCAGTACGCACGCAGGCGCGAGAAGCACGACGCGTGAGACTTCCTTCGCGCCGAGCTCGCCGGCGGTCATGGACGCGACCACGCCGCCCTGGGAGTGTCCGATCAGCGACACTTTGCCGCTGCACCACGTACGCGACTTCGCCCATTCTACGACCTTCTTGGCGTCCCCTATTTCATTGAGGACGGTCATGTCGCGCATGGCGCCTTCGCTCTCGCCATGTCCGTTGAAATCGAAGCGGACGGACGCCACGCCGCGCTTGGCCAGTTCGTCCGCGATGTCCTTGAACATCCCCCACTGCTCGCACTTGTTGCCGCTGAAGCCATGGCAGATGACGGCGATCGGGTACTTCGCGCCTGGCCGCTGGTCGTCGGGGAGTCGGAGGACTGCGGAGAGGCGTCCCTTCGAACCCTGGATCGCGAACTTGCCCTCACGGTCCTGAATGCCGTCCTCGGCCAGCGCTGCGCCGGCTGCGAGCACGGACAGAACGCCCGTCGTGATGATTGCCACAAGTTGTCTTTTCATTCTAGTTCTCCAAAAAGAGTTTACAAGTCAATTATATCATCTTTGCCCATGCCATGCCATTACCCGAAAGGTTAATCCTCGGGGAAGCGCCATGCCTGCGTCGCCTGCTGCGCGGCATGGCAAGGGGAATATAGCAAAGTCCGCCGCGGTGCGATGGACCCCCTGGTGTTTGGGACTGTTAAATGACATCAGGGGGTTCCGTCACTCCGCCGGCGGAACATGATCGCAGGCGCAGCGCCTCAGCGAACGCTGATTGCGAATCCAGAATCGCGGCGGGCGCAAATGTAGTCGTCGAGGTATCTCACCTTGACCTTCACGTTGCTGTCGCCGACGCAAGCGGAGAACTCTCCCGAGATCGAATTGAACGCAACGACGTTGACCGTGCCCTTAGTCGGGAGGTTCTTGGCTCCATTCACGACGAGGCGCGCATTCTCGCCAAGCACGAGCTTGTCGAAGGTCGGAGCGACGACGGACTGGTCGGGATTCACCGTCACAATGAGATCGCCGTTCAGCACGACCGTTCCGTCGACGAACGAGCCGCTGCCGGATAGCTTCTCGAATGTGCGAGTCGCACCGCCGAGATCCACCTGAGCATTGACGACCAGGCTGTCGAACACCGGCATGACATTCTGGGGATCGAGCCACTTTGCCTTCAGATACAAGCGGACGGCCTCGGTCTCCGCCGTTGTGAGTGCATTCGTGAAGACCAGTGTCTCGCCGAGAAGGCCCTCGCTAGGGACGGGATTCTCAAGCCGCTGGCCGAGGATGACCTTGAGGGACTTCTCGTTGTTGTTCTGGTCAAGCTGCGAGAGGTGCGATTCAGTATCCGTCCCGGGTTTCACCGTTCCGTCTGCTCCGCACGACCAGCCGCCAATCCACATGTTGGTGGCATAACCGCAGAGAATATAGGTCGTATCGGCCGAATTGCCGCCGCCGAATTCAACTTTTTCCTCGCGAGTGCCGCCGATGGACTGATCGTCATTGACCTTCTCCGGATCGTAATAATACGTCCGAAGATGAGCGTTGTACCAAGGCCACTGGGAAAGCGCAAATGCGCCAACGCCGTCCCAATCGCCGCCCGCCTGCAATTCGACTGGGAACATCTGCTGGCAGTCTTCCTCGGTCAAATCGGGCTTGCGCTCCGTTACCGTGAAGAGCGTCCGGTCCTGTCCGCTCGTAATCGAAATGGGTTCGGCGGAGATGTAGCCGCGATTATTGACGAACATGAGTGCCTGGCGTCCACCGGAGGTGAAGGCACCGTCAGCCGTGGCGCAGTTGTCGGAGAACTGGGCGTTGGCATTAAGCGCTGCGCCCGCCGTGCCCTTGTTGGCAATTCCCGTCACTTTGCCCGCATCGTCCAGCGTGAGCGTTGCATCGTCTGACGGATCGTACCATGCAACGGCGGTCTTCACGACGGCGGGTACGGCATATCCCTCGGAGAGAAGATCATCGGCAATTACCCTGGTAACGTTCTCGAAGCCCGCGAAGGATGGGACTCCGTCCGTATAGTCCACCTCGATCGGAGTTGCCGCTGTGATCGTCTGCTCGTACATGACGCGGCCGTTCTGGTCGTAGGCAATGTAGTTCTTGTTGTTGAAAAGATCGCCGTCCTCGGCAGCACCAGTCCAGACTGCCTTGGTCACGACCTTGGTCTCTGAATCTGCCTCGACCGTCACCGTTCCGTTGATCGTACCCTTGTTGTCCAAGATGCGGCATGTAACGGCGGACGGCAACGTCAGAGTCGCGCCCTCCGCAACGCGGATGATGTCTATGAATTCCGGTAATGTGACTTTGCTTGAAAACTCTAGCGTTCCTTCCTCGACGTAAATCGGGCCATTATAGGCGCAGGATTTTCCATCGGACTCGCTCGGATCAAAGGTAAATGTTCCAGAGCCACGCTTGGTGATGCCGCCGCTGGCCTCCTCGCATGTTACATTTCCGCGGAATTTGGCATCTGAACCATTGGTGTTAAACACCATTCCACCAGCGAGGATGCGAACTGAATGCTGCTTGTCGATCAGTTCGGACCCCACCCATGGATGATTTCCGCTCTTGACGAATTCTCCACCATTGAATTCAATCATGCCATTCGCTTCGTTGTCTCGGAGAATCGAATGGGTGCGTAGCTTGCCGCCCTTGTTAAGCCGAATCGTGCCGCCCGCGCCGCCGAAGCACATGTATTCGGTGCTGGTGGAATCCATCACGACGACTCCCGTGCCGCCGACGGTCAAGACGCCCGTACCGCCGTTGACACCATCCCACGCCTTGTTTCCGATACAGAAACGCTTCTCCGAGTAAAACTCTCCACCCGTGACTGTCAAATTGCCTGTCGACCCGTCGGAATCTCCAACGCGCACATAATTTGCCGTATTCGTCCAGGCACCTCCAGTAATCGTGAGACGACCGAGTGCATTGGAGTTGCAGCTAATCCTCAAGGACCTGTCGTTGTAGACAACACCACCAGAGACGGTCACCTCGCCACTTGAATACGAGCCATTGGCGATATTGAAATCTCCATCAGCCGTAACCGTAAGCTTTCCGCCCGTCATAACGACCTCGCCCATCGCAATGCCGTTATCATTCTTGCCCTCATGCCCGATGGAGAAACCGCGGTTGGCGATGAATTCACCACCTGATATTTCTAGCCGACCTGTTGCATTTTGCGAACGACCAATTGCAGCATGCTGTGCGCTGATTGTACCGCTCTTGAGCTGAGCAACACCTGCTGCTTTATTGCCCCAGCCGAGATTGAACGAACCCCACCAGCCCGTATTGTTCACCGTAAAGGTTCCGCCGTTGACTACGAGGACGCCGTATCCCGCGTCACGACCGACATGGACACATCCGCCTGTGATAGCGCCGCCGGTGAGTTCAAGACGGCCTTCGCCCCTTCCATCGGTGTCTAGACCGATGAACATTTCATTGGCAAACGTGAACGAACCACCCCGCATGTCGATGAGACCCCGGCTAGCACGCCCGTGGGCAATTGAGGGACTGCCCGCATCGGTGATTTCACCGCCGAGGATGCGCAACGTACCGACTGCATTCTCGTGCACACGCCACGCGTCGGTATAATACCAAATCCCCGCCAAGCGAGCGATGTAGAGGCCCTCCCCCGTCATGTTGATCTTGCCACTGACAACTTCAACGACACCGGTCGAATAGTCCTCGCTTGCGATGCGGACGCGATCGCCGGCAGAAAGAGTCTTCCCCTCTGCTACACTCAGTCTGATTGCATCTGCACCATTCAGGAAACTGAGGCTGGAAAGCGTATAGTCCTTGTCGACAACCGAATCTCCGCTTGTTCCATATGGGTATGCTGCAACGCCAGACGATTCGTCGACAGCAACGTCCCAGTTCTCAGCGGTAGACCAGTTGGCGTCGGTGCCCGATCCAGTCCAGTTGCTGGCCTGCGCCGCGACTGCTGCGGACAGCGAAAACGCACAGCAGGCGAGTTTTGCGAATCTTTTCAAGACAGTTTTTGTCGACATAGACAGCCCCCTCGGATTCCAGGCGAGACCATCCCGCCCAGTTCCACCAATATACTACCATCTTCAGAATTACCACACCATTACCCAAAAGTGTAATGCGGTGGGTGCACCTGAAGGAAACAATACAGACATGATCGAAGGGGGCCGTCCCACAGCGACAGCCCCCTGTAGTGTTGCGAATTGACGCAAACTACCGAATCTTTATCGCAAATCCGGCGGCGCTTAAGTCTCCCTCAAGACTGACGGTGCCATTGGCGTTCTCGACGAGCCGCAGTGCGCAGACGCGCGACTTGGAGCGGATCTTTGTCGGCCAGTTCTCAATCTTGTCTGCCGTCAGGACAACGACATGCGTCCCGATCTCAGCCGTGTCGAACGGCGAGAGGTCTATCGTCGCGCCCTGCGCGAACGTCACCGTGCCGCCAACCGTAAGACCTGCTTCGAGCGACCCCGTGACCGTCACGTTTGCCGTCCCGATCGTGCCCGCGCCCTTTACAGTGTCAAGCGTCCAGTCGCCGCCTCCGAAATCAAGCGTCGCAGCCTGGGCGATTTCAAGGCAGCCTGGTACAATCTGCCGCTCAATGGAGCCGAGCCACTTGTTGCCGAGATATGTGCGCATCGCCTCAAGCTGGTTATCGGAGAGCGCCGATCCAAACATGAACGCCTCAGCGATATCTCCACAGGATGACTGATATCCGTTCCTTGGCATAACGCCGATAAACAGTGCGCATTCGGCAGGAAGAGACATCTCGCCAACACTTTCTGGACCGAAGGCCGTAACCTCACCGTCCATTCCACAACGAGTGGCAGAAACCTCGTGCGTCGCAGGATCGTAGCGCAAGGTCCAGATATTCCACTCATTCAGCGGACTCTTCGTGACACCGCCCATTTCCACGTTTGCCCCGTACTTCACGCTGCTGCTGCCGGAACCCTTGTCATCCTCGATGCTGAAGCTGAAAGTGCGGTTCGGGCTACCTCCGTCGTTGACGATGCCCATCGTATACATTCGCGTCACCGTTTCTGTTTCGCTCTTCACCTTGGGCACATTCCGAGAGAGGACGACAAGCGTCATTGCCTCGGAACCGGCCATGGCCGTGTTAACGCTTCCTTTCGGAGAGGAAAATCCGAACTCTTCCTTCATCGCAAGCAGATTGCGCCACCGCTGGACCTTCTCGCCGTATTTCGAAGGACCAACGGCGCAAGTCGCATTCATCACCGATCCGGCAACGCCCTTGTTGCTAATATTCGTCAGACGCGAATCTCCGTTCACAGTCACAGTGGAGGCATCTGCAAGGTCATACCACGCCAGTGCGCTTCTTGCAAATTCTGGGGCAGCGGCGGCGATTTCGTCCGGCGCGGCAAAACGAGCGTCGCTTTCGACAACAACCTTTATGCTCCTGCACTGTATCGAAGAACAGTCCCTTGCAAATCCATCATAGACAACAACAACATCCGTGTCGGTTGTGGGCAACATGTCAAAAAGCACATCGCCTGACGCATTCCTCACGATCCAGTTGTCGGCATTAGCAAAATCTCCATCTCCGGCAAGGTTTCTCCACTCGCCCGCAACGGGAACAAGTGCCTCCGCGGAAAGAACACGTATCGTTCCTCCCTG
Organism: Lentisphaerota bacterium; assembly: GCA_015061665.1. Classification (GTDB taxonomy): domain Bacteria; phylum Verrucomicrobiota; class Kiritimatiellia; order RFP12; family UBA1067; genus UBA1067. The sequence continues at coordinate 20,797 of SUWC01000030.1, forward strand.
TTCGTGATACGTACCTGGCAGCTGGCTGTCTCCGGCTACCCTGTATGTCCTCACGGTCACCTGCGCCCCTCCAAGGTCGAGCTTGCCATCTTCGTAGACGGATATCTCCTTCATATCCGCCAATGCTATCGCGCCGCTCTGGAACGCAAGCGCTCCACCTTCGACATTGATGCCCCCTCTGCAACTGAAGGCACCCTTTATCGTAAGTGTTCCTTCGCCAAGCTTGTTGAATGCGCCAACGCCCGACAGCGACAGGGATATCGAATCGTCGGACGATGAATTCTCCGATTCGTAGTACGCACCATTCGCCCCTACGACAACCTTCAGCGGACTCTGCGCACCTTGGGCGCTTACCGCCGGAAGGACGTCGTTTACATGTATGAAGCCGCTCGGCTCCCTCATAAGCCTGCCGCCGTTCCAGTTCAGCGTTGCGTTGTTGTTTACGGCAACGAATTCAGTCGTTTTGATAAGTCCGCGCTTAGTGCCGTCTCCGTTGAGGTTGACAACAGACGGTCCTCCCGTTCTGTTTCCTACGTTCACGGAGACTGAGGTGTCAAACACACCATTAACATTCAATTCGGCATTCGCGCCCATGTAAAACGCCCAGCTCGTGACAAGAGAGCAATCTGCGCCGATGTTAACCACTCCGGTTCCGCCGTTCTGCGTAATGTTTAACGTATGTATCGTCGCTGATCCCGACCTTAAATCTACGACAGCATTTGCTCCGCCGCCGTTGCATACGTTAAGATCGTGATCACCGCTGAGTTCGAACGTTCCTCCATCTAGAACAAGCGTCGCCGAACCCGCGTAGCCGACGACAAAAGTCTTGGGGCTTGAGTAAGTGGCGCCATTTATTATGTTCATCTCGGAAATACCGCCTGCATCAGCAGAAAGCCGAGTTTCTTCGCCCGTTGCCTCGAACACCGTTCCCTCTCCTGAAATGTTGACGACATCCCTACGCGTACCGTCAGCCCTGCCCGTGCCGGTGCGGAGCCTTTTCACACTGACGCGTCCTCCCGTGATATTTACAACATTGCTGACAGAGGAAGCATCCGCGCCTACGATGAAGTCATTCGTAACGGAGAGATTTCCACCAGAAACATCCAGTCTTCCGCCAGGATTGTTTGCACCGCGACCAACATAAAGGTTCGCGGCAGAAACAGAATCGCCGACCTCGAACGTCGCGACCTTGTCTACACCTTTATTGAGGACGAGAGTGTCTATCTCTACATCCGACATCGAGCTCGGCGCCGGATCCCACGACTCGACGCGATTGAACTTCTCGCTCTCGCCGTTTCCATCCGCCCAATACCTTGTCTTGGGCGAGTTGTCCACGCTCCAAAGCGCATAGACAACTGCAGTTCCGTCTCCGGTATCGATTTCATTGTCAGTATCCCAGCCACCGAACAACCAGCCCTCGCGCGAAGGGGTCGCCGTCGGGAGGATGTGCTGCCCCGCAGCAAGGCGGTGCATCGCGTTTGTCGTCGAGGAGCCCTCATAGGGAACGTAGCTGACGGTGCGGAAATTATTGGCTGTTTCGTAGGCATCGACGCGCTCGAGAACCTCCGAAGGCGTTTCCCCGGAAAGCGCCTGCGTGATGTTGGCGATTTCCTCGCTTGTCACGCCGCACATTTCGAGATAGGCGCGGCAACGCGCGGCGATCGATCTGCCGTAATCATTGTCGCTGTACACATATTCGCCTCCGTTGCGGCACCATCCGCGATGAAGGTGTCCCAAGCTTGTTTCGAGTGTCGTCGGAGAAACCAGTCCAGACTCAAGCTTCGCGAAGTTGCTCATGAGATAGTCGCGATAGAGCGTCTCTTCCTCGACGCCCATAAGACCGAGGACAAGCAGCCCCACTATGCCGGTCCGGTCGCGTCCGATGCGGCAGTGGAAATAGCTGGGCAGCTTGCCCTGCGTGCCCCACGTCGAAAACACCTTGCGGATCATGTTCGTGAAGTTGCCGCTGTTGCCGGAATCGAGCTGAGGCCCGCCGTTGTAGCTCATGCCGCAGTCCACATATTCGCAGTCGTCTGCGGCGAAAGAGGCGGTTGCACCGCTGTAGAAGGACGGCTGGTCGACGCCGACAGGCCTGAGTTCTATTTCAGTCTTGAGACCGATCCGGGAAAGGAAGCTTGCAGACCTCTCCTCGGCCGTCGCATTCTGGAAGCCGTCGAGGTTTCCGCCGCGGAAGAGGACGTTTTGATTCATTCTCTTGCCATCGAGGGATTCAAGCGGCCAGCTGCCGACATCGCGCACGTTGGCGACGGTCGTCCCGTCCGGCGCCTCAATCTTGATCGTGCGCGGAGCGACAGCCTTCGTCGTGAAGGAATATTCCACACCGCCAAGCGTATCTTCATACGTTTCGCCTGTCTTGAGGTTGGTCCAGTTCTTAACCTCCGATCCTACGGTGAACGTCAACGACTCGGGCATTTCATAAGATGCAGTCCCGTTCGCAGTTGAAGAAGAAAAATGGGTAAAGTTCAGTGGAGCTTCCAGCCATGACTCCAACTTGTTGCCGTGAAGCGCGTACGGTCCGTAGCTTCCGCCTGCCGAAACGTCGATGCCGATTGGTCCGGCGTTCTGGGTGTAGGTTGTCCCGCCGACTATCGCCGTGCCTTCGTAGACGATGACTTCAGTAAACTTCGAAGCATCCGCAACGGTCAACGTACCAGCGCCCTTCTTGATCAACGGACCAGAGCCCGTAAACTCGTGCGCTATGCCGACATTATAGCCAGCCGTATCGACCACAAGCCCGCCGGACTGAAGAACGCACGAAAGGTTGGGATTCGTGGCGATGTAGTCATCTTGATTGCGCGTTGCCTTGAGTGTTCCGCCGTTAAACACAATTGTTCCGGTCTCTGTTGAGCCAAGTTTGTCGATACGGAACTTCGGCGTGGTCAGGACGCCCCCGTTCAAGGTCACTTCTGCGACAGTGCCGTCCGTATCATGGCAAATACAGAAGCCATATCCGGAATCGACCATGGTGAACGTCCCGTCGTTCATAGTGAAACTGCCCGTTCCGCCCTCTCCCAAATAGAACACATCCTTGTTGACGATAATATCGCCGCCGTTCAACACGAACTCGCCTTCCGTACCGGCCTTGTAGCCGACATAGCAGTTGTCGGAAACAGTAAGCTTCCCGCCGTTGAACACAAACCGTCCATACGCCCCCGACGCTTCCTTGCGTGGTACATAAACAGCCGCCGCGGAATAAGTCCCGCTCTCGATTGTCAGCGCCCCAGGGGTACTATCCGCGCCAACACGAATCTTGCCGGTCGTCGTCAGCCCGTACGAAGGTTCCGACGCACTCCACACAACGGGTTCGCTTGAAGTCCCGGAATTGATCTTCACGTCGCTGCTGCCGATGTTGCCGCCGGCATTGAAGACCAGCGACCCGGAATTGTTGAAGTACACAGTGCCACCGGATGAATCCGGCACATTTGCTCCGCCTGTCGTACTCGTTGAGTCGGAAGCCCATTTTGCTGTATCCAGCCAATATCCGTCGCCTCCCAGCCAGTATCGCCCGGCCAGGGCGGTTGATGCGGACAATAACAACGCTGCGCAGGATGCCATGCGCAGAAGACAATTTACAGGCTTCAACGACTGCATATTGGATACCTCCTTTGTTGACTTTAATATAGTACCATCTTCACAAAAGTCACGCTATTACCCAAAAGTGTAATATGTGTGGCAGATCAATAAACTCCAGGTGCCTAGAAGCCAGGTTAAGGCCCGGAGCGACGCAACCCAGCTACCGGCTTTGCAGAGGATGGCGCTTGAAGAATTCCCAGAGCTCGTGCGTCGTGCTCGTGCTGTGCGCGGGGTCCTCGGAATGCCAATGCCCCTTGCCCTCAAGGGCAAGCAGGCCGATCTCGACTTTCGAACCGCGCTTCTCCCATGTCGTCAAAGACGCGTGGGAGTCCTTGCGGGGATAGTGCGCCTTCTCGGTCTTGAGGTCGAGGCCCTGGTGCTTCGCCCATTTGCCGACATATTCTGGGATAAACGGATAGCCGCCTGCAGGATGATTGAGGTCGCCCTTCCACCAGAAGACGTTGTCGCCCGTTCCGTGAACGTGCAGGAACGAGACAGGCCTCTCCGACTTGGGCGGACGATTATCGAAGCGCACGCCGCTCACGGGGCCAAACGCCGCGACTTTAGCGCTCAGGTGCTCCATGCACTGGTAGGTCATCATCGCACCCAGCGAAAAGCCGGTGACGTATATGCGCTTGCGGTCGATCTTGTAGCGCTTGGACATCTCCTCGATCACCGCCTCGATGAACTTGACGTCTCGCATCCCGCCGACGTCCCACCACGTGTCGATGCCGTTGGGATAGACGACGACAAATTTGTTTTTGTCCGCGCATTCGTTCCAATGCGTCTGTCCCCGCTGGAAGAATGCGTCCTGACGAAACCCATGGAGCGAGATCACCAACGGCGCGTCCGCCTTCGGGAGGCCCTTCGGCGCGTAGACGAGCATCGTCCGCTCCTTGCCGTCGACGGTCAGCTTCTCCAGCTGGTCGGGGGGCTTTTCCACCGCAAAGGCAGTAACAACCATGCAGGCACTGGCTGCAAAAAGAAGATGAACACACTTCATTTCAAAAATCCCTTCCTTGTCAACAGAGATGGATCACAAACCCCTTTATCAGGGAATGCCTGTATACGCCTTCAAGATAGATAGTCTGTGGCAGGTACGGTCCCAGGGCAACGAGGGCAAGCTTAGGCAAGACGCCGGACTCGACGACGGAAGCGTCCAAGTCAAGCCTGTAGCCGCTCGCCCCCTCAGGGATGCGGACGTATCCGTCGACGCGATCGAGCGCCAGGCCCCAGCCAGGCCCCACGGGCTCGGCGAACCTGAGCATCAGGTAGTCGCATCCGGTTACTGCGATGTTCTGCCGTTCCCAGAGAGTCTGGAGAGTAGCCGTCCCGTTGTAGGTAGCCCCTGCGGCAATGCGGTGGAACCGCCCCCTGTCGACTATGGCTGCGGGGACGTCGTCCACTTCGTTCTGCGCCGGCACCTTGTACACTCCCTCGACCTTGATCTGATGCGTTGGAGCTGTTCCCCACGGCGACGTTAACAACGTGATTTCCGGCAGATTGCCGCTTGCGCGAATGGAGTCGTCAAAATAATAACTATATTCCGTTGCCCCCTTTGGCAGATCAGTGAAGGATAGATTGCCCAGAAACGCGAGACCCCAACCTGAATCGGGCACAGGCTCGGCGAACTTGACTTGAATGGACTCGTAGCCCGTCACGTCCACGTTAAGCATCTTGAACGCAAACTGCAAGGTTCCGCTTGGCGTATAGCCCGTCCAGCCGTCGCCGTTTTCCGTGGAGTCAACCGGAGCGTCGTCACTATCGCGAGTCTGGGGGATCTCGACCAAGTCTACCGGCTGGGTGACCGCCCGTACATGCGCCTTGTAGACGCCCGCGACCTTGATCTGATGCGCGGGCGACGTTCCCCACGCCGCCGTGAGCAACGAGCACTGAGGCAAACCGGACGATCGGTCGCTCTCCGTGGGCGTGTAGACATACTCCGAGACCCCTTTTTCCAAGTCCTCCCATTCGTTGTTCGACCAAAATGACACCCACCAACCGGAATCCGGCACGGGCTCGGCGAACTTGATGCACACATACTCACAATCCGAGACATCGACGTTTAGCATTTTGAACGCGACCTGCAAGTTTCCGCTTGCCGTATAACCCGTCCAGCCGTCGCCGATTTCCGTGTTTTCAACCGGAGTGTCGTTGCCCTCGCGAATCTGCGGAATCTCGATGAACTCGAGCGTCGTATAGTCGATGGCGCCTGCCGACGTGCTGGGGCCGCCGGAATGGATGGCGATTTCGGTAATAGCGTCCGCTGCGTTTTCCTTGACGATCACAAGCTTGCACTGGCGATAGGAATCCACGGCGATGACGAAATTGGCGTCGAGGCCGATCTTGGCGGAGCGGCACAACAGGACGCGCGACTCGTCCGTGACGTCGACAAGCTTCACGAAGTACTTGTCGTTGACGATGCCGTTGCTTTTCAGCGTGAGTGTGTACGTTCCTTTCTCGAGCTGGATGGCACGGTAGATGTTGCTGTCGCCGGAGGTTTTGCCTGTACCATAGGAGAGGTTCGTTCCTTCGCCGGCCGCCGTCTCCGTCCAGCCGCGGTCAGCGGACGTAGAGTCCATCCGCATCTTAAGGGTCTTGTCGCAGGCGGCGTCGAGCGTGTACTGGCTCATGAAATTCCACATCGTCTTGCTGGAATCCCCGTCCTCAGTATGTGTGGTGTAGTCGTTGTGCCCCATGCCGTCGCATCCGTACATGACATACGGGAAACCGCCTTCTCCAGCGGCGTAGACGCTTTTCGTGTAGCGTCCGTCGACATTCGTCACGGTCGGAACGGAATCGCATCCGTTGCGCGCGACCATCATGTCGCGGATCGTCGGCAGCCTTGCGTAGGGGACGAAGTCGTCGCCCTTGCCGTGGATATGCAGGAAAGGCACCGGACGCGAGCCTGTCGCGCGGAGGTGGAACTCGTTCAGCTGATAGCCGGATATGGACGCGAACGCGGCGAAGGTATCGGAAGCGAGAGTCGTCGCCGCGTATGTCATCATGCCGCCGTTTGAAAATCCGCAGCAGTAGATGCGCTTGCGGTCGATCTGGTAGTTCGCGGCGACGTCCTCGATGATGGCCTTGAAGAAGTCGATGTCCTCCGTGCTCTCGGCGTCTGAGAGCCAGCCGTAGATCTGCGAGCCAAGCAGGGCCCGCTTGAGCCCCTGCGGATAGACGACGATGCAGCCCGCCTCGTCCGCCGTCGCGAGCTTGAACGGTGAGCGGTCGTTGGGTTCGGCGTAGACGCCCTCGTCTTCGGAATTCTCCTGCCCTACCTTTGTTTTGACTCCGTTGATGTCCTTGTAGAACGAGTAGATGGTCCCATACGCTCCGTGAAGGGAGAAGACCAGCGCAGGCTTCGCCTTTATTTCTTTGGGGACGTAGAGCGCATAGGACCGCTGTACGTCATCGACTGTGACAAGGCGTCGTTCGTGGACCGTAACGGGAACCGAGTCGCCATAGACTTTGCCTTTCGAGTCGACGACAGATCCCTCATCTACCTTCAACTCGCCTGTAAACCGCCAGGGCGCGCCAACCGTGAGGACGCCCTTGCCTGCCTTGGTGAGCCCGCCGTCAGTTCCGCCCTCTACGCCGGTTTCAATCGCGAAGTCGTTGAAGTTGACGTCATAGCCGTTCGTGTCGAACGTGCCGCCGTTTGCTCCGATTTTGAGATGAATATAATTGCCCCCATATTGCTCGCAGAAATTCCCCCGCGCGGCAGTTGCCTTGATCGTGCCGCCGTTCAGGAGGAACGTGCCGGTCGAGCTGCTCATGACCGAGCCAAAGACGGGAATCGCCAGTGTGCCGCCGGTAAGTTCGTAGTAGCCGGTTGAACCGCCGCCGGCAAACCCGAGCTTGAAGGCCTCGGCATCGTTGTCCGACGCGATCACGGTTCCGCCGGACTGGTAGACCCAGCCATGTCGATCGCCGTCTCCCCAGTTCTTGCCGCCGACCTGGATTCGCGTCGCCGTGATGTCCGCGCCGTCTGTTACGCGAAGGACGCCTGGCAGGTTCTCATCGCATCCTACATAGAGTTTGCCGCCCAGCACGCACGTGAGGCTCACCGTGAGCGTGGCGGCATCGGTCTCCGCTCCGACGTACCAGCTGCCGCTCGTCGAGATTTTCTTTCCGTTGGCGGAGGCCAGCGTGTAGCTCTGCGAGCCCGTGAAGGTCAGCTTGTCGAATTGTTCCGTATCGACGTCCACGTTGATCGCATTGCCGCCTGCGCCGGCAGTGGTGTTGGTGAGGACGACGCTGTCGCCGCTTTTTGGAAGGCGGTCTGCCGTCGCGCCATCCTTGAGCCAGTTGCCAAGGCTAGACCAATTGTTGTCCTCCCCTGCGCCCGTCCAGGTGAAAGTACGGGCCATGCATGCCAGCGAAAGACAGCTGGCGACGATGAACAAAAGCGATTTAGGTGAAAAGGACATCGTTTTCATGCCAATATTGTAGCACGGGCGCACAAAGTCAACAATTCCCCTAAAGTGTAATACGGGGGTGCAGCCAACTCACCACGATTGGCGTTCCGCCTATCGGCAAAGGGCGGATACGACGCGGACGAGGTCGGCGTTGGACATTCCCGAGCCCGATGGTAGGCAGATGCCGCGCTCGAAAAGCGATTCGGAGACAGCTCCTCCGACCGTCCGGCAGCGGGGCCTATCACCCGCAAAGTGCGGGGCGAAGACCGGCTGGAGGTGCATCGGCTTCCAGACGGGGCGAGCCTCGATGTTCGCCTCCGCAAGCCGCGCAAGGGCCGAGTCTCGCTCCTTGGACGACTCGGCGAGCGCGACGGTAAGCCAGTGGTTCTCGCCCTCGACAGGCGGAAGGAACTCGAAGCGGCCCGCCAGTTCGCGCATGTAGAACGACTTGATCTCGCTGCGACGTGCAATGAACGAATCAAGCTTCCCAAGCTGAGAGATGCCGACGGACGCGAGGATGTTGCTCATGCGGTAGTTGTATCCGATCTCGCGGTGCTCGTACCAGACCGCGCGCTCCCTGCTCTGCTGGCTCCGCTTCCGCGCCCTCTCGGCAACGCCTTCGTCGTCCGTCAGCAGCGCGCCTCCGCCCGAAGTCGTGACGATCTTGTTGCCGTTGAAGGAGAAAATCGCCGCATCGCCCGCGCCTCCAGCGGGGACAGACCCCCGCTTCGCGCCGACAGCCTCGGCGCTGTCGCAGAGGAAAACGGCGCCGCTCGCGCGGCAGAGCTCCGCTATCCGCCCGTAGTTGCAGGGGCGTCCGTAAAGATCGACGCCGACAACAAGACGGCGTCCTTCACCGCGATCGGCTTCAAGCGCCTTGGCAAGAAGGTCCGTGTCGATGTTCCCGGTCTCGTCGGAATCAACGAAGACAAGTCTGGCGCCGCGGTGCCAGGCTGGGCCAATCGTCGCAACGAAGGTAAGGGTCGGGACAAAAACCGTCCACTCCGAATCTACGCCCCACTCCGCCATCGCAAGGTCAATCGCCGCAGTTCCGGCGCTGAGCGCAACTGCGTGGCGCCGTCCGGCCAGCGCAGCGAGGCGGCGCTCCAGCTCGTCGACCATCGGACCGCACGGCGCGACGTATCCCGAATCGAACGCGCCCATCACTGCCTCGCGCTCCGCCGAGTCTACGCACGGGGGAGAGAGGAAAATCCGCTTAGTTTCGGACATCGCCCGCCTCCAGTTCTTCCTTGCGCGCCCAGCCGATGTGTCCGTTCGCCTCGATCCTGCACCAGCCGCGGCATTCCTCAAGGGGAATCGTCCCGACGACATCCGACGCCATCGCCACGGCGACGGCAGGGGCGTCTTCGCGCGGCGAGAACCGCAGCATCACTGTCTTGTGCCCTTCCGCCCCAGGCTTTTCCCCCTTCGCGTCGATCGCGACGGACGAAGCGGCATCGTCCGAATCGCCAGCCGTATACCGCAGGCGCATCTTCGGGGCGGTGACGCGCGTGTACTTCTTGGTTGTGGCGTCGTACCAGCAGAGAGACTCCTCGGGAATCTCAGGCGATCCGTCAGCCACGAAGTAGCTCTGCCATGTTAAGACATTCGCCCTCGTCGGATTGCCCTCCTCGCGCGAAATCTCGTCCGGCACCGCGCCTCGCGGCACGTAGCCGACGTATTCAAGCGTATGCCGCAGAGTGACAACGTCATTCGTCGAAACGCGGTTCCGGTCGGCGCTGCGCCTTAGCGCGAACATGCTGCCGATCGCCCCGGAGAAGTCCTCGGGCTGGTTGTCAGTCGGCAACGGCTTTACAGATACGCGAAGCGGAGCCGCCTGCGCGGCGAAGTTCTGGGAGAAGTTGAACGTCATTCTGCTCGCACCGGACCCGGTATCGCGCCGTCCGCCAACCATTCCGCGCACGGTGAAAATGACGTCGCCCGTGAATGGGACGTCGTACCGCACGGGGATGGACATGCGGCGAATGACGTTGGAGGGATTCGCGGACTTGGCGTCCGTCATGTTCTCTACCGGCCCGAGGACGGTCAGTCCGAACTTCTGCGAGACGTCGATCTGTACGTCGGATATCGTCGACGTCTTCGGGCTCTCGAGCGAAAGGATGTACTCGAACGGGTCGCCGACCGTGATCGCGTCCTTGGACAGGGCGGCCGACGCGGTGACCTTCACGGGGTCCTGCCGCATTCCGTTGATTGTAAACGAACTTCCGCCGCCCATTCCGCCAGGCATGGAGTTGAACATCTGGTTCATGTGCTCCTCCTGCTGGCGCATCATCCTCTCAAGCTCGTCGAATAGGCTGCCTGCCGCCTCGGCGCGAAACGGCGCGCCGAGCGCGAGAAGCACGACCGCAACGCACGCCAGCGCGCGGATGATGCGCCCCGACAGCCACATCACCGCAGAAACGACGGCAACCGCCGCTAGCGCAAGGAGGATTCGCCCGCCCCACGCATGGCGAAGCCACGGACGCGCAACCTGCCGCCAGGCGGGGAGGTCCTGTCCGCTGTCGCCTAGCTTGCGCGCCAGCGCGGCGATTATGCCGCGCTCGACGGACGGGGTCTGCCCGATGCGCCATTCCAGCGTCCTGTAGATTCTCAGCGCCCTCGCCCAGTTGCCTTCGACAATGGCGCACGCGGCCTCGTTGAGGCGTCCCTCCGGAAAGGCGAACTCCTCGAACGCCTTTGCCGACGGACTGTTGCACGCCTTGCGCCACGCGAAGAGCTCATCGTCCGTCAACTCTCGTTCGCCCAAGTCGACGATGATTCCGTCCGGCATCGGCATGGACGAGGCGTCGGCCTCTTCCAGACCGGCGAGCACGGCCTGATCGCCTGCGCGGGCGTGTACGGGCATCGCGCTCGTCAAGACCTTCAGCGGTCCGCGTCCGTTCGTCCCCTCGTATGTGAACTCCAGCGACGGGAACCGGAGCAGGCCCTCCTTCATAGGGCGCACCCTGTAGACGAGGCGCCTTGCGTCGCGGTAGGTCTCCGTCTTTGCGCTGGCATCGTCTATCTTCCAGACGGACCTGTCGACTTCGCGCGAAAGCGCCGGAGGATGGAGGTCGAAGAACTCTGCCTCGCCGATGAAGTCGATCGTCAGGACCATCGGGTCGCCGACGCGGACATTGTGCGCGTCGAAATACGCGCGCGCGGAAAGCTCCTCGCCGGTCACTCCGGCGAGCGGGATTGCTGAAAGAACTGCATTGAAAACTGCGGCAAGAAGAATCATTGCGGCTTGACCTCGAAACTTACTGTGACAACGGGATTCGCCCTCAGGAACTCCGGCGAAAGACCCGCCACGTACTTCACTACATTGCCGACGTCGCGGACCGACCGGTCGGCCGCGGCGTCACCCGAGCCCCTTATCAGCCTCGTGGAAACCACGCGTCCGCCCGAGTCGAACCTGACCTCGAGCTGCATCGCGCTGAGCGACGGGCTGTACGGCGGCGAAACCCACTTTTCGTAGAACGTCCTGTAGATTAGCGAAATGCAGCGCGTGGCCTCGTCGGGGGCGAGCTGTTCCGTGCGCCCCGCGCGCGCGCCGGAGGCTAAGAGCTTCGCGATTTCGGCGTCGGAAAGGGTCTTCCTGCCGGTGCGTCCGTTCGGCTGGGGCTTCTGCTGCACGGGCTTTTCGCTCTTGACCGCGCTAAGCGACTCGCGTATCTCCCTAAGCCGTTCCTCGCGCGTCTTCTCCTTTGGCTTCTGGACCTCGGGTTTCTTCTCCTCGACCTTCGCGACCTCGTTCGTCTTCGGAGTTTCCTTGATGACGGCGTCCGGCGGCTTCGGCGGCTCGGGCTTGGGCTCCGGCTTCGGCTGGGGCTTCGGTTCTGGCTTAGGCTCCGGCTTCGGCTCGGGGGGCTTGGGAGGAGGCGGCTCGACTGGCGGCGGCTCGTCCTCGTTGCCGTCGAGGTTCTCCTGCACTACGACCGTGAGGTCGATCGGAATTACGGTTTCCTTCTCCTTCATCGGGATCGCGGCCAAGAAGCAGAGCACGAAGAACAGGATGTGTATGACGGCGGAAGTCAGGACGCTTGGCGCGCCCAGCACCTTTGGTGACTTCTCGTGCCGTTCGAACATCGGTCGCGTCCTTTCGCCGCTAGTTGCCCAGCGTAACAAGCGCCATGCGCCTAATCTTGGCGTCGTACACGATCTTCACGATCTGCATGACGGACCCGTAGTCAAGGCGCTCGTCGCCTCGAACAAGCACGGGGACGTCTGGATCCTCGGCGGCCATCGCTGCGAGCGTGGCCTTGAGGTCCTCCTGCGAAATCGGCTTGTCGTTGAGGAAGAGTCCCGTCGGATATGCGACCGAAATCGAATTGGCCTTGTTGTCCTTCGTCGGCAGCTCGTCCGTCTTCGCCTGCGGAAGGATGATGCTGACGCCCTGCTCCAGCGCGGGAAGAGTGACGATGAACGTGACGAGGAGAAGGAAGGTCAGGTCGATCAGCGAATTCATGTCGATCTTCGCCTCGGGTGCGCTGCCGCGCCGTCTTCTGTGCCTGGACAGCATCGCGCTACGCTCCCCTTCCCTGGTACTCGTTCGCGATGCGTCCCGTAAGCTCGTCGGCAAACCCCTCCATGTCGCTCGAAAGCGCACGGATTATCCCGTTCATGTGGTTGAAGAAGACTACGCCGATGATCGCGACGATGAGTCCGACGACCGTCGTGACCAGCGCCGAAGAAATGGACGGCGCGATCGTCGCAAGGTTCGCGCTCTGCGCGGCCCCCATGTCGGCAAATGCGTCCAGAACGCCCCACACCGTGCCGAGGAGCCCGAGCATCGGCGCCATCGAGACGACGGTCTGGATTATGCCCATGCCCTTTTCTATCTTGAGCTCCTCCTCCTGGAGCGCGTGCTCGCACGTGCTGCGGACAAGCTCGATTTCGTGGGGACTGAGCGCAGACGGCTGGGGGCTTGGCTGCACGCCGCCCACGACGCGAAGCTCCGGCGTTATCATGCGTATAAGGCGCTCGCACGTCTCCTTGTAGATCGTCTCTATTCCGTCAGTGATCGCGGGACGGCGCTTCACGTAGTAGCCGAGAACGTCGCCGAACGTCGAGAAGTCGCGCAGAAAGCGGCGCGTTATGGACGTAAGGAACGCCAGCTCGCGCCACTTGCCGATTATGACGGCAATCATGACGATTGAGCCAAGAACCTGGATGGCGACAATCGCCTGCCCCATCAGATTCGACTTGAAAAAGCCCTCTACAAGTGAATTTGCAATCAGCATCTCGTTTCTCCGGTACTCAATTGACTGTATTATACCACAATTCGGGCGGAGAATGTATGCCAATCGCAAAAACTGTACGGCCAACGCATTAAAAGCCGATCCTTCCCCTTCGGGGCCCCTGGATCGTTTTTTAATGCGTTGGAAGTGTCTCAGCAACCAGCAGCCAGCAGCGCAGTGTCCAATCCGAATGGTCGTGGCGCGT
>SUWC01000031.1 GCA_015061665.1 Lentisphaerota bacterium
GGCTTATTTCAGGAAATTTTCATGCGGGTCGGGCGAGCAGGTCGGCGTAGGCCTCGGCATCAACCGCGCTACGCACAAGCGGCTCAACGGTTTAGAATCGCACCCGAAGTGCTGAAGCAATGCGGGCGGGGTTGTTTAGGAACGGCGATTTATGCTATAATCCTTGATAGAAGGCTAGCGCGGATTGCCTGTAACCTTTCTTGCCGTTGCGTGTATACAGGTAAAATCCGCAACAAGTAGAAATCGGAGGATAGCAATGTCATCTAAAATCACACCGGCGCAGCTGAACGCCAACAAGGATACCTACGCGATCGACGACTACCGGAAGATGGTCAACTACGAGTCCGGCACGAACAAGGGCTACGTGCGCTTCGCGAAGGACGCGAACGGCAAGCTGAAGATCGAGAAGTTCAACAACAAGATCGACGTGCCGCTTTCCTGGCGCTCGAACACGAGCGCGGCGCACAACAGGTCCGTCCGCGAGAAGTTCCTCGCGGCCATCGAGGGCGACCTGAAATTCCTCGGCAAGACAGGGGACGAAATCAAGGACTTGATACTGCGCCCGAAGGACAAGAACGGCAACATAGACACAGGGAAGGCGCTCAGCCGCCGCGATATCAAGGAGATATTCAAGAAGTTCGACGCCGAGTTCAACAACGGCACCGGCCGCATGAGAATAGTAGAGAACTTCTTCGCGAGCGCGATGGACCGCTGCGGCTTCACCGGCAGCAAAGATGACTTCATCGACAAGTACCTGAAGCCCCTGATGTACGGCATCGATCCAAACAAGGCCCTCTACTTCGAGACGGACGAGGCGAACAAAAACAACCCCGATCCGACGAAGCGGATGAAGATGAGCGAGACCAAGTTCCGCGCCTACCTCATCCAGCTCGACAACCTCGTCGCGGCCGCGAAGAACCGCATCGACGCGGAGAATGCGTGCAAGAAAGTCGCACGTGCGGTCGCGGCCAACCCCGACAACTTCGGCGCAGGCATCCCCGCAAAAGACGTGGCGAAGATACGCGACTCGCTCAAGTTCGTCCTGGACAAGGAAGGGGTCGTCCAGAAAGACCTCGGATTCGGTACGGCCGGCACCACTCTCGAGCTCTTCCTCGAAAAGGTGCTGCCGGTGATGGTCCGCCAGGCGGCGGAGAACATCCGCGACTACGCGGACCCGAACAACCCCGCGAGCATCGAGGAGATACTTGAGGGCGAGCTCTCCATCGAAAAGATCGTTGACACGGCCAGGCGCTTCATAGAGGGCGCTAACGAGGTCGTTGACAAGAAGGTGGAGGTGCCGCAGGACGACGGCGAGAAGAACGTCTTCGGGGCGCTCCAGCAGCTGGTCGAAGGGCAGAGGGCGACGCAGAAGAAGCTGATGGTGTTCGCCCATGCCCGCGAGAAGTTCGTGCTAAACGTCAACATGCCCAAGGGCGGAGGCAACGAGCTCGGGAAGGATGTCGCGCAGCTCACCGAGACGTACATCAAGGAGGCGGATTTTGAGAATTACGCCACGCAGTTCCTTCTCAAGAACTACGCCAAGGCGGCTCAGGACCTTCCGCGCCAGGAAGCGGACTTCATGGACAAGGCGAAGGCGCACGTCAACCAGCTCGTCGTCGCGGGACAGCTCAACTACGGCGAGCGCTGGGCGCTCAACAATCCGGCAGAGCTGAAGGACGTAAAACTCAGGGCCGGCGGCAACGTGCAGAGCTTCCTGAAGGACATGTCCAACGAGGCGATCAATCTCGCCAACGAGTTCCGCGGCGGAATGCCGATGCTCGACAACCTTCTCAAGCACACGATCCCCAACATTCTCAACGGGAAGATCAAGAACGCCATCGCGTCGAACGGCGAGGAGCGGGTGAACATCGACGAAGAGTCGCGCCCGGCTGTCAAGAAACAGCTGAGGCTGGCGGTGCAGGCGTACAGGAAATTCTTCGAGGAAAGCGAGGTCGCGCTTGTCGGCAAGACGCTCCAGGGCTTCAGGTCGCAGCTTGACCGCCTCCTCAAGAAGGGCAACATCACCCAGGATGAATACAACAACCTCCTCCTCGACCACAAGTCCAGGGTCGAAGGCGCGCTGAAGCGCGCGGTGGAGCGCTTCTATGCGGAGGCTCCGCTCGCCGCGAAGGATACGGACGCCGACACGATCGCGGCGGGCGCGAAGCGGCTCGAGGAACTCTTCGGAGAGGAAAGGGATGCGGTCACCGGCGAGATGCGCCAGCGCATCAGCACAATCGTGCTCGCGAACGCGTACGGCGGCGAGGAGAAGAGAAAACTCCTCGACGTCAAGTCGCATGTCGACGCATGCCGCCAGGCCTTGACGCAGGCCGGCGTCACGCTCTCAAAGGATATTGACGACGCCGATCTCAACATCGCGCTCAACAAACTCTACTACAAGGTGCTCGAGAAAAAGATGGAGGACACGAAGCTCGGGCACAACAAGGTCGGCGAAAAGCTCAACGACAGCGTGCAGAGTTCGTTCGTGTCCGCCGCGAAGGATCTCGTCAACACCGTCAACAAGCTCTGCACGAAGCTGGACACCGCGATGCGCAAGTACGTCGAGCCTGGCGTCGACACCCTCCTCCAGACAAGGAACGTGAAGGACGACTACAAGAACGCGCTCAGCAAGGACGAGCTCAATGCGATGCGCAAGAGCATCGCGGACGGCGTAATCCTCTCGCTCAAGGGAGCCACCGACGAAATCAAGCGCCGGTTCATCACGCATCCCGAAACGTACACGAAGAAGAACGTGGACGCAGACAACATCGCCATGTCGTTCTTCGACATGGCGGGGAAGGATGAGCTGTACACGGAGAAGAACATCTCTCGCATCTACAAAAGTGTCGCCGACGAGCGCACGGATGCCGTCAACAGCTGGATCAACAACCCAACGGGACCGGACGGCAAGAGCTCGCTTGCGACTGACCTCGCCGTCGACCATATGACCCGCGTCCTCCAGAAGGACTCGAAGGTGGAGAAGTACGCCTCCTCGATGCCGAAGAACGAACTCAGGAACATCGTCAACGCGGCGGTGAAGGAGGCCCTGGCGTTCGCCGCGAAGTACGCCCTCTCGTTTGCCACGGGCGGCAAGGATGAGTTCATGAAGCGCGTCAATGCGCGGATCCAGAGCATTGTAGACAAGCACGTCGAGAGCCACGCCAAGTTCAGGGAAGCCTTCCTCAAGGACGCAAACGCGATTCTGGAGAAGTACGACGACGCGCTTCGCACTCCCAAGAAGAGCGGCAAGGAAGTTGCGACCGACAAGATGAACCAGATCCTTCACGACATCAGCCGTCAGAAGGAGCCGCCCAAGATCAAGGGCTTTGCCCTCGCGTTCGACGGCATGCTCAAGAAGATGGTGAACGACAAGGTCGACATGAAGGTTTCGGAATTCATGGAGTACAGCAAGAAGATCACCGAGGCCTACGAGACGTACATGCCGGCCTTCAACAACAAGGCGAAGGAAATGGAGGCTAGGCTCAGGGAAGCAGGTGCTGACGACGACGACATCCGCTACTTCAACGAGAAGCTCATGCCGGTTCTCCGCCAGAAGATGGATGCGAAGATACAGGCGGATCCAGACTCCTACGTAAAAAACACGTACGCTACCAAGATCGCGGAAAACCAGGCGTTCCTGTACGTCACCGAAATCGTCAAAGGTCTTGAAGCGATGAACCCCGCGACCGACGACGGACTCACCTCCGCGCTTCGCTCCATCGGCTTCAGCGGCCTGCGAATCTATGGCGACGTAGCCCAGCCTCTCAAGGATGCCGTTTCCGCCATGTTCGCGACCGACGACGGGAAGAAGATGCTCTCCGACGCGCGCAAAGCCGCCATGACGAAGGCCGTGTACGACACGGACACCACAAGCGCGGCGGTGAAGGAGGCCGACGAGAGCATCAAGAAGTTCAATGACTTCCTCCGCGACACCGCGTTCGGCTACCGGGTCAGCGCGAAGGAGTCCAGGTTCAACGAGAAGCAGGTCACTCCAGCCGTCAAGATATTCGAGGCGTGGCTCGAAATGTACAACCTTCCCGACATCCAGGTCTCCGGCGTTGACTTCAACGGGACGCTGAAGGAGGCCGCCGTTGCGCACTTCCGCAAACACGTCGCAGACCTCCAGCAGAAGATCGCCGAGACGGGCGAATTCACCGAGTCGGTGCTTTCTGCGGACTACATCAAGGAGTTCACGTCGTACCTCAACAAACTCGGGCGCGAGGCGATATTCAGCTCGATGTCGAACGATCTCATCCAGACCCGTCTGAAAGCGATCATGGCCGACAAGAAGTACGCCGCCGCCTACGAGTTCCCGCATGAAAGCGCCGACGAACTCAAGCAGGTCGTGCACCTGAACCTCATCGGCCTGCAGGTCCACCTTGCGGAGGCCACGAGGCGCGCCGAGCTGGCATTCGAGGACAAGGTGGTGTCCCTCGAGGACATGCACCGCTGGAACGACCTCATCGTCGAGGAGTTCAACCGCCAGGTGGCTGACTCGGGCAAAGTCCTCGACCAGTACCACCAGTGCGCGCTTTCCCGCGTCGAAATGATGGTGAACATAGATCTCGACGTCGTTTCCGGCGACAAGGCCATCGATCAGTACCTCTTCGACGCGCTGCAGGAGCACTTCAAAGGCGTCGACATCACCGAGGAAGGCAGAGTGCCCAGTAAACTGGAGAAGAAGCACGAGATCTCGGTCTCCATGCTGTTCGCGCACCTCAAGGGGCTCATAAGGGAAAGCATCGAAGAGCAGAAGGACAAAATGAAGTCGGAGGCGATGAAGAACACGAATCCGAACGAGGTCCACTTCCGCTTCCCCGGCGCGGACAAGCTCGAGACTACGTTCCGCGCGGTCGCGGAGAGTTTCGTCGCGTCCCTGTCCGACCCGAAGAGCAAGGACCCTTACGCGCCATTCTTCCGCGCCGTCGAAGCTGAAGTCGCCTCAATCCTTAAAAAGAAGCACTAAAAAGAACTTGGAGAAGAAAGATGACATACGAAGAACTGATAGAGGAAACAGGAGCCATGATCGGCATCGAGGGATTTACCCCCGATGCCGACGGAATCTGCGTGCTGGCGTCCGACATCGGCGAGATAGTGATCATGGACTGCCGGGAAGACCCGCGCGGTCTCGTCCTTCTGAACGCCGCCGTGGCGGACGTGCCGCCGGAGGCCGGCCCGGCGCTTCTGGAAGCGCTCAAGGCGAACCGTGGCTTTCGGGATACTAAGGGCTCGACTTTGTCGGTCGATCCCGAGACGAGGCGGTTCGAGCTTTCCCGCTACGCGTTTCTGGAAGGTCTCGAGCCAGACCGGTTCGTGGCGATCATCGAGGCCTTCGCGACGGCTCTTGTAGACGTCCGCGCCAAGATAGAGGGCGCGCAGCTTTCGGGCGATCCCGACGATGTGTCCGAGTCGCTTGGCATGGAGCAATTCATGAGGGTGTAGTCAAATGGCATTCGAAGACGCGATTGCATCGCTGGGAAGGGACCTTGGAATTGACCTTGTCGTCGAAGACGGAGTGGCCGAGTTCGTCGCGGCCTCGGCAGACGGCGGCGAACAGATAGAGGTCACGATCTCTGTTTTGGACGACGGCGTGTCTGCGTTGTTGTGCGCCGATCTCGGGGAGATGCCCGCAAAGGGCTCCGACAGGCTCATGCTTCGCATGCTGGAGGCCAACCATTTGTTCGGCGCCACGGGCGGGGCGACGCTTTCGGTGGAGGAAGGACGCGCGAAGCTGGAGAGGTACGTAGGAATAGTGGCATTTCAGCGCGGGGACGGCGCGAGGATAGTGAAGCCGTTTCTTGAGATGGCCAGAAAGTGGCGCTCCCTCGTCGCAGGCGAAGACGAACCCGAGGAAAGCGCAGTCACGCCTCGGGACGGGCTGACGCCCTGGTCTATTACCGTATAGCCGCTGGAGCGCGTGGCGCTCAGCGGCAGGTGATTTGCATGCCGTCTTCGTCCAGGGCGAAGTCGTAGAAGCGCGAGAACTTTGACGGAGGGTTGGCGTCAAGCTCCTTCCTGATGAGTTTAGCGCTTTTTGCGTCCTTCGCGAGGATGAACATGAATCCGCCTCCGCCCGCGCCCGTGAGCGTTACGGCGGAGCACCATTTCTCGATTCGCGCGATCATTCCCTCGACGCGGTCGTTCGTACTCCCTGGATCGAGGAGCTTTTTGTCCCTCCAGTATCCGTTCACGGCCTGCGCAAGCGCGTCCGCGTCATGCGCGAGTATTGCGTCCCGCGCCTTCAGCGCGTCGCGCTTGAGGCTCTTCACAAGGGTCTTGGCGAAGTTGTGCGGATTTTCCGCGTAGAAAGCGAGGACCTTGCGCAGGATGTTGCGCGCCATGCGCTTCTGTCCGGTGAAGTAGAGGAGTCCACGCTCCTTCAGCAGTTCGCCGAGCCACTTGTCGTCAAGGCGCTCGCATTTCACGCGCTGGACAGCGCCGGGCTTGGACGTCAGCAGCTTCGCGCCGCCTTCAAGTCCGCCGAACTGGTCCTGCCAGCCACCTCCGGTGTTCATTTCCCTTTCGAGCTGGAGCGTGAGCTCCCCGACCTTCGCGTGGTTGTCGCTTCCGAGAAGGGCGGCAACGGTCGCCGCGCCGAGGATTGAGCTTGTTCCCATTCCCGATCCCTTCGGCAAGTTGGCGCAGATGGTGATGTCCAGTCCGCGCGAGCCGAACTTGAACCCGGTCACGGCAAGCGCGCTCTTTACGAGCGCACACCAGTCCGTCGGGTCCGAGTGGTCCATGAGCTCCGCCTCCGTCTTAACGATGCGGCGCTTGCCGAGGTCCTTGGACACGATTTTTATGTACTTGTCGGTGCGGGGGGTGACGGTCACTTCTATCGGGCGCTCCCCGTCGAGCGTTACGGCTACGTTTGCGACAGCGCCTCCGTTGTCCTGGCAGATGGGCGGAGTGTCGCTCCAGCCACCTGCGAGGTCGATGCGCACGGGCATTGTGACGCGGACGGAGCGGTGGTTTCTTGCGGACATCAGGCGCCTGTAGTCGACTCGCTTCATCAGGTCTGACATTCCGTTCTTTTCCCAAAGGCCGTCTGACTTGAAGTTGTCGTCGATTCGGTAGCGCAGCTCGTGCCATCCGCCGCCGCGGACTGGGATGCACGTCAGGCATTCTCCCTTTGCGAGGGATATGCGTTTGTACTTGTTTGGCGGGATGTTCGTCACGACGTTGTCGCCTGCGAGTTCGAGTTCGCAGTGGGCTGCGTCGACGTATATGCCGTTCTTTCCGAGTTTCTGGACTATTTCGCGCGTCGAGCCGATGTGGAAGAAGTCGCATGAGGGGACCACGTTGACGTGGAAGGGGGCAAAGCCCTTGAGCAGCATTTTCGGGAACTCGTCGTATATGTCGCCTGCGATTGGAAGCGAGCGCATCTTGTCGGCCGTCTTCCAGTCGATGAACATTACGCCTGTGTCGATCAGGTGCAGTCCGGACGATACGTCCGGCTTTTGCCTGAAGTCCGCTACAGGCGCGAGGAACGCGCCCTTGCCGCGGTTTGCGCTTGTTACGTAGACTCCGTGGCGCCGCGCCTCTTCGGGTCCGTCGGGGTATGCGACGCCTGTCACTCCGCTCTGCGAGAAGTCGGCCGACGCGTAGTCGAACTGGGGCAGGACGTCGCCCGACACGACGAGGAGCCCGCCGGATTTCGGGAGCCTTAGCTGCGACATCTTCTCGACGATGTGGTCGAACATGGGGCGTCCGTCGGCTAGCGGGATGAACGCCTTGCCGAGAGTTGCGTAGCCCGGGGTGCGACGTGCGTCGCCGCCTGAGTGGCATACGAGGACGCATCTTGGGCGCTTGCCGGCCTTGTGGAGCTTTCTGAGCGCGTTAACCGTCGCGCCCAGGGAGCCTACGCGGCGTCCTCCCGGGTCCGCCACTACCATGATGTTGCTGCGCCCGTCGGTCTGCGCGCGATATCCGCCTGCCTGAGCGGCATTCGCCGCGGTGATGATTGTCATGTCGAACATGATACCATTATATCATTTTTCTCCACGCGCGGTTGCCATTTCTGTTTCTTCAGCAAACACCGCATCGGCTGACGCAACAACAAATTACACACAAAGTTTCCTATTTATGGTATAATGACGACATAAGGAAGGGGGGGCATTGTGCCTAAGTTGGAAGAAGCAGAACGAGATATTGACGCCTATCTTGCCAAGATCCGCAAGACGATTGCCGACAGCGAGCACCTGGTTTCGCAGGCGCAGCTGCGCATCGCCGAGACTGACCGCATGCTTGAAAGGCAGGGGCTTACGCGCGAGCAGGTCCTTGCGATGCGGTTCACTGATGCGCAGATCGAGGCTGCGAACGAGGAGCTGAAGAGGCGCGGGCTTTCTCCCCTGGAGCGCTGGGAGGGGCTGGACGAGCCCACCGTCTACAAGCCCGCCCAGCTATCCGACCCCGACATGCGTCCATCCCACGCCGATGGCGCGCAGGCTGCCGAGCTGGAGAACCGTCAGAGAAAATTTGGGATGATGATGAAACCTTTTCAGATTTGATGTGTATACACCGTAGAAAGGAACACCATCATGGCAATAGACTTAAACATAAACAAGCTCGGAGGCAAGGGGACCGTCGTAGACACGTCTGTGGCTTCCGACAACTTCGACGTCAAGCAGGACAAGGCGTCCGGCCCAATCCTCAAGGGCGATTCGGTAACCATCACCTCCGGTGCGATGTCCGACCTAGAGAAGCTGGTGGCCCGACTCAAGAACGAGACCTCCGACATGCGCCAGAGCATGGCCCAGAGGCGCATCTCGATCATGCAGACCGTCATCGACTCCATGAACATCAAGGTTACGGAAGCGCAGATGAACTCGCTCGTCGACCTTGAGGCCCTGGGAGCGGAGAAGTCCGAATTGGAGAAGGAACTTTTGTCGCTCAATAGCGAGAAGACCGCCTTAGAGGGACGCATCACGTTGCTGGACATGCAGATCGAGGCCCTCGAGAAGCAGATCGCGCAGGCCGTTGAGGACGGCGCGGACCACCGTGAGCAGGTCGCCAAGCTGAAGGAGCAGCGCAGTCGCGAGCAGGCTGACTTGGACAGGCTCGAGGGCTCGATCAGCTCCATCTCCGCCAGGATCTCCGAAATCGACGTCAAGATATCCGATTGCACGTCCTCCATCGGCGCGACGACGCTTGCGGCCGTCACGAAGGCCCTGCGCGACGCTGCGGGCGTAGTCGGCTCGTCCGACACCGAGCTGAAGGAGACCAACTCGGACCGCGTCGAGGCAGAGAAGAAGGCCCTCGCGACCGACGTCGCGCGCGGCATCAGCGAGTCGCTCGACAAGATCGACGAGGAAATCACGAAGGCCATCGACGAAGCCCAGATGAAGGTCGAGGGCTGAATTCTCTAAACAACAATCTAACGTCAAACAAGGAGCCAAAAAATGCAGAAGATAGACACGAATAAGATCGCGGACGGAGTCAGGGCACTCATTGACAAGGGCTCGACCCTCAAGCAACTCAGGGGCGTGACGAACGCCGAGCTCGAGGCCGTGTATTCTCTGGCTTTCGGCTACTACCAGACCGGCAAGTACGAAGAGGCGCTCAAGCTCTTCCAGTTCCTCGTTCTCTTCGACCACCTCAACAAGAAGTACTGGATGGGCCTTGGAGCCGTCCAGCAGGTGCTCAAGGACTTCCAGAACGCGGTAGTGTCCTACGGCTACTGCTCGTTCCTGGACCTCAAGAACCCGAAGCCCCAGCTTCACGCCGCGGAGTGCTTCCTCGCAATGGGCGACAAGCGCAGCGCGGCGAGCGCGATCTTCGCCCTCGAGGAGTTCTGCCCGAATGATACGGACATCGGCCGTGAATACCGCGCCAAGGCGGCAAAGCTCCGCGATCAGCTCGGTGAGGAGCCTTTCGCCGAGCTTGCCGCGGAGGACGAGAAGCTCGCCAAGGAAAAAGCCGGAAAATAGTCGTAACCTTTTTTGTGCTCGCGTGTATACAGGGCAAGAAAGGAGATAAACCCATGTCTGACATAACTACCACACCGCTCTCGACGAAGAAGATGTTCGACGTCCCGAAGAGCTTCGAAAATTCGGTCAACAAACTGCTCGGCGGAGATGGCCAGAAGACCAAGGAGGTAATTTCCGAAGTCGCCAACATCCTCTCCGGCGATAATGTCAGAGTGTCCAAGGGCTCAACTACCGGCGTAGACGGCAACAGGGACACCACCAAGACGAACGGCTCCACCGGCGTGCCGTCGCTTGACAATCCGGGTGACACCGTCGCCAGGGAGATCAACCTCGAGAAGTTGTTCTCCTATCTCCAGCTCGACAACGAAGAGCGGCAGACGGCGATGGCCAAGGACCGCATCCAGTTGCAGCAGGGGACCCTTGACGCGGAGCACGAGGAGCGCATGGACCAGATCAACGACTCCATCAAGAAGATGAAGGAAGCTGAGTCTGCATCCAAGTGGAGCCGCGCGTTCGGCTGGATTGGCGCGATCGTCTCCGTAATCGCCGCTGTGGCGCTCACCATTGTGACCGGCGGCGCAGCTGCGGGATTTGCGATTGCAGGTGCCGTGCTTGCCGTGACCTCGCTCGTCCTCAACGAGACCGGAGCGATGGACACAATAACAAAGTCGCTGGCCGAGTCACTGCAAGAGTCGTTCGGCATGAGCAAGAGCAGGGCCCAGCTTGCCGCCTCGCTTATCATCAACGTCGGAATCATAGCCCTTTCCGCGGGGTGCAGCATCGGCGGCATGGTCGCCGGCATGAGCAACGCCGCATCGGCCGCTGCGAAGGTCGGTGAAACCGCAGCGAAGGCAGTGGATATCGCAACGAAGACCGCGAAGGAGTCGTCGAACATCTTCGGCATCTCGACGCAGACCGCGAAGCTGATTCAGAACATAATCAGCACGGTCGGCATCGGCACTTCAGCCGCGTCGCTCGCCGCCAGCGGAGCGGGTACCTACTACTCGAAGAGGTCCGACGACGCGAAGGCCGAGACGACGGAACTTGAGAAGTTCATCACCCAGCTCCAGCAGCGCCTTGACGAAAGCGAAGAGGAGCTGCAGGCTCTTATCCAGCTGATCCAAGCCGGTCTCAGCGAGATCGCCCAGATGGTCGGTTCGGCGACGGACACGAGCTCGGAAATCGCGAACAATATGGGCAATATGGCGTAACCTTTCGTCGGTTCGCGTGTATACAGGGCGAAACAACAAAGAAAGGAATCTTACAATGAGCATGCAAATCAATTCAAACATGGGCACGAAGCCGGTCGACTGGGAGAAGATACTCTCGTCCCTCGGCGACGTGCAGAAGACGGCCGACGTCGACGGCAAGGAATCGTTCATCATCACGACGACGGCGGCTGACGGCACGACGCGTACGTCGAGCGTTAGCATCCCCGACGACCTCGAGATTCCGAAGGAGGTTACCCCCGAGGCTCTCTCCGATCTTGTCTCCAAGCTCGGGTCCTGCGGGCTCAACCTAACCGACGAGCAGATCTCGAAGATGAAGGACGAGATCACGGCCCTCTACACCGAGGCGGCGAAGTCGATGAACGAGATATCCGCCGCGTCGGCCGGCAAGAAGAACATGACCATGTACGACATCTACGCCCTCATGGCGCTGCTGGTCGACGTGGCGCAGACACAGCGCAACGCATCGCGCGAGATGAGGACGGCGGAGAACCTTGCGGTCCAGAAGTCGATTCAGGACCAGGCCGACCTTCAGCACTCGGCGGCCACCATCGGCATGTGGGTCGGCATCGCAACCGGCGCTCTGACGGCAGGCGTCTCGGCCGGCGTGATGATCGCGCAGGGCATATCGACGGCGCAGCAGAACAAGCTCGTGTCGCAGTCCGGCGCGGAATCCGCGAAAATGCACGCGGAAATGCTCCAGAACACCGACACGAAGGTCAACTCCCAGACCCAGTTGCAAAAAACCATGGACAAGGTGGGCGACAGGGTGGCAACCGACGTCACTGCCAAGTTCGAAAACGCCATAGCGAACAGCTCTTCCGGCGACCTCAGGGGCAACCTCGGCGAGGCAATGCACAAAAAGGACGTTGCAGCAACCAAGCTTGAAACCGCGAAAAACGAACTTACGGCGGCCCAGGAGAACCTTACCGCGAAGACTACGACCAGGGATCAGCTTCAGGCTCGGTACAACGAGCTTGGTGGAGACGATGCTCTCAACGCATCTCTCAACAAGCAGAAATACATAGTCTCCGAGATCAACGCCGGCAGGCAGCCTGATCCGCAGGTGCTCGCGAACTACAACGCCAAGATTGAGCAGAATGCCGAGATTAAGAGCGTGAAGGCTCAGCTCAACGCCGCCAATCAGGAAGTCAACGCCGCTGCTAACGAAGTCCATACGAAGCAGGGCAACGTCAGAATCGCCCAGGAGGAGTTCAAGACTGCCGAAACCGACCTCAACAATGCCCGAGCCGACTACCAAAAGACGATCAGCGGCGTCGCCGAGGGGTATAGGCAGGAGTACCAGACGGCAGTCGACCGCCTGTCGAACCCGCCGGAGGGCACTACAAGGGCGCAGCTTGAGGCCGACGTGAAGACAGCGAAGGCCAACATGGAAATGGCGTTCGCACTCGAGGCCGACATGCTCGCGAGCGACGGCGTGATGTCGCCTGCGCAGAGGCAGGACCTCCTGGCCACCGCAAGGGCCAAGTCCGACTATGCCATGGACAGCGCCTACAAGCGTTCGGACGTCAAGGCGCTCGACCGCAGGATGACCACACTCCAGGGCATCGCCAACATCAACCAGGGCATCGGCGGCGTGCTGCAGTCCATGACGCAGAACATGAGCTCGATGGTTTCGGCCGATGCGACACGGCAGGGCGCGGAGACCACGAAGCAGGAGGAAATGCTCGATCAGACGAAGGATCTCTTCAGCCAGGAGCAAAACGTAATCGACCAGGTTATCTCGCTCTGCCAGTCGGTCATCCAGGCGGAAAACCAGTCGATGCGAGACGCGATCCAGGCCTAGCAAAGGAGGTATATGCTGACGTCAATTACAGCAGATCCGATAACCGACAACTCCGTCTACGGCATACCCCAAGTGGAATATACCGTGGACGGAGAGTCCGGTAATAACTTCGGCGACGCCGTGTCTCTTGCGGCGTTCAAGGTGGCTACGGCAATCGAATCCTCCACCTCCGCATATTCCGACGTCGTCAGGGGACGCCAGAAGAAGCTTGACGACCTCGGGTTTGCGCTTGCGAGCTTCAACAAGGCCCAGGCGGAGCTGTCTACCGACAACAAGTCCACGGACAAGGCGACGATCAAGGACTTCAACACCGTCAAGAACATCCTCGACTATTATGAAGTCCAGATCGAGGGACTTTCGTCGTCCATGGAGCGCGGCAACATACAGAAGGCCGTGACCGAGGTGCAGTACCGGATCGATTCGGAGAATACGAACCTTCAGCAGGACATGGTCTCGCTGCAGTCCTTCATGTCGAAGCGCGACAATGCGTATTCCACCGCTTCAAAGATTGTGCGGAAGTGCAACAACGCCGCCTCGGGCACGATCAGAAATGTCGTCGGCTAGTATTTAAGCAAGGAGGAAAACCATGTCAGGCATATCACAGGAGAACGTCACTCTCTCCCAGTCCTGGGGCGTCACATTCGGCGACTACAAATACGTCAGGTGGGACGACAAGGTGAAGTCCCGACTTGACTTTCAGGACCTCATGGTCGAGATATCGGAAAACCGCGCCGTAAAGGTCGAGAGTGAAGTCCAGCCGCTTTCGACGCGCATTTCAAACCGCAACAAAACGCTAGACAAGCTTGGCGAGGCGCTCTCCGACCTCACGAAGCTGCAGTCCCAGTTCGACAGCGAAGCCAAGGGATCGGACAGGGAGGGCACGTTGAAGAATGCTTCCTACGAAACCCTTCAGGAGGTGTTCGGCAGCCAGGTCGACTTCGACAACCTGAGGATGAAGAAGTCGGAGGTAGAGTATTGGCTTCAGATGGTCAAGAGCAAGATCGACTCGCTTAACAACGCGGCCGAGAAGGACATGACGCGCCTTGAGTCGCTTGTCGACCGCCGTGACGAGGCATACTCGGCGGCGTCCGACCTCATGAGCGAGGTCAGCGACACGAGAAGCAACCTCATCGGAAACCTCTAGCGAAAGGCCTGTCCGGAAACGATGGCGAAGTTGGTGCCACTTGCTGCGCTGGTCATTGCCGCGTTCGCTGCAATCGGCGACGGCGAGGTCAAGTCGGCAGGCGCGGAGAAGTCCGCGCCTCAGCCTTTGCTGCTGATCACCACGGGCGAAACGCCGCCGTATTCCTACAAGGACGAGACCACGGGCGAAATCGTCGGAGACGAGATCGACATTGCCCGAGAGGCTGCGCGGAAGATCGGCCGCACGCTTGAGGTGCGCACTGCGAAGTTTCCCGAGCTCCTTCCCATGGTCGCCGCAGGCGAGGCGGATCTTGCGGCGTCCGGCATAACGATTACCGAAGGACGCCGGCAGACCGTCGATTTCTCGGATCCCTACGCCACCGAGGGAGGGATGTATCTCTACCGTACAGGAGAGCCGATGCCGACGACGGTTTTGGCCGAGCGAATGCGCATTGCGACGATGGACGCCTCGACCTACGACTTCTACCTTTCTTCGCATGGCGTGGACCCGCTTCGCTTTGAACTTTACACAGAGGCGCTGGCCGCATTCTACGAACGGCGTGCAGACGCCGTCTTCTACGACAGCTGCACGGTAAAGCGCCTTGCCGAGAGCTCGGGCGGAAAGCTATCTGTCTCGCGCCTGGAGACGCGCGAGAATTTCGGCATTGCCGTAAGGAAGGGCAATGATGTCCTGAAGAAGGCACTTGACGAGGTAATCGCCGAAAGGAAGGTGCATGAATGACGGCCCAGCGTCGCCTGGCCTGGAATCTTGTCGGGGCGGTCGCGGTTGCGTTCGTGGCCTCTCTTATACTTACATGGCTGCTTCACGCGCGCATGACGAAGCGGGCGATGCTTAGCCTTGTCGACGATCTTTTCTCAGATGTCGAGGTTCACATTCGCGAGCGCGTTGACAGCATGATGCTGCGCAGGGCTTTGATGGCGCGCGACAGGATCTACGAGATGCGCGAGCAGCCGTGGTGGAACGACCCCGACGAGTCGAGCCGACAGCTGCGCGCCCTTGCAGAGGACCTGGGGCTTGACGAGGTCAGCGTGGCGAACGACAAAGGCCTGCTTACGCACAGCTCCCGGCGCGAAGAAGTCGGGCTTCTCGATTTTACGAAGGTGGAGGGGCAGGCCCGCGAGTTTGCGGCGCTTCTTGACGATAAGTACGAGTTCGCCCAGGGAATACAGCCCAACACGATGCGCGGCGACATCGTCAAGTACGTCGGCGTCTGGCTGCCCGACGGCGGATTCGTCCAAGTCGGCGGCGAGGCTCAGTCCGTCCGCAACATCTCACGCACCGCCGTCACGGGACTTTCCCACGGCTGGCACGTGAGCGACGGCGCAGGAGGAGTCTACATAACGACTGCGAAGGGCACCATCATCTCGCATCCCGAGGCTGGGCGCGAGGGAGGACAGTGGCGCGACCCGGGGGAGGACTGCTACTGCGAACGCCGAGATATCGAAGGCTTCCCAGTGTACATCGTGATGCCAAAGAGGACGGCCGTCGTCGAGCGGCGCGTCCTTGTCCTGACCTCGGCGTTCCTGAACGGCGCGGCCCTTGTCTTTGCCGCGGTTTTTGTCGGAATCGTGATAGCGTCCTACGTCCGCACCCAGCTTGCGGCACAGCGCGCCAAGGAGATGAAAATGGCGTCGGGAATCCAGGAGGGCGCAATTCCGCGTACTTTCCCGCCGTTCCCCGATGAGCGGAGGGTGGATGTTTTCGCCGACATGAACACCGCCAAGGACGTGGGAGGCGATTTCTATGACTTCTACTACACCGGGCCGACGCGGATCACGTTCCTTGTAGCCGACGTAAGCGGAAAGGGCGTTCCGGCTGCGCTCTTCATGATGCGCGCGAAGACGACGATCAAGGGTATATCGCAGACCGGCAAGCCCCTTGCGGATGCTGTCCGCGAGGTGAACGAGACGCTCTGCCTAGACAATGGCGCGAACATGTTCGTGACTGCGTGGATCGGCGAGATCGACACGGAGACAGGAAAGGTAACGTATGTGAACGCGGGACACAACCCGCCGCTCGTCCTGCGCGCGAAGCCAGGCGCGGATGGTTCGCGCGTCAGCTACCTGCGCACGAAGCCGGGCCTTATGCTCGGCATGATGTCGGGGATGCCGTACAATAGCGGAACGATTACGCTTGAGCCTGGCGACGCGCTGTACCTGTATACGGACGGCATAACGGAGCAGCCGGACGAGAAGAACGTGCTATTTGGCGAGGATCGGCTGAAGGAAACCATTGAAGGACTGCTCTCTAACGGCACCGAACTTTTCACTGGTGCGCGCGCCACGCTGCTCAAGACGGTGCTTGCTTGCGTGCAGGCCCACGGGCTGGGCGTTGAGCAGGCTGACGACTGCACCCAGCTCCTCCTGCGCTATAATGGCCCTTGTGCAGGACAAAACGGAGATAATTTGATATAATGTCTAGTGGAAGAGAGGCAAATCCATGTCAATAATGATCGAAACTATATCTGCGAACCGATACGCGCCCAAAGGGAGCGAATCTGTGAACATGTTTTCGAATGGTTTCGAAGGCGGCTCGGGTCTCACCCTTGGGCAGCTGTCCATTGCCGTTTCGCTTCGCGCCGCGGCAGTTTGCGAGTCGCAGAGCGTCACGAAGATGAACATGATGGCGAGCGGCTCGGCGAATCTTGAGAAGGCCTCGCAGCACATGGAAAACATTGCGAACGACAATGTGACCAACTGGAATGCCGTAAAGACGTTCCTGACGACAGAACTTGGAATCTCCGCTGACGACTTGCCGGCGGCCGTCGACACTTACAGCAAGCGCCTGCAGGCGATAGATGCCATCAAGGTCAAGATCGACCAGCTGACGCAGACGCAGCAGACGAGCATGATCGACCTTCAGACGCTTGTGAACAGGCGCGACACCGCCTACTCGACTTCGTCGAACATGGTCAGGGCTCTTGGAACGTCAATGAGCAAGGGCGCAGCCAATTTACTGTAATTTTAAAAAAAAAGGAGCACCTATGGCAATAGGAGTTGACCAGATATATCTCTCGATGACAAGCTCGGAGACGGGCGAGTACCTGACGGCAAACATATATACCGTCGACGGCGTATACGAGGCCGATGGCGTTACGCTTAGGCAGCTGTCGATAGGCCAGGTCATCATGGCGCTCTGCCTTCAGCGCGCGGCCCAGCTGGAAAACGGCTACGACGATCCGGAAACTGGCGACTTTGTTCAGGGCATCGTTGGCCGGAGGTCCATAAAGAACGGCAAGGAGGTGTACGAAAACGGCCTCATGGACGACATCGAGGATATCTCGGAGCAGCTTGAGCTGATGACGAAGATCGAGCAGGAGGTCCTTGATGGAACGGTAAACATGGGTACTGCGTCCCTCACGTACAAGAACACGCCGTATACCTACTTCGAGTTTCTGACGACCATCGCCGGCATGGAGGAAGTTCCATCAGGCAATGTCACCGCGTCTTCGGACGAGTTCATTTCTGCCCTTGAGTCTGCGATGGATTCCAAGAACTCGTTCTCGCAGCAGACGATGATCAAGCTTCAGGCGCTGACAAACAAGCGCGACCAGTCCTACGACCTCATTTCCAACGCGCTCAAGTCGATCAATACGGTCCTCATCGGCACCATCAACAACATGTGATTTTCCGGATGTAGTCGAAAATAGCATCAGGCTCGGCCATCCGGCCTCTGCCCGATGTTCCGCAAGCGAGTTCGCCGTCGCAGGGTTCGACGATGCGGACTCCTCTTTTTTTCAGCTCGTCGATGTTCTCCGCGGTTGATGCGTTCTCCCACATGCCGTCGTTCATCGTGGGCGCGACGACGATCGGCGCGCGCGTGGCGAGAAGGGTGGACGTCACGAGGTTGTCCGCGATTCCGCAGCGCATCTTCGCAATGGTGTTCGCCGTCGCAGGGGCGACTAGAACGACGTCCGCCCAGGTCGCGAGGGAGATGTGCTCGGGACGCCACTGCTCGGGCGCGGCGAACTGCTCGACGTAGACCTGGTTCTGCGAAAGCGTCTGGAACGTGAGCGGACGGACGAATTCGCACGCCGCTGGCGTCATCGCGACGCGCACCTCGTCCCCGCCCTTGACGAAGAGCCGCACTAGTTCGGCCGCCTTGTATACGGCGATGGAACCTGTGACGCAGAGCAGTATCTTCATTTTCCGCTTCTCCTAAGACCTTCGATGGCCGCAGCCATATCCTCCTTGCCGAACAGGTACGAGCCTGCGACGAGCTGGTTGACGCCTGCGGCGATTGCAACGGGGGCGGTTTCGGCGTTGACACCGCCGTCCACCATTATGTCGATTTCAGGAAGCCGTTCGCGCAGACAGCGGACCTTGGGCATGCAATCGGCGATGAACTTCTGTCCACCATAGCCTGGGTGGACCGTCATTACGAGGATTTCGTCGATTTCGCCGAGATACGGCGTCGTCGCCTCGACGGGAGTCTCTGGGTTTATCACGAGGGCGTTCTTCGCGCCGAGCTCGCGTATGCGGCGCAGTTCGGTGTGCAGGTCGCAGTCCGCCTCAAGGTGTATCTGGATCGTGTCCGCCCCGGCGTTGCGAAACTTCTCGAGATAGAGGTCCGGGCGCGACATCATGAGGTGCACGTTGCGGTAGAAGGAAGGGGCCGTGCGGCGCGCAAGGGCGACTATGTCAGGCCCGAAGGAGAGGTTCGGTACGAAGCCGGGGTCCATTATGTCGATGTGAAGCGCGTCTGCGCCCGCCGCCTCAGCGCGGCGGATTTCGTCTGCAAGCCTTCCGTAGTCCGCTGCGAGGAGGGAAGGCAGGATGATTATTCTTCTGCTGTCCATATTTCTAAATATTATACCATAATCTCGTGTCCCAGGTGACGCGTCGACCGCAGGTGTTGCGCTGCAGCCAACTAGGTTGCTAGGTTTGCGCATTTTTAGCGGAGGGGGCGGGCGAGCGGGTCGGGCTCGCCCCCGTAGCGCCTGTGGTGGCTACGGCTTGACGCCGACGGGGTTTACCTGAACCGGCACGTTGGTGTCTTCGCCCTTGTTGTCAGCCGCTTGCGTTGTCTGCGATATGACCGCGATGCCGGGGATGCCGAAGGCGTAGACGCCCATCGTCTGCGTCTTGTCGCTGGGCGTCAGCGACGAGCAGCCGCTCGCAGAGAACGAGACGATGCCTCCGCGCACCGCGCCGATTATGATGGGCTTGAGCGCGTTCCAGACTTGAATAGCCAATGTCTTCCAGTCGATTTTCAGTTTCATATATTTTGCCTTTCATTGTTGTTTAAACGGTAGGGCGCGGCGAGACGCCGCACCTCCTGGGTTTGACTTGTTTATGGGCTGTCAACGAGGAGGTGGAGCGTCCCGCTCCGCCCTGTGTTGGTCTCTTACTCCGCCAAGAGGAGGTGGAGCGTCCCGCTCCGCCCTGTGTAGGTCTCTTACTCCGCCTTCTTGGAGTCGACCTTCTCAAACGTGAAGTCGCCGTTGTTGAGCGACTTCATGTCGACGAGAGGCGTCGCGTTCACCTTCAGCTTGTTCGCCTCGGTGAGCTGCGCGTCCTCGCCGAGCGGTGGAAAGGCATGCGCGAAGCGGGAATGGATTGCGCCGTCGCGGGCGAGCAGGATGCACTGCGCAGGCGCATGGACGACATAAGCGAGTTCATGAAGACCTTCAAGGAGATATTCAACATCTGGTACAAGCGCGAGCGGAAGTACACCGGCACGATATGGAGCGGCAGGTTCAAGTCGACGCTCATCGAGGGCGGACGCTACCGCGAGACGTGCATGCGCTACGTCTACCTCAACCCCGTGCGTGCGGGGATGGTCAGGCACGCCGCAGACTACGCATGGTGCTGGATGGCCGAGCCTGATGCCGCCTTCGCGGGGTCTGTCCCCTATGAGAGGCTGCTGCGGCGCGTGGCGCAGATCGGGGGCGGGAAGATATTCGGCAGCGAGTCGTTCGTGCGCGAGACGATGTTTGCGCTGGGCGACAAGTTCCGGTCGCGGCACCTTGCGGCGCGGGCGGTGGAGGAATTAGGCTACGCGACGCACGGCTGGCGGCTTGCAAAGACAGCGGCGTGAGCGTGGCTGAAGCCGCCCTGCGGGGCCCATAAAGTCTGCGGGGGTCTGTCCCCAAAAGTCTGTTGTCCACAACGGCGTAGCGGCATTCGGTGCTGGCGCAACGTACTTCAGCAGGCACAACTACGCGTTCTTCGGAACGACGGCGGACGGAGTCCTCTGGGTCTGCACGGTCGACGGACGCTGCGACGACTCCGAAGGCCTAGGCTACCACGAGGTCCCCGCGCTCCAGGTGGAGCTTGGATGCACGGAAGGCATCTGCTGCGACGGCGGCGGGTCGATGACTATGGCGATACGCAAGGACCTCATGTCGGTGCCAGACATCTGCGCTACGCAGAAGACGTTGCGAGACTCCGCCGAATACTACACGATGAACTATCTTTCGGGCCGGCAGGTGATGGGCATCAACGTCGGCGCAGGCCAGGAGCGTGAGGTCATCAACCAGCTTCTTTTCGTAGAATCGCCGGTTGACCCTCGGGGAAAGAGGATGCTTCTGCATAATCTTTAGGTGAAGGTCCTGTATATATCGAGGGCGGGCGCTGTTTTCCGATGCTGTTGAAAACACTCGATTTGACGCGCCTCGCAAGAAGCTTTCAACCGCTTCGCAGATTGCGACGAGGCTGTTGGAAGGATGATGGGACGCCGCCCCTACCCAGGAATTGCGCAAGCGTAAGCGCCGCGCGTCCGTGTTGGTCTGTGGTTCAAAGCGCTGCTCCGAAGCAGGTAGCCAGATTCTTCTCGCCCTTTACTTTTCGTCCATATTGGAGTAAAATAATAGGAAAAGTTTTTTTAATAATGTGGCAGGATGGGCTTAAAGAGGTTAGCGTTCCTGTTGCATTAGGCGGCATAACAATAAAAGAGGATCTAGAACATGCATTCTGTTGTAGGTTTGATCAGACGTAACCGCGCGACGCTTCTCGTTGCGTTGCTCTCGCTTTGCCTCGCGCAGCGCGCAGAGGCGGATTCGCAGATTGCGTTCCCGGGCGCGGCGGGCTGGGGGCGCTTCGCGAAGGGCGCGCGTGCATCCAGTTCGCCAAAGGTCCTCCATGTCACCAACCTTAACGATTCGGGAACGGGTTCGCTCCGCTGGGCGGTGACGCAGTCAGACGCGATTGTTGTCTTTGATGTCGCGGGAGTCATCATACCAAAGAGCACGATAGTCTTCGGCAAGAACCTCTATATCGCCGGACAGACAGCCCCCGGCGAGGGCATCACCGTGTACGGAAACCGCTGCTCGTTTTCCGGCTCGGACAATCTGATCTGCCGCTACCTCCGCTGGCGCATGGGCCATATCGGACCAAAGGGCAAGGACTGCGCCGGCATCGCAAACGGCCAGAACATGATATTCGACCACTGCTCGTTCTCGTGGGGGCGCGACGAGACGTTCTCCATCAATCCCGACGGGAAGGGCTCGCTCGGAAACATCACGCTCCAGAACTGCATCTTCGGACAGGGCCTGATGACGCACTCGGCAGGCGGCCTCATGCAGGCGGACTACATCACCCTCTACCGCAACTTCTACTGCGACAACGGAACGCGCAACAACAAGCTCAAGGGCAAGATACAGTACGTAAACAACACCGTCTACAACTGGCGCAGCGGATGCGTCATCCTCGGCGGCGGCTCCTCCGGCACGAGCGAATGCAACATAACCGGGAACCTCTTCATCAAGGGTCCGGCCGGCGGAGTTGACTGCATCGGCGGAGGCAACAGCGGCTTCCGCTACTATGCGGAGGACAACTGGGTCGATGCTGACCGAGATGGGGCTTTCGATCCATCGCAGTTCACTGGGTCGGGCGGCGGGAGTCTCGTTTCCACTCCGTACAACTATCCGGAACTTGAACAGTATTCCGCCCGCGAACTCCTGACGCGGAACCTCCCCACCGTCGGCGCGTCGCTTCCGTACCGCGATCCGGCGGACTGCTACATGGTCGACGAGGTGATGAGCTATGGAACGGACGGCAAGCTCATCACATACGAGACGGCGCTCCCGATCGGCGCGCCTTCCACGTGGAGCGTGTGGGGCGGCGATGCGCGTACGGACACGGACGGCGACGGTATGCCTGACGCGTGGGAATCGGCAAACGGGACGAATCCGAACAGCGCGGATGCAACCACGGTGGCGGCAAACGGCTACCTGAACATCGAGAACTACATCAACTCGATCACGGCCGACGACAGCCAGTTCTATCTGCGCGCTCCGCTAATCCCGAAGTCGGCGGGCAAGACATCGTCGTCGATTTCAGTCGAATGGCGCGACTACACGCAGGGCGAGGATGGCTTCGAAGTGTCGTACAGCCTGAACGGGTCGAGCGGATGGACAGTAGCCGGCACGACTGCCGCGAACGCCACGAGCTACACGATCAGCGGACTCGGCTCGGGAGCGTACCACTGGGTGCGCATACGCGCATTCGCCACCCGCAACGGCTCCAGAGTCTACGGCCCCTATTCAAAGACTGCCAAGCTCTATACGAGCGCATCCAGCGCGGCAGAGGTGGATATCGCGACGTTCGCGCCGGATGTGACATACAAAAGGGTTGCCAACTCCCAGCCGTGGAACAAGACGGACTCTCAGTACTGGACCGAGGGCATACCCTACCAAGACGGCTACCAGGTGCTGATAAACCAGAACTCGTCGGGAAGCGGCATATCGCTCAACGTAGACGAGACGATATCTCCCGGTGCCGTTGTCGTCAATGGAACAGGCACGATAACGCTCAACGGGAACGGCAATCTGAGCGGTGCGGCCTGCAGCATAAACAAGGGCAATACAGGCCATCTGTTTCTTTACGGCGAAAACACATACGAAGGTCCTGTGGTAAACCATGACGGCACTATTTCCTTCAACAAGATCGCAAACGGCGGAGTCGCATCCGGTCTTGGCAAGTCGCTGTCGTTCGCGGACAACTGGATTTTCGACGGCGGGACCTACCGGTTCACGGGCGGTACGGCTTCCACTGACCGCGACGCGCTTCTGAGAAGCGCGTCCGCGCTTGAGGTGAAGGACAAGGTCCTGACGATGAACGGAGTCTTCGAGGGCGAGGGCGATTTCATCCTGCAGGGAGGTGGAACCCTTGACGTTCCGAACGGCAGCTTCTTCGGCTATACCGGCGCAACGATCCTGCGCGGTGGCACGCTCAAGCTTTCCGATGCGAATGCGTCCACGGGCTCAGCCGTGAACTTCCATCCGACCCAGCTCGTCATGGCGGGTGGCTCGCTCTTCATCGCCTCCGACAGCGGCTACCAGCAGGAGCAGAACATGACGCTTGACATAGAGGTGGCGGACAACACGACGTCATCAATAACGATTCCGGGGCGTGGCAATTTCAGCGGAACGATATCCAACGCCTCCGACGACGCGGGTGACGACGACGAAGACGAAGACGGCGGGGCTAATGAGGACGAGACATACGTGTATACAGGCAACGAAGGTCGTCTGAGGATATATGTTCCGTACTCCCGCGGATACATTGCGAACGACTTCAGCCAGTTTCACGGCACGATAATCGCGAACTGCACGCACAAGGACGGACGCTTTATGAAGAACGGATCGTGGAATGCTCCCACGACTCGCTTTTATCTTGAGAAGTCGTCCGTTTCCGGTGCAACGACATACATGAGCGCTTATCCCGCCAATACGACAAACAAGATAGGCGGACTTTCTGGCGATGCGGGGACGTATTTGATAGGCTGCTCGGAGGGGACGTCGCAGACGCCGTGCAATTGGATCGTCGGCTATGCCAATACGGACGAAACCTTCAACGGCCAGATAAATAACTACACGTGGGGATATGGTGCAAGCAAATACAAGGCCAATGTATCCATAACAAAAGTCGGCACGGGCTACTGGCGACTTAACGGCAATACGGAGAACCGCTCCGGGACGACTGTCGACGGTGGAACCCTGATCATGAACGCGACGCACACGGAAAGCGGCGTGACGGTGAACTCCGGCGCGATGCTGCGCGGAAAGGGCACGATAAAGACCGCAATCACAGTGAATTCAGGCGCGACTCTGTATCCAGGCGACGAGGCGGAATCATCCTCGATGACTGCGGACAGCTCCGTGACGCTGAAGGGCGGTTCGACAATGAAAGTCGGCAACGCCGCGCTCTGGGCGAACGGCACGGTCTACATCAACTCCGGCGTGACGCTTGCGGTCGATACGTCCGTGAAGACGCTCAAGGCGGGAACGGAGATACGCGTCTTCAAGGGAACGAACGACAAGTTCACCACGAGCGGGACGTTCGACTCGATCGAGCCCGCGTCACCCGGCAACGGACTCGCGTGGGATACGTCCACGCTTTACTCGGACGGATACCTCAAGGTGTACAGCAACATTCCCATCAAGACTTACTTCATCGGCGGGAATGGCGATTACTGGGATCAGAAGGGTAGTTGGGACAACGGCGTTCCCGAGGCGGGCGTCACTGCGGTGTTTACGAACACGGCGACGCTCACCGTGAACATGCCGTGGTACGACAATGCGGTCTGCGATGCAATCGAACTGAACGGCGCGGACGTGAAGTTTCATTCCCGCATCAATTGGCCGCGCCTCTCCCCGAAGAGCGTCACCGGAACGGGAACGATGTATCTGCAGTCCGACATCAACAAGGACAACAGCGGCAACACGGCTGTCGGACTCGTCACGCAGGATGCCTCGGATATGCTTGTCGAGGTGCCGGTGGTGCTTGAGCGCGCCAGTTCGACGGACATAGATCAGGACATTTTCTTCCAGGGGCTGAACGATCACGTCATCAACTTCTTCCGCCCGGTCACGGTTCTCTCCGGCGCGCGGCTCATCGCCTACAGCGGCATGTACCTGCGCGGCGGATTCGCCGTCGAGTCGACGAAATGGAACAGCATTCGCGGAACGAATACGATAGCCTGCAACCTGACGGGCGC
Organism: Lentisphaerota bacterium; assembly: GCA_015061665.1. Taxonomy (GTDB): domain Bacteria; phylum Verrucomicrobiota; class Kiritimatiellia; order RFP12; family UBA1067; genus UBA1067. Next base: position 25,072 of record SUWC01000031.1, read on the forward strand.
GGGGAACCTGTATCTCGATGTTGATGCCGGCATCACCTATTTCACCGGCGACAACAGCGGTTTCACGGGGACGATAAACCAGGAACTCTACAGCAACGTTCCGCGGTTCATAGGCGGAGCTTCCGCGCCCGTAAACGGCACGGTCAACATCAAGGGCGATATGTACATTATCCCGAGCGAATACGGCGAGACGTTCCGCTTCGGCGCGCTGAACCTCACGCGGTCCGACTGGTACTTCTGCTATGTCATGAAGAACATGGGCGTGAAGCTCGAGGTGGGGTCGAAGGGCGACTCGTTCTGGGAGGACGGATACTACTTCGGCACGTGGGACGGCACGACGGCGTCCACATCCGAGACGACGGACGCGGAGATCGTAAAGGTCGGAGCCGGCACGACTCTCGCCGCATACGCGCAGCAGTACGACAATACGAAGATATCGACGAAGGACGGAATCTGCATCCATCCGCGCTGGAGCCAGGACTTCGAGAGCGCGGAGACGTACGCCGCGCAGTTCTCCGGCGGCACGGTCGCGAGCACGGCGTTCGGAACGTCGGCATCCAGCGGAGGATTCATTGCGACGCCAGACCAGTCCGAGCGCACGATATACGGGGAGGAAACAAATTCGAAATTCTTCAGGGTGTATACAACTTCCACAGAGAAGAATAATTCCGCCATATTTACGCCTCCAGCGAAAATTGCCAATGCAACAGAGGGCTACAGATTTGAGTTTGACTACTTCCTGTCGCAGAATGCAGGTTCCGGAACTTCGGGATTTGTGATTCAGGGGGCAAATAATGTGCTGGCGACAGTATACGCTGGACTTGGATCCAAAGATGCCGAGAATACAAATGGTGCAATCTACAAGGGAGATTCCAATGCTGAAGACGACAAGATAATCACAATAACGAGTTATGGTCGCGATTTCGATCCAGCGGCGGAGGCCGCTCGAAAGTACTGGAAGCACTACACAATCATCGGCATTCCGACTGGTGTGTCTAAGGGCGTGTATCTGACGGTTCGTTCGAGCGAGAAACAATCTGATGGAAAACCGGTCATTGAGACGATGTCCTACAAGTTGTCGGACGAGTATGATACCGTTGCAAAGATAAATATTCTCGCTCTGCGCAAAGGCTATACATGGAATCGTTTCATCTGCCTCGACAACGTGGTTGCGTCGATCGCCGAGACGGGGAAGCCGTACATCGCGAACGACGACGGTGCGACGCTCAGCGGCGACGAGGATTCGGGATGGGTGCTCACCCCGAGCGCGGGGCTTGCGAATGTCGTCGTGTGCATTCCGACGGGCGTTCAGCCTTCGACAGTGACAGTGCGCGCGCCCGTTGATTCCGCGACGGTGACGCCCAACGGGGCGAACGTGCGCGTTGTGCGCGGCGAGAGCGACATAACGGACTATCTCGATGTTCCCGCAGCGGTGGATGGTGTCGTCAGCATTGCCGACGCGTCTGTGAAGAACGAGTATGTCAAGGAGCCGCTTGACCCCGAGAAGGGCGCGGTGATTGAATTGTCGCCCGAGAGCGTGCGGCTTGTAACCGCTCCGACGCGCGCGGGGCTTGTGTACCAGCTTAAGGAAGGCGAGACCCTTGGCGAGATGTTCGACTGCGAAGACGGCGATTCGAAGATAGGCGACGGCGGCGCGTGGGAGCCTTCGATAACCGTCAGCGGCGGGGAGTCCGGATTCTACACCATCTCGGTCGGCAAATGAGGCAGGATGCGGCATGACCATGCGATGGCGTGGTCATGGCCAGAAGGGGAATGCACGCGGTGGTACGTGCGCTCGGGTTCTGCCGCGCACGAGACTAGAACGTCATCTCCCGCGAACGTTTCTGAGCGGAACACGACCTCCATCTCCTGCGGATGGGCGTCCGCGCATGGCTCGAGCATCCATTCGATGTAATGGACGTTGTTGACGTGTCCGTTTAGGTCGATGTGGGACTTCTGCGCGCGGAAGGCAAGGGGCTGGTCGTCGGCAGACGTCGGGAACTTGAACTTGGTGAACGGCATTTCGCCGAGCACCGGGGCGTCCGCAGGATCCGCTGCGGCGAACACGGACTCCGGAATCGCGACTATTCTGCGCGTAGCGAGGTCGATTAGCATCCATTCGCTGGAAGCGGCGCCTATCCTCGCGCCGGACGAATCGAGGATTTCGAAATCGCGCCATGCGACGATCTTGCGTCCGCCGCGAGGAAAAGTCACGACCGAGATTTCGTCCTCCCACTTCGGATAGCTGTCCATCCTGACGACGAGGCGCGTCAGGACCCATGAGATGTTCTCGCCAGCAGAGTCGAAGTCCGTCTTGGAGAACCCGAGCGCCTCGGCGTTCATGCTGGCGGCCTCCTGCAGGAAATTGCATATAGTCGGAAGAGTCGCCACGCCGTCGGGACCACACTCGTATGTCCTCACCTTGAATCCATATTTCGCTTTCATGGCATACATTATACCAAAACCCCCGCTGATGCGGCTAATTTGAAGCAATGTCCAATTTCCCCACTTTCATGTACATTTGGTATAATATTAGTCATGGATAGGTTCTTCAACATAGCTGGGCCGTGCAATCCGGTCGATCATTACATGCTTTCGGCGACTGAGCGCCTGCCGGAGGTTGTGTCGCTCATCCGGAAGAAGCAGTATTTCGTGATCCACGCGCAGAGGCAGTGCGGCAAGACCACCGCAATACTAGCCTTGCGCAATGAAATCAATGCGGGGAGCGATTATGTTGCCATGTACTGCTCGCTCGAGGCTGCTGAGGGCGTGGCAGACCCGGTAAAGGGCATTCCGATTGTCTACAGCCTCATCCAGAATGCGGCCGGTCAGGTCGCTTCGCTCGCAGGCTGCCCGGCGTGTAAAGTTGCGCCGATGAGCGTAGACTCCGCTGCAATGGTCGCCTCCGGAGCCTCTGGACTTCTTTCCGAGCTGTCGAAGTTTGCCGGCAAACCGCTCGTCGTGTTCTTCGACGAAGTGGACTGCCTATGCGATGCGACGCTGATAGCGTTCCTGCGGCAGCTTCGCGACGGCGCGATCTCGAAGACGAAGGGCTTTGACTTCCCCGCGTCGATTGCGCTCGTCGGGATGCGCAACATCCGCGACTACAAGGCGAAGATGCGTCCCGACCACGAATCGCTCGGCAGCGCAAGTCCCTTCAACGTGCTGACCGAGGCTATGACGCTCCGCACTTTCACGGACAGCGAGATTGCCGCGCTGTACGCGCAGCACACGAATGAGACTGGGCAGGTTTTCGAGCCGGAGGCGATTCGCCTCGCCTGCGCGTACACGTGCGGCCAGCCTTATCTCGTGAATGCGCTCGCGCGATGGTGCGTGGAGAAGATACATCATGACGACTACTCCAAGCCGATAACCGCCGCTGATATGCACGAGGCGAAGGAGAAGATCATCCGCGAGCGCGGCACGCACCTCGACTCGCTCATGGAGCGCATGAAGGAGCCGCGCGTCCGCCGCGTGGTGGAGCCTGTCATGCTCGGCAAGGACATCGCGTTCGACGAACTCCAGGACGACGTCAAGTTTGTTCTCGACCTTGGCATACTGAAGCAAAATCGCGGTGTGCTCGCTCCGGCGAATCCCATGTATGCCGAAATCATCGGGCGGTACATCTCCTGGGGCACACAGATGGACGCCGAGCGTAGAGTTCCCGAAACCCCCTGGGTGAAGGACGACGGCATTGACATGCAGGGTCTTTTGCTTGCGTTCCAGGACTTCTGGCGCGAGAACGCTCAGATGAACCGCGCGCCGTTCGAATACAACGAGGCGTATCCGCACATCGTGCTCCAGGCGTTTCTCCAGCGCGTGCTGAACGGAGGCGGCGAGATCATCCGCGAGATGGCGCTCGGCAAGGGGGCTCTCGATCTCGGCGTTCTTTTCCAGGGCGGCAAGTACGCCGTTGAGGTTAAGCTGCGCTATCTCTGGGACAAGAGCCCTGAGAAGGCGCTTCAGCAGGTTCGCCGCTACACGGACCATCTCGGCGTCGACGAAGGCTGGCTCGTCGTGTTTGATCCTGACATGGAGAAACCGTGGGACGAGAAGATATCCCACGAAGACCGCGTCGTGGACGGCAAGACCATCCATCTCTTCTTCTGTTGAGACACGATCGAGCCAATGAATTGCCGACGACCTATTGCGCAAATTCCACGCATTCGTGTACATTTGGTATAATATGTAGGAAAAGTCGAAAACGAAAGAAGGGTGCCTCATGAACCGATTCGTCGCGCTTCTCGCAACAGCATTCACAACGTCCTTCACTCTCTCGGGTCTCGCAGACGATCCGTCGCCGGTCGTTACGACAGACACGGTGCTGCACATAAGCGAGATATGCCCGAAGCCGACCGCGCGCGACCCCAATGGAGTCGAGGCGGGCTGGATCGAGATTCACAACACCAGCGACACATTTGCCGCGAACCTTTCTGACTATTCTCTGACCACCGCCAACCGCGGCGGCGAAATCAAGGCCGCCGCGACGCTGCCGGATGTGACGATCCCGGCGGGAGGGTACAAGATCGTATATACGACGAAGGAATATCCGAAGGAAGGGATTAACGACGGCTCGACGCCTTTCATCACAAACGGGGCAATCGTTGCCCAGCTGAAGATCAACCCCAAGAAGTACCCTATCGTACAGCTTCGCAAGGGCAAGGCGGTCGTTGACTCGTTTATAATACCGGTCGACTTGCCGGATAACACCTCCTTTGCGCCGGCGGGCGGCATCTGGGGCGACTATACCGGCGCGACTGTCGAACCTGCCGAAGCGACTGTCGAGGCCGCCACGGAGGTGCCTGTCACCGAAGCCATGCTCAATATTTCGTCCAATGTGACAAAGAACGAGACGGAGGGCTTTTATTCTTTCGCCAATGTCAAGAATGGCATGGACGGCATCATGATCGACAGCTCGGCGACCCAGCAGATGGCGTCCAAGGACATGTTCTCGATATCGCTCACGTTCAGAGCCACGGTGAACACCTCGACAAGTGAAACTGGCGGCATGCCGCTTTTCTTCTGCCGCAACTCCAACAGCTCAACGCCGTATTCGGGTATTCTCGCCTTCATCAACAAGGCGCCCTACAACAATCTCATCATCCAAATACGCAATTCAGGCAAAAACACACTCAATTACCAGGTCAACAGCGATCTTGAATGGCTTGACGGCAACTGGCACACGCTCGAGGTCGCGTGCGGGCAGACCGCCGCCAGCCGCGTGGCCGTGAGCGTGGACGGGGTCAACTATGTCGACACGACATGCGGCGTCGCGGCGCAGCTTAACACCGGCATGCCGATGTGCATCGGTCGCGCGTACGACTCGACATACTGGACGCGGTTCACGGGTGATATCAAAGAAGTCCACCTCTATTCGGGGGATGCGTTCCCGGCATGCGTGCCAGACCCTGCGGAAGTGACTGCCGACAAGACCGAAATCGTCGATGCAACTGCTGTGACGCGCGTCATACTGCCGACGATTACGCCGGGCGCAGCCAACAAACGAGCGGGCGAGATCGCGTACGGACCGAATGCCGGCCCGTTGTACGGCATCAAGCACAAGGTCTCCGACTGGAAGGCGTGGGAGCAGGCGAAAGTCGGCGAGGACTACCCGGTGACGCTGGCGCTGAATCCAATGGACGACAATCCTGCGAACGAAATACAGAAAGTCTCGCTCGCCTACCGGACAGACTTCGGTGAGATCGCCTTTACCAATATGACGAAGGGCGCTGTGTCGGCGGAAGAGGGCCAGCTCTGGACCGCGACGATTCCCGGAGCAGCAGTCTCGCAGGCGGGGCACATCCTCCGCTGGGCGGCTGTCGCGACGGACGCGGCGGGCAACAAGTGGCGCACGCCGAGCTTCTGCGACCCCGACAACGCCTACGAGTGGTACGGAACGCTCATCGAGCCGCCTGAGGGCCTGTTGTCCGGGAAGCTCCAGACATTCCACATTTTCGCCGACGCGACTGCGCAGGCAAACATGGACAAGCAGTACGACTCCATCGCCGGTTCCATGCCGTATGGAGCGCGCGTGCAGATATACGACAGCCAGACAGGTTTCTACTACGACAACGTCAGAATCGACCTCCGTGGCAACACCACGGCCGGTTTCCGCAAGAAGAGCCACGGCATCCGCTTCATCAAGAGCCAGCCGCTTACATGCACGAATCCGTTCACGGGCGAACTGATCGACGGACTTAGGAAAGTCTCGTTTATCGCCGAGTACAGCGACCCGTCGTTCATCCGCCAGGCCCTGGCGTTTCAGCTGTTCAAGGATATGGGCTTGAAAGTGCCGTATTCATACCCCGTACGTCTCAATATGAACGGTGAATTCTATCAGATGGCGTTTCATTCGAACAGGTTCTCCGACGAACTCATTGAGGACTACTACGGGCTGGACCCGCTCGGCTACTCATACAAGAGCGTCGGAACTTTTCGCGGCGCGACGACCGGCGGCGGCACCGAAAAGAAGACGCCGGATGACGGCAACGAAAAAGACCTCTCCGTCCTGAGCGCTTTCTACGGGACGTTCTCTGAGGCTGACAAGATAAACGAATCGTTCGTCGGCAATGGCATGGACAGCGAAATTGCCGCCGTCACAAAGACGGTCGTCAAGAAGTTCGATCTGCCGGCATGGCTCAACTACCTCGCCGCCGCGCGCATCACCCAGGAATGCGACGACGTTTGGGCGAATCTTTGCGCGTACTACGACGTGAACGGGACGGACACATGGATGCCGCTCGGGTACGACTTCAACGTCTCGCTCGGCGCGATGTATCTCGATGACCGGAACTACGCGACATACAAGTATCCGATAGACCAGACAATGGCGAATGTGGACAATTTCAAGTCGCATCCGTTCTACGGCGGCAACCGCGTCCGCTGCCACAGATACAACTCGAATGACACAATCAACAGCGGCAACCGCGGTTTCGAGGCGGTGTGGCAGAGCCCGAAGTTCCGCAGGCTCTACCTGAGGCGCCTGAGGACCGTGATGGACGAACAGCTCAAGGCCCCCGGCACGGCGAAAGAAAACACGCCGTTTTGGAACAACTATGTCGTCGCCTATACGAACGCCATCGCGGCGGACGCGGTCTTGGACCGCAATAAGTGGGGCTACGGCAACGGGACGGTCATCTACTGGTGGCCCAAGGCGATGAACCTCGACGAGGGAATCGCCGATCTTTGGGACAACTACGTCGTGCCGCGCCGTCAGCACCTTTTTGTCACGCATTCCGTGAACAACACGGCGAAGGAAATCGGCTACGGAAGGGATTTCAACGCCGGCATCCCGAACGCGCAGTCGCCGATTGCCAGTCTGAAGGCAGGCTTCTCGGTGGTGAACACGACAGATGAAACGAAGACGGCGATTGACGACGCCGAGAAGATTGTCATACGAAATGCCAACAGCGAGGCGGTTGATATGAGCGGTTGGGAGCTTGCAGGCCGCTTCAACATGGTGCTCCCGTCCGGCACGGTCGTAGACGCGAACGACACGATAACCATCGTTGTCGATCGCAAGGCGTATATTGAGGCACACGTAGCGGAGCTTACCGATCAGGTGATCGTGGGCAACGCAGGCCTTGCAGACGGCACGACGTCACAGAAGCTCTATGACGCCCATAATGAGGAAGTCCTCAAGGTGGAGACGCCAACCAACGAGTCGATGTATCTTAGATTCTTTGCCTTTGACGGCGTGCCTGTAGGCGATGATGTGAACGAATGGATTGCGCTCACGAATACCAGCGACACCATCGCGCTTGACCTTGAGGGAATCAACATAGTGATTGGGTCCAGCATTGAAAAGGCGAAGTGCAGGATAACGCTTGGGGAAGGAACATTGGCTCCGGGGACTGCTATAAGGCTCGAGCAGGGGGCATTCAGCACAAGCGGCTGGGAGAAGATTACGAACGGAGAGCTTGTCCTCCAGATTATTGATGCAAAAGGAACGGTAGGACATTCTGGAAGCGAAGTAGTGCAGAAGAACTTTGAAGGGTACAAGTCGGCCAAAAAGTATCTGCAGCTGAAGCAGTTCGGCCCGACCTTTACGGGAGCGGACTTGGCAATAGTTGACTATCCCGCGACGACAGTCGAAGTCGTTCCCGGCGAGGATGTTGCGCTTGAGGCGGCGACGCAGGAAGAAGCGGACGCCGCGCTTGCGGACTGTGAAATCGTGCTTTCGGCGGAAGACAAGACCGCGGGTCTTGTCGCTGACGTGCTGAAGCTTGTCGCCGTGCCGGTCGTTTCCGTAGATCCGCAGACAAGCATCGAAACGACGACATACGTCGCGCGCGTCGAAGTTGACGAGACAAAGGTCCCTGCGCCGACGCTTGGACAGATCGAGGAAGGGGAGTCGACGGTCGATCCGCTGACGGTCGAGTCCGATGAAGAAGGCCGTACGGTGGCGGTTGGAGTGAACAACGCGACAGTCGGCCTTTGGTATGGCTTCACATGGACTGACTCGCTCGGCGTCAAGCCGTTTGAGAACGATGTTGAGTCGTTCAAGCGTGCCACGTCCTCGTTCATCAAGGTTGAGTCCAAGGCCGAGGCTGCTAAGAGTGCGCAGAGGGCATTCTTCCGCGTCAAGGTCTCGGCCGCGAAACCCTAATACACTTCGCGCTACGCCTTCCTTAACTTTTGATATAATATTAGTCATGGATAGGTTCTTCAACATAGCTGGGCCGTGCAATCCGGTCGATCATTACATGCTTTCGGCGACTGAGCGTCTGCCGGAGGTTGTGTCGCTCATCCGCAAGAAGCAGTATTTCGTGATCCACGCGCAGAGGCAGTGCGGCAAGACCACCGCAATACTAGCCTTGCGCAACGAAATCAACGCGGGAAGCGAGCGTGTCGCCATGTACTGCTCGCTCGAGGCGGCGGAGGGCGTGGCAGACCCGGTAAAGGGCATTCCGATTGTCTACAGCCTCATCCAGAATGCGGCCGGTCAGGTCGCTTCGCTCGCAGGCTGCCCGGCGTGT
>SUWC01000001.1 GCA_015061665.1 Lentisphaerota bacterium
TAAACAGCAGCCACCGCCGTCATCGGCAGCAGCAGCGCAAGCGCTTTCGTAATTGCATCTCTCATGACATTGTATTGCCTTCCTTTCAATCTATAATAGACGTTATACCGCCCGCTCTCTTACACTGTCATATCCTCAAAGCGACGAGGTCTTGCAGTCCTGTCGCGCAATGGCGAGGCGCCATTGCCACATCGTCATTCGCCGCCTGCCGCTTTCAACAAAAGCTGGAGCGCGTGTTCGATCGCCGCCGTGCGGACAGCCTCGCGGTCGCCGGGGAATATCTTCTTTTCGGTGATTGTCCCAGGATGCGACGCAAGTCCGAACCAGACGAGGCCCACCGGCTTCTCCGCGCTGCCGCCGCCGGGCCCGGCGATGCCAGTTAGCGACACCGCGAGATCGGTCTTCAAAAGCCGCCGCGCGCCATCCGCCATCCCCGCCGCGCATTCAGGGGACACCGCGCCCTTTGTCGCCAGCACCTCTTCCGGAACGCCCAGCACGCCGTGCTTCACCGAGTTGTCGTAGCTGATGACTCCGCCCCAGAAGACGGCGCTCGCCCCTGAAACGCCCGTGATCGTGTAGCCCACGCCGCCGCCCGTGCACGACTCGGCGGTCGCGCACGTCATCTTCTTTTCAGCCAGGACTTTTACAAGTTTCTCCGCTGTCGTCATATTTTCGCTCCTTCAATTTCTTTTTCCGAATAGTTAGCAGAACCGTTATTTCTTTCTAATCACTATTATATCAAATTATCCATCACGGAATAGCCCTTACCTCGTCCATCTGCCTAACAGCCTCCGCGGTTTGAAATCGGCCGCAATGTCGATGACCAGGTCGCCCGCGAGATGAAAAGACTCCACATCCGCGCCGACATGTCTGTTCGTCCCGTGCTGGTCTATCTCGGGCAGCTTGACGCCAGTGTCGAGGGCGACGGCTTCTTCGACGCCATAATCCCCGCGCAAAAGCTGTTGAAATAAACCGCTGTTCATTTCGCCGTCTCCCAGCACAACGCGTAGCTGTCTAAACCACAGACCAACACGGACACGCCTCGCTTACGCTCGGCGATTCTTAAATTTGCGCAAGCGTTAGCGCCGCGCGTCCGTGTACGTCAGTGGTTATGCATCATCCCTTCACTCCAGCCACGAAACCCCGAAACACGGCATCAGAATCCGCTTCAAGCCCTGTCTTGCGAAACGTCCGCACATACTCCCGACACCGCTCCGCAAGGCCGCAATCATCGTGCGTCTGCCACACGGGAAGGTCTGTGCCGAACATCAGCCGCCCATGCCAGTCGTATTCGAACAACTTTGGAGACTCGTCCACACCGAATCTATTCAGCGCCACTGACATTCGCTCCCGCGACATCGAAATCTCCCGCCGCGAATTCGCCAAGGGCAAGGGCATTCCGCAGGATGTTGTTTTCAATCGCCTCCATGAGAAGCTTCTCGCGATGAAACACGCGAAGGCCTTGTCATGAATGTGCGTTGGTCTCCGCACACGGTGGTCCACGTCCTGTCCATCCGCCACTCTCGGATGCTCGTGACGCTCGACGAGACGGCCTGGAACTGACATCACTCCGCGTCTTTGAAAAACTCCTCTGCGGGTATCATCTCCGCATCTTCACCCGAAACCAACTTCTCGTCCGCCGCCCAGTCGTGTGTTGACGCCTCGAACGCGCTATGGGCAAGTCCTTCCTGGTGATCACCTATACCCTGGGAAGGTCATCCAAACGAATCTGCGAATGCACAAGATATGAATACACGTAACGCTTGCCGCCCGATCTCCCCACATGGAACAACATATCTTTCCAAATTAACCTTCACTTTTGATTTGCAACTGCATCCTACCATTGCTGTCACTCCCAAGCTTCTTTGCACAGTGCGCGCATTAATAGAAACTTGGGAGTGAACTATTTCAAGTTAACAATCTAAACTATGAATTCACCGCTTTGCTTCTTACAGTTTGAGGCGTTTTAGTACGTCTTGAGCCTCGGCAATATCCGACTGTTGGTCCGCGATAGTTTTTAGAATGAACTCCATAAACTTTTCGTGGAGATCGTCTTTACCTACCAATGGTTTTCCGCCAAGTTTTTCACACCGATCATTCACCTCTTTTACTACACTTGAATATACCTTGAGGTTTGGAAGCGCTGATTGTAACGCGCCTACTACTTCTTCTCGTTCCTCGTTAGATTTGCCAATAAATTCATTAAATGCTCCAACCATGTTCTCTTTCTCAATCATGGGACGGACCGCGTATTTTCCGCACAAATCATTTATCTCCTTCACAGCACTTGAATATTTCTGCAACTGCGGGAATGCCGCCCGAATCAGCGCCAGATCCTTATCGTCCGGTTCTATTGGTTTGGTCATACGTTCTGCAATCTCAGCTTCGCTCATCATCGGTTCAGCACCATGTTTCGCCAGTTCGGCATTAATCTTACGTACGAATTCAGCCATTTCCTCTGCTGGTGACAATGACTTGCGGGCAGAGGGTTGTGCAGACGTCGATGAGTCTTCGCTTGAGCCACCACACCCAGAGAAGCTGAGCATCGACCCGACACAGGCCACCAATGCGGCCACTTTCATTAGTCTTTTCATTTTGTTTTACCTTTTGTTATTGCCCTTGTCATTGAATCCAGCTAAAGCCCAAGGGCAAGACTATAGCTAGATTGTTTAAAATCATTCTGTTTCCGTCTTTCGATCTACACCATTTGCCGTAAATGCGGGAATGTCCCATCCATCTTGGTTATATGGATAAAGCAGATTGCGGACATCTTCAATCTCTCCACACCCAAAGACACTTGGAATACCTTGCACATATGCCCGAACATTCTCCTTCCCGAAAACGGTTATGGCGTTGTTGATTGCGCGCACCTTCTCCTTATCTTTCACCAACTCGTTTTTCGAGTTTAGATAATCATCCAACACTTTCCCGTACAACCATCCCTTTGGGCCATCAGGATCATGTGTTGCAACCACGGAACAATACAACCGTTCACCATCCTTACGCTGTGACATCATCGAAAGCAACGAACCCCAGATAGCATCATCAAGAGGCATGCTGTATCCCAAAAGCACAATGTGCTTTGCATACGTTATGTCAGCCAACGCCTCGTCTGTCGCTTCCCTGATAAATGATGGTGGCTTTTGCTTCAACTGCGTCTGCATAAACATGAAATTGTCATAGGAATGCGTCAATGCACCGCAGAAATGACATTCAAGCGCATCATACTCACCACACTTGTGCGCTGCCTTTTCCTGTTCCGTCCGCGGCTGTTGCCCCCACTTGAATGGAGCAATGATGCCATTAGGGAAGATCGTGGTTGAATTTTCGTCCCACGCATCGCCCATGTAAAGATTGAGCCGCCCACATTTCGGGCAATGCCGAGTCACGCTCATCCCATGAACTGGAAAATATTTGCCGAGGCGGAATATACGATTATCCATATATTTCTCGTTGTTCACATTCTGTGCCACGGCTTCTGTACATGGGAACCAAATGTCTGGCGAAAGTTCCTTATCTCCTTCATCTGCTGGTTTCCTCATTCCGACGGAATTCGGGAAATTCATCAGAAGTTTCAACATGCGGCCTGGATTGCCGAGACGAACTTGTGCTACATGATTGTTAACCTTGTCGTGGGCGTTCCATATAAACCACAAAAATAATGGTTCAAAGTTAGTTGTGACGAGCGAATAGGAGAACTGATAAAATCCGCGCTTGTTAAAAGCACACCCTTGGCACTCAAGCTCTCTTGCCTCTTTCTGCATGAGCAGGGCAAGTGAATGAAAAAACTTACGATATGGCCTAAGTTTCTCTTGCCCATCAGAAGTCCTTATCAGTTTCTGCCACGCACAGGCGAACATAGTGCTTATGAGAAGAATCAGCATTTCGTATGCCGCTTTGATGCGCTCAAGGGGTAGAAACACCATTTCATTTCCTGCATTGACCTCAAATCCGCGTCCGTCCCGAATACACACATCCATCAACGTGAAGACTTCCTGAAGGTAATCATCACGCGGTTTCTCATCTTTGGTCGTTCCCTTTTTCGCCTTGGCGATGAGTTTCAGTGCGCCCCAATCATAATGCCGTCGCAAGTTTCGGACAAGTTTCTCAACATCATCTTTCTGAACTCCAGGAAATGCCTGTTTCCATCGCTCGTCATCCAAATCAATTGTGTCATTACCATTCACACCACCATCCAGAGCGAATGCCATGAGGACAACATCCTTTCCACGCCCCGCAAAACACTTTGCCGTCTCAATCGCCTCTACCGATAAAGTTTCCTCGTCGCAAATATCCCAAAGGAATTTTGCCTGTTCGCCGGTAGGAGGCATCGAAAGCCGTTGCGTTGCCCCCGCACCAACGAAAAGAATCGTCTCTGGATGTAAAAATTGTTTCATGAAATACCAAACGTAATCTCTTCTATGTTATATGATTTATTTGTCAGTGAAGTATCAAGCAATTGCACCTGCGGTTCTTTTGCTTTTGTTTCACATAAAATTAACGCGCAGTGCAAATCAGGCGAAAATATTGCACTTGTTGAAGGTGTATTCTTGATTGACATCTTCACACTTTTATCATACTTGAATACACACCCCTCTTCATCATCCCGTGTAGGAATAAAAACTGCATACGTTTTTATTATGTCGCCATCTTTAAATGTAGCAGCACATTCACTATCGGGAGCAAAAGATACGATCGTTCTCTTTGTGGCGATGCTAATCCCCTTTACTGTGCCTATGAATCTAAGCTTTCTCATTTCATTATTCCTGTTGTCCTTTGTTGTGAACCTGATGGACATTCAAGGACTTACGGCATCCATCGGCATTGTCAGAATGACAAATTCTGAAGTTGATTAATTACTCCTTCCATGGAATCTAAACTCCCGCCCGGACAGGAACCTTGATTCCCCTTGACTGCATTTCGTGTAAATTGAAGCTGGAGCGAACCTTGCGGTGCGAATCGCGGGGAACGTGCATTCTTCGCATTCTCGTCTCCCTGCATCACATCTTCAAAGGCATTGGCAAAGACGGCTCCAAGTCCTCCCTGCAACGGCGTGTAATCAATTGTATGCTGGTTAATGGCCTTGCGAACCGTACGCCGAAAGCCCTCTCCGCCTTCCGGTCTGCCCACAAAATACCGAAGTGTCTCTCCTTCAACAGTCTCGTAATTCGCAATCCGTTGGCTGACTTCACCTTTGGAGACCATGCCACTCCTGAACGAAATCTCCAGCTTCGACTCAACAGCTCGCTTAAGGTCATCAAATGTTCCAGTCTTGAAATTGACGATCTTCATGACAATACGCGGCGTTAGCGTCAGCCAATGTATTTCCCGGCTATCGGCATTCGCCCACGCCAAATCACGTCCACTTCCATCGGCGATGCACAATGTGTCATCATCCAGATATAGGGTCGGTTTTATGTCTCCATAGCGCGACAACAGCAGGGCGTATGCATCTTCAATATTGAGTCCGAGAAAAAATCCGCCGATATTGATACGCCCGTCAGGACAATTGGGTTTCATCTGGCGAACTTCCTTATCCACAATCTCCTTCGCCGAGCCATCCTTCAATCTGCTCGCCGCAATCAGCCGGATGCCACGCAGTGTGGCGTTTGCGGCAATCTTCTTGAGGTCACCTTCACCGGAAACCTCGCCAAGCATTGAAAACAGATCGCGGTTGTATTTCAGGGCGGCGATTATCGCCTCGGCATCGCTGTGCCCCAGCGCTACCAAACGTTCCGACACCGATTTCTTGATATCGGTCTCCTTGTCTTCTTTGCGCAACTTGCGCAGAATCCCGATGTCCTTTATGCGGGAGATTGCAAGCTTGCGAATCTTCATGGCGCTTTGCCGTCCATTATTGCTCATCCAGTCTATGCGGTTTGATATGAGATCATAACCGGATACAGCTGTATCATACGGACAATCATTCAATCGATCAAAGGCAACGGCTGATAGCCAGTGATCAGACGTCATCTTCTCAACTGCAACGTATCGGGCATTGAACAACGGAGAAGAAAGGGCGATTCGCGAAAGGACGGCTTCGTCCTTGACCGGCGCCATCAAATCGCGCATTACATCCCGTTTGACATCAGACCTGATGACATCACACGGACAATAAAGTTCTGTGCGGTCGCTTTTCTTGACACGCTGCGGCAATTCCTTATCACAAAACACCGTTTCAAATGCTTCCTGACACTTGACCTTCGACAATATCTTCATGAAGGCCTTTGCATTGGAATATTTCAATGCCGCAGCAACAATCTCCGCATCAGGGTCGACAATGTGATCATATACTCTTAAGGCAAAATCCTCAGGCATGGAGTGATTCTGCTTTTCGGAAACGAACATACGCTTGAACAGCGCGACAAGTGAGGGTTGGTCTGATGCGTCCAATTTGCCAATTGCGGCGGCAATTGCGTCGGGGAATATTGCCGCTCCGAGACTTCGCGTTGAAACTAGAAACTCACGGATGCTTTGCTGGTCGTTTTGAGCCGCGACAATCTCGCACAACACCGAATTAAGCGGATTCTTCTTTTTGACGCATCCATAGTAGTCAATGAAAGCGTCCTCTTCACAACCAACCGACAAGCGATTTCCTCCTGGGAATAACAACGTGCGTATGGAAAGCGCATTTCTGCCGTAGGAGCTTTCTTCTTCATGGAATTGATCAAAGAATGTGGTCAGCCTTGCGAATTCAGCCGGTTGTGCGAGACGCTTCTTTGCCGCTTCGCGTACCGCATTGCCCGGATGCACCTTCTGCTTCAATCTGATGTGACTATCGTGTGTATAATAGTTTTCGCCCTTGTATTCAAGCTGTCCCTGCTCCATGCCAGAATCGATGTACAGACACCCATCTTGCCATGTCGCGCATTTCAGAATCCAATCAAGGCCGTTCAGACGATTCACCGCCGCAACACGAACGTCATCGAGATAATGCTCTTCGGTGAGGAATGCATTGCAGTAGCTTCCGCTCTTCTGTCCGATGTACACGCCGGCATTCATCGCAATCAGAAACAGCTCCTTGTCGTCCGACAACTCGGCAACCGCGCGAACGCGAGTTGCCGGGTCGTCAGACTTAAGCGGAGATGTGCAACCAAGTGACGCCGCCAATAGCATGGCAACGCAACTTGCTCCTATCGCAATGATCCGCATTATATATGCCATTAGTTTGTGGCCGAGCTTCAAAGAGCATCTGAGCCGTCGCCCTCTGTAGCCTTCAATTCTTCGACTTCCTTTTTGGCTTGTGATTCAAGTAAGGTGTTGGTAACTGTCATTGTCATTTTTCTTGCCTCCAAGAACATTTCAACCTTTAGGAATCCGAATGATGCATCAGCCCTTCTATCCCAGATTGTAAACTTGTCGCTATCCTTGATTGTCACGTCATGGAATTCCCCACCAAATTTCTTCGCTATTACATCACAGGTCTTTTTGAATTCACTTACAGCGTCCCCCTCCTTTGTTTCTTTTGGGAAATCTTCAGACACCCATTTGAAACGAAATACTTTATGTGTGGTAATTGATCCAAACACATTTATGCGACCAAATGCATTCTTTCCTGTGAACTTGCGGAATGGTTTCTTAGGATCAACATATCCTTCAACTGCACTGCCATCTTGCATTCTACTTGCTTTATCTATATTAGCAACTTCTTCAACAGACTTCCCAAATTCAATACCTAAAAGATTCATTGGTGTCTTATCATCCATCTCTTTCATTCCCTTCAACATTGTGACAAGTTTGCATGCGCGCTCATCACCTGCGGCAGCAGCCTTTTCAGCCCATTTCAAGGCCTCGGCGATGTTCATGTCCACCCCTTCTCCTTGCGCTAAAATGATTGCGTATCTAACCTGTGCCTTGGCAATCCCTCCATTAGCTGCCTTGCCATATAATTCGACGGCCTTCTTCATATCTTTCGCGACGCCATTCCCATTTTCATAGATTGTCGCTAAATAATACTGCGCGTTCGGATTGCCTTGCTTCGCCGCTTTCCCATACCATTCTATCGCCTTGGCAATGTCTTCCTTCACTCCACAACCCCCGGTCTGGAAAAACAATCCCAGATTCGCCTGAGCATAATGATTTCCGGACTCTGCAGATTTCTGGTACCATTTAAGTGCCTCTGCTTCATTCTTTTCCATGCCTTGACCCATGTAAAGCATCTGCGCATACTGTACCTGCGCCATCGCATCACCAGCTTCAGCCTTTCGCTTGGTCTCGTCAGAAGACATCACATTTTGACCTTGTGCAAAGACAGCTATCGCAAGACATGCTGCAGTAACACTCATCAACAATCCCTTCATTCCCTTTTCCTTTCCTTTTGCCCTTATTTTGTTTGCGGCAAAAGAAAGAGGGCGCTATCCCCTGCCGCAGTTCAGGTGAGGCTGTAGGATGCCCAATGAGAACCACGGAAAGAAGATGCGCCCAGATGGGCGCATTCTCCACTCCGTCTCAGCTCTCATTGGCGGAACTTCCTACATTTCACCTGAGCCAAAACGATGCGCAGAACGCTAAGCTTTAAATTGTCTACTACAAATTATAGCAAAAGTTCAGCCGTTTGTGGGCGTCATTCTGCAAAATTCGCAAAAGCCAATTCGTGGCTCCACGCCTTCTTCCGTGGAAAGGGCAGACCTGTCCTCTACCCTATACTGCCGCCGCGCAGCGAAATCTCACGCGGGAATTTAGCGGTTAGTCGTTAGTCGCATTGTTCAATTCCACCAGTCGCGTACGTGCTGCGTCGCGCAGGAATTCCAGCTGCGCATGTTTAGAAACATAATCCAGCGCCGCGCGGTCCAGAAGTTCGCAAACATCGTTCAACGGCCTGCCGATGTCGCCGGGATCATCCTCCGCACGTATCTGGGAAATGTATCGCGCCGCGACCATCGGAGCGGGTTCACGCAACGCCTCGTACGCCGCTTTCCGCACATCGGGATCGGGATCATCAACCGCAAGGCGCTCGATTTCCGCCGCGCGTCCCCGCCTGACCGCCGCAAGCCGAAGCCGCATAGGAGCCTGTACGCCGCCCCAGTCGTCTAGCGTGGACAGCCCGCGCTCTATGCAGAATTCCGCAGCCTTCATCTTGAACGGCCTATCCTCGGACACGCAAAAGCTCTTCATCAGCTTTTCGCCGCGCGCTACGTCCGCAGCCGACTCCGACTGGAGCAGAGAACGGGCCGAGCAGTAGAGGACCGTGTTCGTCTCATGGCAAAAGGAGCTGACGGCCATGTACCGCACATACGCTGGACTCGTTCGTGCGTCACCGGACCATTCGTGATTGCCGACGCGGACTTCTTGCCCCGAGCCGTCCATCCGCAACCATCCGCCGTTTCCTTCGAGTCCGTCATCTGCACCTCGTGGCACGCCCGCCCATTCCGGCATATCGCCGTACTGGTCGGCATAGAATCTTTTGCCGCATCGCCATTGCCGGCAACTCAACGGCTCAAGCTGAATGTCATCGCCATCAAGCGACACTCCCGGCACGGTGACCTTGCCGACAAATCCGAACATCACAGGCGTATCCGGATATCCGCTCGCCTTGAATGGATGAAGCGCCTTGACTTGCGGGTTGCCATTCACTATGGCTGCAAACTGCCGCTCAGAAAGCCTGCGCGTCGCGACCCAGAAACCCGGCCCCGACTCCGACCCCGTCTGCGGCGGACACCACGCAAATTCAAATGGCGTACCGTCCTGCGCATACATCGTGACGACCGTCCCAGGCCAAGGGTCTTCCACCAGCTCCATAACTATCCGCTCACGCCCGGACAACCGCTCAGGTACGATGTCCGTTCGCTTGGCGGAATACGACTTCCCTTCGCGCCACGCGACAGCACAGAGGCGACGCGGCATCCAGTCCGGCAATCCGTCCGAGCCGTGGACAAATGCATGCGGCAAGTCGACCGGATGATCGTCCAGAAACCACCGTACGTCTTTTACCTCGGCCCCGTCAAGGATGGCCGAAGCGTCCAGAACAGGCGCGCGCCAACGGTCCTGAAGACTTGTCCACAAGGCTTCGCCCCGTTCCCGCAGCATGACACACGTCGCCGCGGCAATCGCAACGGACAGCACAGTCACGATTTGTCCTGCCCGATGGCGCCGCCGTATCGCGCGCTCCAAGTCGCCCACAGACTGATAGCGCCTGCTTGGGATAGACGACGTTGCGCGCTCGATGATGCGCTTCCACGCGCGCGGCGGATTGCCGCTGAAACATCGGTCGGCCAAGACTCCGAGCGCGTGGATGTCGGACGCAACGGACGCCTCCCCGCGTTCCATCTGCTCGGGCGCGCCGTAGCCGGGCGTGCCGACGCCATATCTTGTCTCAGTCTGGTTTTCATGAAGCGGCGGGACGCCGCTTCCCCCAGTCATAGTTCGACGACTTTCGCCAAATGTTTTCGCAAGGCCAAGGTCGGCGAGAACGGGAGTGCCGCCCCGCCACAGGATGTTGGATGGCTTTATGTCGCGGTGAATTATGCCGTGCGCGTGAAGTTCGGCGACGGCATCGCATACCGAAAGAATAAACCGCGCAACGTCCTTTTCGCGGGAAGGCAAGTCCCCCGGCTCAAGCAACTCCATCGCCAAATATGGAACACCATTCGTCTCGCCATACGAATAGAACTTCGGGAACGAAGCGGACTTCAATTCAGAAAGCATCTTCGCCTCGCGCGCAAAACGCTCCTTCGCGCACGCATCTTCGCGGATCAGGACCTTCACCGCGGCGCCTTCGCCGCGGTGAACATGTTCAGCGCAGTAGACCTCGCCGTTTCCGCCGCGTCCGATGTAAGCCGTCACGCGCCAGTCGCCGAAAAGCGCACCTGCGGGAAAACTTCCTGCCGGAGCGACGGGACCGTGCGCAGCGCACATTGCGGAGATCGATCCGTCATTCATAAACAGATTCCAGTTCCTTGACAAGTTCGCGCAGACGGGCCATCGCACGGCTCTTTGCCTGGTCGACGGCATGTCGCGTCATCTTGAACGAGGCGGCGACGGCTTCGGGCGATTCGTTGTTGAGCGCCGTGCGCTCGAAGATGCGCTTTGTGCGGTCGGCGATTGTCTCGTCGGCAAGAAAACGGCGCAGCGCGATTTCAAAGACGGACTCGCGCCAGGATTGGTCGTCGTCTTGGGTCGCGCATTGCGGCGCGCTCGGTGATCGCGCCCTACCTGCGCTCGTTTCGGACAACTCCATTATCTTTGCCTGGCGATTATTCGTGCGGAGCGCGCGCCGGGCCTTGTTGCGGAGGATGCCCGTGAGGTAGTTGCGGAAGTGCCCCTTCTCGTCTGGATCGTAGATGTAGCCAGGCAGAATCCCGCAGAGCGCAGCAAAAGTTTCCTGGATCACGTCATCCGCCTCAACCGCAGGAAAATGCGACTTGAGGTATGCCGCCATCATCGGACGGTACTTCGCGACGAATTCTGGCCAGCGCGGATGCGCCGTGTCACTGACGTTCCTCAGCAGTGTTGTCGATGTATCCGGTATCATACAATGCCAATCTACTTCGCCTCCACGTGTGCCGCGCCACCGGCGGAGACCTTTTCGGGAAGAAAGCGGTTGAAGAATTCGTTGAGCCAGAACGGCAGTATAGAAAGTGACCAGGTTGCAAGGCGCATCGGCCACGGAAACGAAATCAGGCCTACGTTGCGCTCCGCGCGCGCCAGTATGATCCTCGCCGCCTTGTCCGCCTCCATGAAGAACGGCATCGGACACGTATTCCTGTCTGTGATCCGCGAACGGACGAAACCAGGACATATTGCGGAGACGCGAATTCCCTCTGGGCGCAGCATTCCCCTGAGCGAAAGCGCCCATGTCTTCATGCAGCTCTTGGTCGCGGA
This sequence comes from Lentisphaerota bacterium, assembly GCA_015061665.1. Taxonomy (GTDB): domain Bacteria; phylum Verrucomicrobiota; class Kiritimatiellia; order RFP12; family UBA1067; genus UBA1067. The sequence goes on from SUWC01000001.1 coordinate 11,821, forward strand.
ATACGACGGACAGCTCTTGAGCGGACCGTACCCTGCGATTGATGCGGTGACGAGGATGTGCGGCTGGCGCACATCCTCGTCAGATCCGCCGCGCCGCCTGCGCTCCCTGAAGATGTCAATCGCGTTGAGGACTACGTTGACATTGCCCCCGACGTTAACGGCAAAAGTAGCACGAACGTTGCTTTCCGTTTCCGCGCCTGTCGACACGCCGGCGTTCGAAAAGACCATGTCGAGCGGGCACTCCGCGTCGGCTCCGCGCATCCATTCGCGAACGGCATCGTTGTCCGTTATGTCCAGCACCTTCCCTTCGGCGCGAGCGCCGAGCGAGCGGCACGATTCTACCGCCTCCTCCAGACGAGCGGCGTCGCGTCCGCACATGAACACGGAATCTCCGCGCCGCGCGCATTCAATCGCGAGGGCACGCCCGATTCCGGAACTCGCGCCCGTTATGAGTACATTTGCCATAGGCCTCTATTTTACCATTAAACCAATGCTACGCCGATGCGCTCGCCGCAAAGAACGCGCGTCTCCAGTCCGGCGGAGGAGTTGGACACTATGTCCGCATCGAATTTTACCGCACCGCTTTTCGCGACAAGCACGACCGTCGAGCCGCCGAACTTGAAATACCCCTTTTCATCGCCCTTCCTGTGGGCGGCGCCGGAGTAGGTCTGGACAATCGTCCCGACGCCGAACGCGCCGACATCCACCATCCAGAGATCGCCGAATGAAGCACGGCAGCGGACGATCTGCCGCTCGTTGTCGGCATAGACGTCGGGACGCCTTGCAAGCGCAATGGGGTTTACCGAATGGTATTCGCCAGGCACGACGAGAGCAGGCGCGTCCGTTGTGCAGTCGCAGGGGAAATGGAACCTGTGGTAGTCGACAGGCGCAAGGCGCACAACCGCGACGTCGTACCTGCCTGATTCCGCGGGCAGAGCACCAGACGGGGCGAAGACATTGCGCAGCGACTTTTTCGCGCCCTTGAGCGGAAACGGCGTATCCACGTCCGCATCCAGATACAGCATGAGGCGTCCGTCCGCCGGACTCGTGAAGCCGTCGCCAAGCGGACGCGCACCCGGCTTCAGGCGGCGCGTGAAGAACTCGTTGAACGAGGCGTAGTCCGAAATCGGCTTCTCCGCCTCGTCGGGACAACACCCCGGTATCGAGGCGAGCTTCTGGATGTCCTTGCGCGAGCGAGGGGAGTCGTACCTGCGCCCCATGAAGGCGGATACAAGCCTGGAGCCGAACAGCACGGGCCAAAGGGTGCGCCCCAGCAGCGTCTCGTAGGCGAAGCGCAGCGCTCCGTCGCCCATAACGGATTCCGTGACCTTCTCGCCCGTCCTTCGGTCGACAAACACTATAGGATTGCTGTTTTTCATTTCTTCGTCTTGTCGCCCTTTTCCTTCACGCCGAGATCGGCTAGCTTCATCGAGATGATCCTCGAAACGCCCTTCTCCTGCTGGCTGACGCCATACACGAGGTCGGATCCGGCGATGGTGTGCTGGTTGTGCGTGATGATGAGGAACTGCGACTGCGCGAGGAACTCCTTGAGCTGCTCGACGAAGCGTCCGATGTTGGCGTCGTCGAGAGCCGCATCGAGCTCGTCCAGCATGCAGAAGGGAGCCGGCTTGATCATGAAGATCGAGAAGAGCAGCGCCACGGCCGTCATCGTGCGCTCGCCGCCGGAGAGGAGCGTGACGGACTGCGGACGCTTTCCGGGCGGGCGCGCGATTATGTCGATGCCGCACTCAAGCGGGTCCTCCTCGTTCTCCAGCAGCACAAGGCGAGCCTCTCCGCCGCCGAAGAGCTTCGTGAACATCGTCTGGAAGTTCTTGTTCGCCTGCTCGAACGTTGTGCGGAACATGTCGCCCGACGTCGTGTTGAGGTTGTTGATGAGTTCGAGGATCTGCGTCTTAGCGGCGAGGAGATCCTCCTCCTGCGCCTTCTCGCGCGCATAGCGCTCCTCGAGTTCGCGGCATTCGTCGATCGCGACCATGTTGACCGGACCGAGCGCGGCGATTTCGCCCTGCAACTTTCCGACACGAGCCTCCAGCTCGTCCATCGGCGGCACTACGCCGTTCTTCCACTCGGGGTCGGGCTCGCGCAGAACCGCGTCGGCGAAGAGTCCGTATTCGTCCTGAAGATGGTCGTAGATGTTCTGGCGGCGCATCGTCGCCTCCGCGGCCTGGACCTCTAGCTTGCCCCTGAAGTCCCTCGCCTGGTCGAGGCTCGCGCGCTTCTGCGCGACTGCGCGGTCCGCCACCGAAATCTTCTCGATGATGACGGCCCTGTTGCCGCGCTCCTCGTTCATCTTGTCGTGGAGCTCGACGGCACGCGCCTTGAGTTCGTCCAGGCTCGCAAGCAGATCGCCCGATTCGGCGGTGAGCCTGGCGATGGACTCCTCGTAGCCCTTGATTCCGCTTGCGCGTCCCTCAATCGCCCTCTCAAGCTCCTCGCGCCTGTCCGCAACGCTCTCGCCCTGACGTCCGACGAAGGAAAGCTCCTGCTCCATCTGGCTCGCCGCGATCCTGCGCTCGGTGAGGTGCTGCGACTGGCGAACGTTCTCCGTCTCGAGCCCCTGCAGCTCCTCCTGCTTGTCGCCCACGGAATCCATGAGCGCGTCGCGCCGAGCGATCGTCTCATCAAGCTCGTTCGCAAGCGCCGCGCGCTTCTCAGTGTCGTCCGCGCTTTCGCGTTTCGCCTTCTCAAGCTCCGCCGCGACCGCCGCAAGGCGCGCCTTCGCGCTTTCCGCGTCGCGCCTGACCATCGACTCCTCGCCCTCGGCCTGCGCCGCCGCGCGGCGCGCCTCAGAAAGGCGCGATTCCGACTCAGCCAGCCTCGACTGGAGCTCCGACACGCGGTCCGCGCCCGTGGCAAGAACCTCGCGCGCCGCATCGATCCTCTCGCGCAGCTCACCGAGCGACATCTCTGCGTCCGTTATCGGGGAGCGCTTGCCGGACGCCGATGCGACAGATGCGCTGAGCGACCACGAGCCCTTCGCGCCTCCGACAAGAACGACGTCGCCAAGAAGGTCCTCTGCAAGCGGGCGCTGCTCCTCGCCGAGCGGAAGATGGTCGACAAGCCGTTCGCCTTCCGCAACGGTCGCGCCCTCGCGTCCCGTTTCGACTGCCACGACGCGAACATCGCCGTCCGTCGACTCCAGAATACCCTCGAGGACGATTTTCGCCTTGGCCTCGTCCTTCATCATCTCAAGCTGAGCCTCGCGAGCGGCGGCCTCGCTCTGCATGCTGCCGAGGTTCTCGCGCGCCTCCTCGATCTGGCGGCGCAGTTCCTCGAGCTCCGACTTCGCGGCCGCGTGCGCCTCAGCGCAGGACGCCTCCAGCTCGCGCGCGGCGTCGGCGCGCGCGGTGATCTCCGCAAGGCTGCGCTCGGCGGCCTCGGACGTCTCGCGCAGGCGCGCCTCGTCGGACACCAGCCTCTCGCAGCGGATTATGGCCTCGCGCGCAGCGGCCTCCATGCGGGCGATCTCGTCGCGTATGGAAGCTGCCCGCCTGTCGCACTGCACGGACTCCGTGCGAGCCTGCTGGACTTCCGTCCGAAGCGTGTCTATGCGCTGCTGGGACTCGCGAAATTCCTTCTCGGCCTCGTCGAGCGCCTGCTGCGCGGTTGCAAGTCCATCCTCCAGGAGGCGCGTCTTCTGCGCGAGGGACTCCGCCTGCATCTTGATCTCCTCGAGCTGGCGGCGCGTGTCGGCGATTTCGCGTCCGTCTCGCTCGGCGAAGCTCTTGTACTCCGCAATGCGCTGCGCGTTTACGCTGATGACTTCGTGCGCGCGGCTGTAAGCGCCTTCCGCCGCCGCCTCTTCCACCGCAAGCGACTGGATGCGCTCCTCGAGTTCGTGGATTTCCGCGTGGAGCCTCTGCTGCTCGGCCTCTGCCTCTGCCACGACGTCGCTCGCCTCCGCAATCGCCTTCTCGGTCTCGTTGCGGTTCTTGGCGTTCATCTCAAGGATGTCGTCGAAGTCGTGGATCCTGTTCTTTGAGACGTAGATGTCGATTCCGCGCAGCGCGTCGCGCAGCTCCTTGTACTTCTGCGCCTTGCCGACCTGGCGCTGCAGGGAGCCGATCTGGCGCTTCATCTCGCGCAAGACGTCAGCCTCTCGCAGGAGGTTCTGGTCCGTCTGCTCAATCTTGCGCAGCGCCTCCTTGCGGTCGGCCTTGAACTTGGTGATTCCGGCGGCCTCTTCGAAGACGGCGCGGCGATCCTCGGGCTTGGACGAAAGGATGGCGTCGATCTGTCCCTGCGCCATGACGGAATAGGACGACGTGCCGATGCCCGTGCCCATGAAGAGGTGCTGCACGTCCTTCAGGCGGCTTGGCTGCTTGTTGATGAGGTATTCGCCCGAGCCGTCGCGGTAGACGCGCCGTGTGATCGTCACCTCGTGGTAGTCCGTGCCGAGCTCTTTCTCGCAGTCGGCAAAGGTAATCGAGACCTCGGCGAGGCCGAGCGGCTTGCGCGTATCCGTTCCGTTGAAAACGACGTCGACAAGCTTGGAACAGCGAAGCGCCGTCGGGCGCTGCTCGCCCAGAACCCAGCGGATTGCGTCGGAAACATTGGACTTGCCGCACCCGTTCGGGCCGACAATCGCGATAAGGCCGGGGTCAAACGTAAGCCTGGTCTTGTCCGCAAAGCTCTTGAACCCCACTACGTCTAGCTGCTTGAGATACATTGTAATAGAATATTATATCAAAAATGGCGGCTGCGCGGTGGACTCACGGGCGTCACATGCATGGGTTACGGGGCAAAGAATCTGGAGCCGGAGAGGATTGTGAATGGCGCGTGAGGGATGGTTGCGAGCGTGAAGCGAGGGATGAGCGACGAAAGCGAATGCGACTCGCCCTCGGCGCACCAGCCGCAGGACGCCGCAAGCATTCCGATTATCCGTTCCGGCGCGACTCCGCGCTCGCGGTATGCGCATACGCGCGTGTCGCCGTGCCGCTTCGCGAGACGGCGTCCGTCGGGGCCCACCACAAGCGGCACGTGGCAGTAGTTGGGCGTAGGAAGCCCAAGCGCGCGCTGCAGCAGAATCTGCGCAGGCGTCGCGGCGAGAAGATCTCCTCCGCGCACAACCTCCGTCACGCCCATTGCCGCGTCGTCCACTACGACTGCAAGCGTGTACCCGGCTCCGCCTTCGTCCCGCGCAAGCGGAAAGTCCCCAAGCGTGCGCGGTACGCACTGCCCAAACCTTCCAGCAAAGATGTCGTCAAACTCCACGTCTCCAGCCGCCCCTTCCGGAGTCCTGAAGCGCCAGCACGGGACGCGCGGGGCAATCGCCTTCGCGGCGGCTTCCCACGAACCGAACCTCCCGCGGCACGTACCAGGGTAGAAGAGCTGCTCGCCTTCGTGCGGGGCGGACTGCGCAGCCTCCACGTCGCTGCGGGAACAGACGCACGGATAGGCGAGGCCGGCGGACTCAAGGCGCGAAATCGCCTCGCGATAGAGATCCTTGCGCTTCGACTGGACGTATTCCTCGTCCCAGTCGAACCCCAGCCACCTGAGGTCCGCAACAGCAGCAGCGTCCGCGCCGGCCTTGTCGCGCGGGTGATCGAGATCCTCCATGCGCATGACGACGCGCCCGCCGAGCGAACGGGCGCGAAGCCACGCAATCATGAACGTGCGGACGTTCCCGAGATGCAGGGCGCCGGTCGGGCTCGGCGCAAGCCTGCCCACATAGGTTGCGGATGCCACGTCCTATTCCGCAAACCCGAGGACGTCGCGCATCGTGTACTTGCCTGGCGCCTTGCCCTTCGCCCACGCGAGCGCCTTGAGAGCGCCCGCGGCGAAGGCCTCGCGGCTCTGCGCCTTGTGCGTCAGCTCGACGCGCTCGACATCGCCCGCGAACATCACGGTGTGATCGCCTACTACGCTTCCTCCGCGCAGCGCGTGGATCGCGATTTCGCCCTCGGGACGCTCCCCGATGTCGCCCTTGCGTCCGTACACCGCCTTTTCCTCAAGCGACACGCCCCTGCCTTCCGCGGCACTCTTCGCAAGCATGAGCGCGGTACCGGATGGCGCGTCCTTCTTGTGGCGGTGGTGCATTTCGACGACCTCCACGTCGTATTCTGGACCAAGGACCTTCGCGGCCTTCTTGACGAGCTCGAGAAGAAGGTTCACGCCGAGCGAGTAGTTTCCGCTCTGCACGACGGGGATCTTCTTCGCCGCCTCGTCCACCACGCTCTGCTCCTCGGGCGTGAGCCCAGTGGTCCCGATGACGTATGCGAGCCCGTCGCCGGCAGCCTTCTTTATCGCCGCGGGGACGGCTGTGTGATACGAAAAGTCAATCACACCCTCGACGTCAGGCGTCCAGTCGCTGTCGTATCCATTCGCGACGTCCACCTGCGAGACGACTTCGAGTTCCGTTCCCTTCGCAAGCGAGACGAGCATCTTTCCCATGCGGCCCGCTGCACCGACTATTGCTATCTTCATTTTTTTACTCCACTGGTTTTCCGACTAGAATCTGCGCGTGCGCCTCTTCGATCATGATGCGGCGCTTCTCCCCCGCCTCGAACTTCGTCCCCGCCGGAGCGTCCCATACCACGATGCGGTTTCCGCCGTCGCGTCCGCTCATGCGGTCTGGGTTTCGCTTTGACGGACCCTCGACCATGACCTCCCTCACGGTGCCGACGAGAGCCGCGTTGCGCCTCAGGCCGCGCGCCTCCTGGTCCGCGAGAAGCACCTGGTCGCGACGCTCCTTCTCCTCGGTGGCTACGTCGTCCGGCAGCGCCGCGCTGCGCGTGCCGGGACGGGGCGAATACTTGAATACGAACGAATTGTCGAATCCGGCTTCCTCCATAAGCGAGCGAGTCGCCTCGAAGTCATCCTCCGTCTCGCCGGGATAGCCGACGATGACGTCCGTCGTCACCGCGAACTCCGGGTCGAACGCACGGAGCTTCGCGACCGCGGCAAGATATTCCCCGCGCGTGTAGCCGCGTCCCATCTCCTTCAGGACGCGGTCGCTTCCGGACTGCACGGGCAGGTGGATGTGGCGGCATACCTTCGGGCAGTCTCGGTACACGGCGAGAAGCTCGTCCGTGCAGCCCCTGGGATGCGCGCTCGTGAATCTGACGCGCTCGATGCCGTCGATTTCAGACAGCGCGCGCAGAAGTCGCGGAAACGCGCTGTGGCGCGACGAGAAGTCCGTTTCGTCTCCATCCCACGCCGCGTTGCGGATTCCGTAGCGCAGCACGCTCTGTCCAAGCAGGCACACCTCCTTCACGCCGCGCCGCGCGAGCGCCTCGACTTCGGCGACGACCTCCTTCGCCGGCCGAGAGAACTCGTGTCCGCGAACCTCCGGCACTATGCAGTAGCTGCACCGGTTGTCGCAGCCAAGCAGGACAGTCACGAAAGCCTGCCAGCCGCCTGCGACATGCTCCGACATTCCGGACGGCACGATGTCGTCGCCTATCTCGAGGATGCGCTTCGCCTTGCCGCCGGACGCGGCGATTTCGCCGACGATCTTCGGTATGAGGCCGAAGGCGCGCGGACCTACCGCGAAGTCGAGCTTGGGAAGGCGCCTGAAGATGTCCGCGCCCATGCGCTTCACGGCGCAGCCCATCATTCCCGTGAGCTTCTTCGCCGCGATCATGTTGCCCGCCTTGCCGACGGCCTTCTCCTCCGCCTTCTGGCGCACGGTGCACGAATTGATGATCACGATGTCCGCGTCGGACTCGGATTCCGCCTTCTCGTATCCCGCGGCGGTCATGAGCGCCTCGACCGCCTCGGAATCGCGCACGTTCATCTGGCAGCCGTATGTGTGAACTATGAACTTCATTTTCTCTTCTTCAGTTCGACGACGGTCTCGAAACGCGCCGTCCTCGGAAACATGTCAAACCAGCGGATTCCCTCGACGTCGTATCCTGCCGTGATCGTCCGGAGGTCGCGCGCAAGCGTCGCGGGGTCGCACGAAACGTAGACGATGCGCTTCGCTCCGCACGAAGCGAGGAACTTCGCGACGCCCTGCTCCAGTCCGCCGCGCGGCGGATCGACGATGATCGCGGCGTCCGGTCCTACGCCGATCTTCCTGAGGCAGCGCACCGCCTCGGACGCGATGAAGGTCGCCTGCGGAAACCCGAGGGCTGCCGCGTTCTTGCGCGCGAAGTCCACCGCGCGCCTGCCGGACTCCACGCCCGCAATCTTCGGCGGCTGCGCGCCGTCGCGCGGCAGTTTTGCCGCGGAGACAAGTCCAAGTACTCCTACGCCGCAGTACATGTCCAGTATCTCGCGCGGCGGATCCTTCGCGACGATCGAGGCGACGTGGGAGGCGAGCATCTCGCCGACCTCGGGGTTGACCTGCCAGAAGCCGTCGGAGGGCACTTCGAACGTCTTGCCGCAGACGGTCTCCTTCATCACTACGGGGTTCTTCGCGTCGCCGATCCACCACTGCACGCCGCTCAGGCGCGACCACCGGACGGTTACGCGTCCCTCAGCCTCGACGGAGCTTCTCACGGACGGCGCGCCGTTCGTGAGAAGCGCGAAGACGCGCGAGCGTATCTCGGGGAGCTTCGCGTTTATCTCGGGACGCGCGAGCGGGTCTGACTCGACGTCGACGAGTTCGTGCCCCGGCTCCTTCCGGTAGCCCATCACGAGGCGGGCCGGAGAGCGTCCGACGAGCGCGAACTGGTATACGACCTTGTTGCGGTAGTTGAGGGGCGAAATGGAAGCGTTGGCGTCGGAGCGCACTGCGGGTATTGCGATGCGGGCGCGCTCGAGCATCTCGACGAGCTGGGCCTCCTTCGCCGCGAGCTCGCCCTTGAAGCTGACGTTCGAGTAGACCATGCCCGGCACTGGAGGCTCGCCCGTTCCGGTGCGGTCGGGCGAAGGATCCGTTATCTCGACGAGGCGCGCCTTGACGAAGTTCTTCTTCTCCATGACGATTTCGGCCTTGACCGTCTCGCCCGCCAGCGCACCGGGGACGAAAACGACTCGTCCGTCGCCGAGCCTTCCGAGCCCGTCGCCGCCATAGACGACTTTCGCAATGTGGACTGTAGATGTCATGGGAATATTATATCACATTTCACAAGCCGCCCCGCGCCAGGTTCAGCATGGGATCCGGAAGGTGAGTATGGAGCCGGCGGGTGAGGACTCCATCGTCATCTCTCCACCGAGATCAGCGGTGCGGCGGCGCATGCCGGCTATGCCGTAGTGCCCAGCCATCTTCTGCGCCTCGTCGACGTCGAATCCTTTCCCGTTGTCCCTGACCGTAATCGTGAGCGTCTTCTCGGAGAACGCGACATTGACGACGACGCGCGTCGCCTCGCCGTGGCGGATTGCGTTGGCTACGGCCTCCTGGAGGACGAGCAGGAGCGTTGCCGCGAACTTGCGCGCGACGTCCCTCTCCTCGCCCGTGCACTCGAACTCGACGACGCCCTCCCAGTGGGGCATTCGGCGCGAGGCGAAGCGGAAGAGCTCCATCAGCGACTCGGGGCCTTCGCTTTCCTCGTTCATCGCCCAAAGGGTCGCGCGAAGTCCGCTCTGCGTGTGCTGAAGCGCCTCCTGCACCTTGAGCAGCTGCGCGCGTGAGTTCTCCGATTCCTTCGGAAGATAGTTCATCGCCGCCTTCAGGCGGAACATCGCGCCAGCCAGATACTGCTGGAAGCCGTCGTGAAGGTCGGCGGCAAGGCGCAGTCGCTCGCGGCGCGCGGCGTCCGCCTCGATGCGCGTGTGCTCGCGCTGGCGGATGGACTCCGCGAGCTCGTTCGTGCGCTTGCGCACCATGCGCCTGAGTGTGACGGCCCAGATTGATACTACTGCGAGCAGGAAAAGAACAAGCTCAACGAGATGGATGAGGCGCGTCGCAGTCCAAAACGGAGCGCGTCGCACGACCTGAACTGACTCTGTTGAAATCGGAAGCAGCTCGATGTTTTCGACGCGCTCGAATCGTCCCTCCTCGTAGTTCTCTATCGACGTAAACACGAGAGTTCCCGTGACGCGTACCGTCGAGCCGAGGACGAGGTTTTCGGGAAGCGCCGTATCGATTGAGATCGGAAGCTCGACCTGGATGTTGCAGTCGCCTTCGCCGACGAGGAGCTGCGTGGAAGCCTGGCGGCGGTTGATGTCGCGCAGAAGGCCTTCCGTCGTTATCGTCTCGCCGTACCAGGGCGTGTCTCCGTACGGCAGGACCTGTTCGAAAATCTCGCCCGTCGTGGCGATGCGAGGGGAAGGGACCTGGTCGGGTCTGTGCGCCACGACGTCAAGGCGGCTTGCGTCCATCCGCTTCTTGATGGACTCCTCGGGCACGCCGTCAACGGAGATTTCGTCGCCTATCTTTATGTCGGGAAGCGCGCCCGAGCTCATTGCGACTCGCCAGTTCACGCCGTTTGGGTCGGACATGAAGCAGAAGGGGAGTCCCTCGCGCTCGAAGGTAACGATTCCGACGATGTTCGTCAGTGCGGCGAGAAGGAGGATCATACGCGGAGGATTCCGGATTCAAACGCCTTTGCGACGGCTGCGGCCGCATTGGGGCAGTCGAGCTTGTTCATGAGGCCCTTCATGTGGGTCTTCACGGACTCGGGTCCGATTCCGAGCTGCTCGGCAATCTGGTCGCGCTGAAGTCCCTTCGCCAGATGGCGCAGAACATCAAGCTCGCGCACCGTGAGAGGAGATGGCGCGGACTGGAACTCCTCGCAGACGAAGCATCCGTCGTCAGCCGCGATCTTGCGTATCGCCTCGGTAAGACGGTCTTGGTCAACGTTCTTCGGGAGGTAACCCCTCGCGCCTCCTTCGCGCGCGCGCCTCTCTTCTTCCTTGAGCGGCATCCCGGCGAGGAGGAGAACCTTCGCGTTTGGGTATTCGCCCCTGATGTCGGCGAGCATTCCGAAACCGTCGAGGCCAGGCATGCGGACGTCGCTAAGCACGATGTCCGGGCGGTTAACGGAATAGAGCCGCACCGCGTCGAATCCGTCCGACGCAAGAGCGACGACCTTGAAGCCCTCCTCGCTTTCGAGCATGGCCTCGAGTCCCTCCCTGACCATCGGATGGTCGTCGGCTATGAGAATCGAGATCAATTGACCTCCCTGTACTGCTTGCCGTCGAACGAAACGTCGGTAGCCTCGCAGAGCCACTTGGTAAGCTCCCTGACCTGAGACTCGTTCATGCCCGAATCGGGCCATGTGAGCTTCTCGGCATGTCCGTCGGCGAACACTACGTGCGCGAACTTCGCCTTCTTGCCGGACGAGTGGTTGAACCCGATGACCTCGTTGTCGCCGTACTGGAGGACGCAGTCGCATTCGATGCCGGGGGATTGGCTGTCGTTGACATGACCCTCCACGCCCATGAACGGGATCTCTGCGAAGAGAAGTCTCTTGTCCGCGCGCTTGAGGTCGGCAAACGGCCTTCCCTCGTATCCAACGGGGCGGTAGGACGAGCCCTTTGACGAATCCCATCCAAAGAAACTGTTCATCACGTAGCTCCAGGCCGGCGGCTTGGCCTTGTACTTGATCACGTGGGATGGGCACTGGAATATCTTCCTGTTGCCGGTTACGAAGCGCCAGATGGCGCCGTTCGTCACGCAGTACTCGCGCTCTTCGAACGTCTGGCTGTAGCAGCTCGAGAACCAGCTGAGGCTAGAGGCATGGGACTGGGTGCGCCTGCTGTACGCGCCCTGCGAATTCCAGCTGATCCAGCCTGGCCTCTCCCAGAAGTTCTTTTCGGTCGACTTGCCGCTCTTTTCGATGCTCATGATTTCGACGGAGCCCGCAAGCGGGTAGAATTTGTGGGCCATGCCGTAGGAGTGGCAGGCGCTCGCGAGCGACTTCATGTTCGTGAGGCACTGCGCGTTGCGCGCGGACTCCGTTCCGCCGCCGAAGCTGGCCACGAGGATTCCAGCAAGGATGCCGATGATTCCGACGACGATCAGAAGTTCGACGAGAGTAAATCCTTTTTTCATATTTGTCACTCCAGTGTCTTGTAAAAGAGAACGCGCGTGCGGTGCGGATAGCCGTGCACTCCGCCCTTTGCCTCGGATTCAGGGGTCGCCGTCGGGTCGCGCCAGACGAGTGCAACGGCCCTTCCGCCGAGCTGCGGGGGAATTGAATTGAGCGTGCCGCCGCCCATCATCGTCGGCTCGGCGCGGACGAACACGAGGAACAGCTGCTGCCTCGACTCGAAGCATTCGCGCCAATAGCCGTAGAGGAACTTGCGGTCGATCTCCCAGATCGGGTCCGAGCCTTCCAGCGTCACGCCTGCAAGCATATCGGATTCGTCGCTTGCCCAGCCCATTTCGCGCCACGCCTGCTTCCAGTCGGACTGCGCAAGCATATAGTCCTTCATGTTCGACTCGGTGTAGGTCACCGTGTTCCTTCTGTCGCCCGATATGCTGTTCATGAAGGCACCCGCTATCTTGACGAGATCGCTGTACTTGATCTTTCCGCCAGAGGAATACTCGTTCCATGCGTACTTGGCGTTGAAGTCGGACGCCTTCATCTTGACGATTTCCTCGCCGTATCCCGTGTCGTTCGTGGAGGCACAGCGCCAGTCGAGCGGGGTGTTCGCCAGTGCGGCGAGAACCACGTTCGTATTCGACGAATACGGATTTACCTTGACGCCCGTTGCGTTAGATACGAATCCGAGCGTCTCAAATGCGTCCCTGTCGACGTCAAGTGGATCGTAAGTTCTCCACATCAGGTTGTTGTGGATCGCCTGAGCCTCGCCCTTCTGCCCGTTGGACAGCTTCGTGCGACCGTCGTCCGGCGCGGAAAAGTCGCCGATGTGCTGGTTTGCGCCGTAGCTCTTCATATTCGTAAGGCGCGGCAGGAACGCAAGTTCGTATGGCGACTGGAGATAGCCCTGGTCGCTCGTGTTCATGAAGAGGTCGGACGTCTTCTTGTGGACCGCGTTCTCGATCCAGTTGTCCGCAGTCATGTCCCATTCCGGCTCGTACCAGTCTTCGGGAATGTGGTTGTAGCGAGGATCGGAGACGACGATCTGCGAAGGCGATAGCGTGACGGTCGATCCGTCTGGATTGTTCTGCGCAAGCTCATTCAGCCCCGTGATCGAGAGGTCAATGGTGACGCCGGTCTCGAAGCGAAGCAGAGGATACGGCCTTCCGGCGATGTTGTTTCCGGTCGGTCCCATGAACTGGAAGTTCCTGGTGTTGTTGAGGTCGTCATCGTCCTTGAGGCACGCAGGCACGAGGTCGACGTACTTGCCTTCGTTGTTCTTTATGCCGACCCAGACGGCGAAGTTGAGCGCAACTTGCTTGCCGGATCCCTTGAGCATGTCCATGAACTTTGCGTCAGTGCTGACGTCGGAGTCCGGCGTGCCGTCCGCCGTGAGGGGAGGCATGTTGCAGTGCGCGGCCGTCATCTTTTCCGCTGGCGGCATTTCCTGGGGATAGCTCTGGCTGGATTTCCAGACAAAGCCGCCCATGCCGTCGCGTTCGGACTCCTGGTCCCACTCGTACGTGACCGTAACGAAGGCATTGCCGTTGAACGTCGGCGCGATAAAGCCGGCACCAGCCGCGAGCGAGCACGTCTTCGTGTCGTCGACGGCGTCTTTTTCCTCGTTGATGCTGGACGCCTTGAAGTTGAAGGACTCGCTCTGCCCGAACGGAACCATTATCACGCCGTTTTCAAGCTTAGGCTGGGTTATGTCCTTGTAAGCGCCAAAATGCAGTACGTCGTTTCCAGACGTGCGGATCGACGTCGCGCCGCCGCTCGTGAAGTAGATTCCAAAATGCCCGTCCATCTTGAAAGTCTCCTCCTCCGCTCCGTCGTCGCGGCAGAAAGGATATACGACGAGTGGCTTGATATTTCCGCCCATGATACCCTGGGCGAACGACGTTCCGTCGATCTTGAACTCGTAGACTCGCTTGTGGTGCCAAACGACGCCATTCCCAGGGCCAGACGCCGGCTCGGGGTTCTGCTCCGTCTCGGACTTTGCGATCTTCACCTTGCAGTCCCCCAGCTGAGGCTTGATTCCGCAGACCATCGGGATGCGCTCCGTCGTCGGGATGGCGAGGGAAAGCGGGGTGCTGTCGGGGTCGAGGTAGTCCCAAAGAGCGCAAAGCCCGAGTCCGCACAGAGATTCGAAAAGCCTCGTTATGCTCTTCGTGTTGGAGGTGTAGTCGATGACGGTCAGAAGCTGCGGGTTCTGGCGCTTGAGGTCGTCCATCTTGAAAGGCTGGTATTCCGGGTTGGAAAGGTCGAAGTCCTTGTCTTCCTCGCTTAGGCTGTCGTCGTTGCGCGGGAAGTAGCCGTCGGTGACGAAGGTCATGCGTCCCACGCTTTCCGCGAGCGTCTGCGGCGTCGTTGTACCGTAGAAGCCGTTGTTGGACTTTCCGCTCTTTATGTACTTGTACCAGGGGCAGAACATTTCGCCGTACTGGGTATCCCTGAGCGCGAGGTTCATGTCCGCCATCGAGACGAGCGGCACGCCCGAGAGGAAGTTGCGGGTGTGGGTGTTCGCGTCGTAGGCGCATCCGGTCGCGGAGTCGATGTCGGAGTCCCACTTGGACATAGTGCTGCCAGAGGACGTATGTGACTGGTTCTCGAAGAGGTATGCGAGCGAGATGCGAGAGCAGGAGGCAGACGAGCGGGGAACGTCCGCGCGAACCCTGTTCACGTCGAAGTAGTCCGACACGTCCACCGCGCAGTAGGCGTAGCGCCCTGCGTCGAAGTCGAACTTCTTCCAGGCGGCGGTCGGGGAGCGGCGGCTGAAGTAGCGCACGTCGTTGATGAGCGGCGGCGGCACGTATGCGAGGCCCTCGAGCGAAAGGACGGGGGTCGTGTTCGCGCTTCCCTCATCCACCGAGAACATCTCGTTCGTTCCGATGAACACGTGGTTCCTGAAGTAGTTGCGGTGAGAGCCCTGTCGGTCGCCGCCAGACCGGGCGTCGTACACGCCAAGGCCCGGGTACGGGTTGTTTGCGACTGCGAAGTCGATCTCGTCTATGGCGCGGGCGAGCGCGGCCTTTGTCAGCTCCCGCGAGGCTGTTGTGCGCCTGAGATAGCTCGACGGCAGGCGTGCGTAGCGCATGTAGGCCGAAAACGCGACGGCCGACACGATCATGAACGCGAGCATTCCCAGGACGATAAGGAGCGCGGATCCTTTTCTCTCCTTCATTTTCATTTACGCTCCTCCGGCGAAAGCCTGTATATGTTCGGAAGCGAAAAGCCCGTGTCGACACTGGTGAACGGACTTGATATGTTCAAAGACTTGCCTTCCTCGATCTTGACCTGGTACGGCTTTCCCCACGGATCGAGCATTTTGCCGCCTGCATTCATCGACGCCATGAGAGTCGCGGGTATCTTGTCGCCCGAATCAGTCGAGCCGCCGCGCCCGACGATGAAGTCGAGCGAAGAAGAGTCCGCGTCGCAGAGGGCCATGGTCTTGATCTT
This sequence comes from Lentisphaerota bacterium, assembly GCA_015061665.1. Classification (GTDB taxonomy): domain Bacteria; phylum Verrucomicrobiota; class Kiritimatiellia; order RFP12; family UBA1067; genus UBA1067. Next base: position 27,177 of record SUWC01000001.1, read on the forward strand.
GTACTCCCCGCCCTGCGCAAAGTTCTCGGTCGAGAGGATTGCCTGCGCAATGATCTTTACGTCGCTCGTCGCCCTCTGGATGCGTGCGCGCTCCTGCGCGGCGTTGACGGACGTCGTGAGGGCGCCGAGGATTATGGCTATCATGCCTATGACAACCAGAAGCTCCACGAGCGTGAAACCGGACCTCGCAGCCCGCCAGCGGAAAAGTCCGCCCTTACAAATCGATGTCGTCTTCATCAGGGCAGCTCCTTATATCGTCCCATGTGTCGTATTTCCTGTCGGGTCCCCAGCTCAGCACGACGACCCTGTAGGACTTCATGTTCCGTCCTGCGGAGGAATTGTTCACCGTCTTCTTGAATCCGCCCTCCCTTGTCGCGTCGATTCCACCGTCCGTTATCATCGTCGGCATCTCGGAGGCCTCGCCGCCGTATGATATCGCGCGGTCGCGGAGGGCTCTTCCGGAGGAATCCTGGGTATCCCATGGCGACAGGAGAAGCAGGTTCTGGTTGTTCCAGTTGTAGATGTTGTCCGCCTCGTCGCGTATGTCCGCTATCCCGTTTCGGACGTCGTCAAGGTCCGCAACACCTGCGACGCCCGTGCGCCAGGCCACAGACGACTGGTCGAATATCATTGTGAGAATCGTCACGAGCATTCCAAGCAGGAGGCTCGCCACGAGAAGCTCAAGTATGGTAAAGCCCTTTTTCATTGTCCGGCCACCTCCTGGTTTTCTACGATTCCCTGGAAGCGTACTTCGGTGTAGTAGAGCGGGGCCGCGAGTATCGTGCCCTTCTGCTTTGCCGCCCTGAAGCCGATGCGCATCACGGCGCTTCCGACGTCGTGCATGACTATAAGCCCGGCGGTCCAGTCTGCCTTGCTGTAGGTCGACGGCCATTCCGCTCCGAACTTTGACCCGCCCTTGACGCTTATCGCTCCGATCACCTCGCTGAACGTCCTGCGGGCGAGCCCGTCGGGATCGCTTATGAGCGTCCCGTTGTCCTGGAGGTATCCGCCCCACCCGAACTGGCGCTCCTCCGAGGGGCGGCTGATTTCGCTGAAGGACTTCCAAGTCACGTTCGTGGCCGACAGCGCCATGACGAGAGGCGAGATGACGGCCTCTGCGTATGCGGCGGAGGCAACGTCTTCGCCGGACTGCTTGTTCTCGCGGAAGCCGAGCGAATACAGGCCGACGATAGAAAGAATTCCTCCCGCCATCACGAGAATGGCGAGATTGACCTCCATTAGCGTAAATGCCTTTTTCATGTCTTAGCTGTCCAGTCTCTTATCCGGTCTTTCAGTTTTTCCGACGGGCTGAGCCTCAAGCGTCCCGTCCTTGCCGGGGCGGAGCATTGACACGGCTATCTGGCTCTGTCCCAGGATGTCCCCCGAATCAAACCGCATCATGCTCTTTCCGGCGACAGGCGACGTAATGCGCTCGGAATAGCATTTTCCGGAGCCGAAGACGAATCCGACGGGCAGCTGGATCTCGGAGAATTCGAAGCCGTACGCGTCGCCGACCTGCCAGTTGTATTCGTTCTTGGATGCGACGACGAACTCATAGACCTCGAAAGGGACCATTTCGCCGCTCTGGACGAGTGTGTCCGTAATGGTTTTCTTCCTGGTGTTCTGGTATATGACGCCGCGCTGGTCTCCGTCGGACGTCCCGTTCATCGGGTAGAGGAACATCTCGCCCGTCTTCTCGACGTCGTCCTTGTCAAGTCCGTCGTCGTCGTCGATCGTGAGGCGGCTGAAGCGGAGGTCCCCGAACTCGTCGATGAGGTTGTTGCCGTCCTTTGCCGTTATTCGTCCCGCACGTCTGACGGCGACTGCCTTGCCTACTACGACAAGCCTGCTGGTGTCCGACTCCTCCTGAAGCGTCTCGTTCCAGAAGTGGATCGCCACGAGCGTGCGGTCAATCGTCGAGCGCTGGTACGCCGAGCGAATGAACTGGTTGGCGTTCTGCATCGCGCCGCGCTCCTCCATTCCGCGCTGCATCGCGCGGTAGCCTCCGACGGAAGCCGCGCCGAGGAGGCCCATTATGGCCACCACGACGAGAAGCTCTAGAAGTGTAAATGCCTTTTTCATGTCGTTAGTCGCACCAATGCCATTGTTCCACCGACACCGTGTCGGCCTGGACGTTGTACACCACCCTGAAGGGCATGAACTGGCCGGTATGCACATGGGGGTAGCCGAAGTGCATCTGAGAGACCTTTATCTTCTTCGGGTGCTGCTTCGTTCCGCGAAGCGCCTCTATGAAGTCCATGCCGATCGCCCCCTTGGCGGGATAGTAGCGTATCACGTTCCCGTTGTGGCGCGGGCACCTTTCCTGGCGCGGCTCGCCGTTGTTGGTGGAGACGTAGAGGCCGGATATGTTCATGAGCGGATTGCCGTTCTTGATCTCCCTGATGACCTCGCGCACCATCGTGTCGGCCTCGCTGCGCGAAAGGACGTATTCGTTTTCCGTCCCGAACGAGCCCGACGTCGCCATCGAGCCAAGCGGAGCGGGCCACTTGCCGTACTGGGCGTAGTAAGTGGCGAACGCCTGCTCAACAAGCGTACATACCGTCGAGGCCTTGTGGCGGCGAGCCTCCTTGATCGAGCTCTGCGCGACATTCACGACAATGCCGAGCAGAATGCTTATGATGGCGACGACCATCATAAGCTCGATGATAGTAAAGCCCTTTCGCAGTTTACTTAACATTCTGCGTCTGTCCTTTCGTCCAGCTGTAAACGTCGTCGGACCTCAGTCCCTTCGAATACGCCTCGATCTTGCCGTCCTTGCCGCAGCACCAGACGATCGCCGCCGCGCGGACGGAGATGCTTTCGCCTCCAACGGAAGCACCGTCGATTATTCCGTCGCCGTCGAGGTCGAGGGCATAGTGGAGCATGTGGTCCTTGACGGTATAGTCGCCGACCTTGTCGCTCAGCGACGCGGAATTGCCCCTGCGCTTGATCACGGACGCAGCCCACGGGGTGACGATTCCAAAGCGATCGAGGCCGGTGAGGCGGGTACCGTCACCGTTTGTCGACAGCGACATGTATTTCGCCAGGGGAACGGCCGCGCTTGCGTCGAGTTCGCCGTCCGACCCTCCCTGCGAACGCAGTGCGCGCGGCCATACGCCTTCCTGCTGGAACATGACTGCGAGCGCCGTAGCCGTGTTGGCGACGAGTTCGCTGCACTTCGCCTTTTCGGCGCTGGCCGTCATCTTTGAATAGGCGCCGAGGGACGCTCCGAGGAGAACGGCTATTATGCCGATCACGACGAGCATTTCAACAAGAGAGAAACCCTTCTTCATTCCGTTCAGCCTCCTTTAGTTGCTCATGTTCCTGATGTCGTCCTTTATCCACTCGGCTATGACCTTGTTGGCCTGCGAGTCGAGCGACTCGCGCGAAATCCACGGCGGGAACGTGCGGCCGTTCGGTCCGCTGCTCCACAGGGTGTAGCGCTGGTACGGAGCGGGCGAATAATAGTAGAACGTATTTCCCCATCCATCCCTGACGGAAACCGAGTCGAGGACGTACTGGTCCGTGTTTCCGTTGCCTGACGGCGAGAATATCGGCATCCCTATGAACGAGTCGATGCTCATGGAGCCGCTGTATGGATCGCGAATCTGCACGCCGAACAGGTAGATGTTGTGGTAGGCCGTGCAGATTTCCTTGAGGTTGGGCATCCACCGGGCGCAGACGGCCTGCGACGGTATGCTTGCGACGCGAGCAAGGCTCATCTTGTCTCCGTCGTATCCGTTCTCGACGTAGTTCTTGAGAGTTCTCCACGACGAGAAGCGCTTCCCGTCGAACGGATCGCAAGGCGGCTCCGCGTTGCTGTCCTCCCACTGGGCGCTGTCGTAGAACCTCTCCTTCGCACCCATCATCACGAGGTAGCGAGGCAGGAGGTAGCTCATGAGCCCGAAGCGAAACAGCTGCACGTTGCGCCAGTCCGCGTTGTTCATGTCGATGTTCGCGCCGCCGCCGTCGTCGAAGCCGGCCGTAAACTTGTCCCTCTGGCTCTGGGTTTTCCACGCCGCCTCGTACCCTTCGGTCTGCTCGCTGACAATCTCCTTAAGCGTGTCGGAGATGCTCTTGATCATGTCGGCGTACCCTTCTTCGAACGGGAAGTCGCATTCGACGGGCTGCGCCATGCAGGCCGCCTTGACCTGGTCCCAGCGCTGCCTTTCCGAGGTATCGCCCCAGTTTACGTCGCGCGAATTGTCCGTCTGCACTCCCGTACCGGAGGCCTCGAAGTTTATGCTTCGAGTTCCGTGCAGCTTCACAGGCGGATAGGAGCCGAAGGCCGCGTAGTATCCGGAGAGGCAGTTCTCCAGCTTCTGCATGCGCGTTATCGTCTCGCTTCTGCGCCGCGAATCGCCGCCAATGTTGCTGAGCTTGAACACGATCGTCATCAGCGTCGTGAGGACGACGACGACGATCAGCATCTCTATCAGCGTGAAGCCCCTTTTCATGGGATTGCGGCCTTTCATTGATCCTTACGCCCCCGCTCCGGAGACGCTCTGGATGATCTTGATCATTGGCAGGAACATCGCGATGACGATCGTGCCGACCACCACGGCCAGAACGATGATGAGCGCAGGCTCGATAGCCGCCGTCATGCCGGCGACCGCGTTGTCAACCTCGTCGTCGTACGTGTTCGCGATTCGCGTCAGCATGTCCGCCAGCGCGCCCGTCTCCTCGCCGACCTCGACCATCGAGACGACCATCGGAGGGAACACCCAGCACTGCGAAAGAGGCTGCGTCATGCCCTCGCCTTCCTTGACGGCGTCGTGGACGTCCTGAAGGGCCTTCGATACGATGCGGTTGCCCGTCGTGTCGCGGACAATCACCAGCGACTGCAGGATGGGCACGCCGGACGAAAGAAGCGTTCCGAGTGTACGCGTCACGCGCGAGACCGACGTGCGCTGCACCAGCGTGCCAGTCACTGGCATCTTCAGCGAGAGCCAGTCGTAGAAATATGCGCCTTTCTCGGTCTTTCCCACAATCTTCCGTATCACGAAGAACGCAACGACCAGAATGGCGATGACCAGCCCGTTGTGCTGCACCCAGTCAGACATCTGGATGACGAACTCTGTGATCGCGGGAAGCGACGCGCCGCCAAGCATGTCCGCGAACACGGACTTGAACTTCGGGATGACCGCGACAAGGAGGAACGCCGTGATGCCGACTGCCGCGACAAGGACGACGATAGGATAGATCATCGCGCCCTTGACCTTGTTCTTGATCTTCTCGCTCTTCTCGGCGAACTCCGCAAGTCGGCCAAGGACGACTTCAAGCACGCCGCCCGCTTCACCGGCCTTCACCATGTTGACGTAGAGGTTGTCGAAAATCTTCGGATAGGCCGTCAGCGCCTCGGAGAACGTTCCGCCCGCCGCAATGTTCTCACCGATGCCGTCCAGAGCCTCCTTCATCTGCGGATCCTTCATCTGGCGCTTGAGGACGTCTATGCCGCGCATCAGGGGAAGACCAGCGTTCACGAGCGTCGCAAGCTGGCGAGTGAACTGCGTAAGGACCTTCGTGCTGATCCTTCCACGCATCCAGCTCGGCAGCTTGATGTTGATGTCGGCGTTTAGACCGCCTTTCTTCTTCTTGCCGTCCCCCGCCGGCGCCTTCTTGACGGCCTTCTTCTGGCCGCCCGCAGGCGCAGACGAGCCCTTGACCTCGCCAAGAGCGGTCGGATAAAGACCTAATGCGCGAACCGCCGCAATTGCGGAATTGCGGTCGCCGGCCTCAAGCTGTCCGCGAGTCTCGTTGCCCGCGGCGTCCTTCGCGATGTACTGGAATGTCGCCATTATTAGTTTCCTTCTACAAGCGTTAAAGTGATTATATCAAAAGATTGCTTTTAAAGGCAAGTGCGAAGCCTCCAATTCATTGCGCCAAAACAACGTATGGATCGCCGCAAATCGAGCAAATTGCCCCAGAATGCACGGGAGAGCCACAGCTGGGACATTTTCTCTCAAGGATTTCGCCGCAGTACGCGCAGTACTTGCCCCCGACCGGATCCGCCGCCTCGCGGTCTGGCTTCGCCAGTCTCCGACCACCCACTTCGTACCAGCTGTTTGTCGGACAAGACGGGTTTGGACAATACCCCGTCCCCTTGCCAAATCCAACTACCTGCCCCGCGCGCGCTTCCAGTCCGCATTCTTCCGGTTTCTCGGACGTCTTAGTGCTTTTTATCTCTATTCCGAACCTTGCGGCCAGTTTTCGCACAGTTTCTTCGCTTAGCTTCGTGCCCGCGCCCTGTTCAAACATCGAAAGCGCGGACTGCTTGCAGCCCACTTCGCGCGCCAAGTCGCTTTGGGATATCCCCGCCTCGCGGCGAGCCTCCTTTATCAAGCGGCAGATGTCTGTGTTGAAGTTTATCATTGTTGGCAGGCAAAAGACAAGTTATGAACAGTTATGAACAGATTTATCAACTAATCTACAGGTTGTTAATAACTTTGTTGATAAACACTATATCTTCGTTGATAACGCTTCATAACCATGTTGATTTCTTTTTATCAATACGTCCGGAGCATTATTTCCTTCGGAAGCAGGTATTCTTCGCCGTTTCTGTAGGCGATTCCGCACCTTGTCAGCTCGCTTATGACGGTTCCGTTGACGATATTGCCGTTTTCGTTGAAGAAATCCTCCATAGCCTTGCGCTTTTTTTCCAAGTTGCCACTCGGCTCATTTGCAAAAAGCACACCTTCCAGCAGCTGCGCACGTCGGACACGCCCTTCTGATTCCGCCTTGTCGCGGGCCTCTTTTATCACCTCGAGGACATGATCGCGCGTTTCGCCGGTGAAACGATCAGGTAGTTCGACGTCGCGGTCTAGAAGCGCAAGGCAGTTCGGATTGCGTTCCTGAACGTCTTCCTGTGCTTTTTCAACCTCTTTTTCTGCTGCTTCAAGCTTTTCGAGAAGTGCGGACTTTTCAGCCTTTAGATTCTCGTTTGCGGACTTAAGGGCCTCTATTTCGGATTTACTGTCCTCTATCTGTTTCTTCAGTTCCTCGATTTTCTCGTGGAGTTCCGCCTTTTCGGCGGCAAGTTCCTCTACAACCGCTTTTTGAACATCAAGTTCTTCCGGTGGCTCTACTGGAATTTCCTCAGTGGCAGAGTCCGCCTCAAGAAAGTCATTTAGGTCCAGAGGTCTGTTTTTCATGACTGCTTCTGTCCTTTCAGTTCACAGTTTGGGTATATGAACAGGCGGCAATCTATCGGTCCATTGAAGAACGGCACCTTTGTCTTATAGTACAGGTTTACCATTCTCGCAAGATCGGGATTGCCCGTGATAAGTCCACCTGTCCAGCCAGAACACTTTTCGTTCATGAAGTTGCCGATTCTCTCGTATATCGGCGCAAGTTCCTCGTATGTTCCAAGCCGGATCCCGTATTCGGGGTTGAAAAAGACGCATCCCTTCTGCTCAGGAACAGGAGAGTCGGCAAAATCGCAGTCGCTGAACTGGATATACTGCGCAACTCCTGCATTTATGGCATTGGAGTGTGCATTTTCAACTGCTTCCGGCGAGATATCCGTCGCAATTATGGCCGGCATGTTTTCAGGAGTTTCCGCCGCAGTTGCGTCCATTACCATTTCCTTCCAGATTTGCTCAGGTGTCGCACCGGCAATCTGCCTTGGTGCTACGCGGGGAGCCTTTTCACCTGGAATTATGCGATTGTATCCCTTGATTGACTGGAAGGCGAAGTGTCCCTTAAGCAGACCTGGAGCACGGTTTAGCGCGATGAGAGCCGCTTCGATCGCTGGCGTTCCGCTTCCGCACATTGGTGACAAAAACGGACTTTTTCCGTCCCAATGCATTGCCATAATGCAGGCGGCAGCCAAAGTTTCCTGCATCGGGGCAGATCCAGGTATCTTCCGGTAACCGCGCTTTGAAAGCGGCTCGCCGGAGGTGTCGAGGTAAATTATAACCTCGTCCTCTTCCCAGTATACGAAAACTGCCGCACCTTCGTTTCTTCCTCCGGAATCGGGACGCCTTTGGCATTTTTCCCGCATTCTGTCAACTATTGCGTCCTTCGTGTAAAGGCTCGGCAGCCTTGTATCGCGGATAGTGTAGTTGTGGACAATTGAAGAAACCGAGAAATAGCCGTCCGCTTCAAGCAGATTCTCCCAGTCTATCGACTTCGCCTTTTCATAGAGGTCGCGGATGTTTCTGCACCCTCCCCTGTACAGTGGAACCAAAACGCGATGGGCAGTGCGAAGCATGAGGTTCAGCTTCATCACATCCCTCATGCTTCCACGGACGACCACCGTGTTTTCAGTTACCTCAATCGGCTTGTATCCGAGATCAAGCACTTCTATTTCCGTCCACCTGGACAGTTCCTTTGCGCAAGAAATGATGATCGGATAGTTTTTATCGGTCCAAATCTTCATGATATACCCTTGAATCTTTGATTATCTGCTTTTTTCAACTTTTTAGTTTGTTCTGAGCGGCATAATGACATAGATGAAGGCAACCGAGCACTTTATTGCCGCCGGACTCTGTCCGTTGTTGATTTCAATTGATATTTCATCGTCGTCAATTGCGTTGAGGCACTGCATTATGTAAGTTGGGTTGAACATTGCCTCTATTTCGTCGCCCGAATACTTGATCGGCACTTCGTCCTTCGCCTCGCCTATGTCGCTTGCAGCAGCCGAAACTGTCAAAGTTCCGTTGGAAAAGCGAAGTTTTGTTGAATGCGCCTCGTCCATCGACATTACACTTGCTCTTTCAAGGGCATTAACGAAAAGCTGACGATCAATCACTATGCTCTGGGCGAAACTCTGGGGAATAACCTGCTTGTAGTTCGGATATGTGTCGTCAACAAGCTTTGAGAATATCGAAATATTCCCTAAGGTAAAGCGAACCTGCGTATTCTGAACCATCACCTTGATGTCGCCTTCGCTTCCGAGCGACCTCTGAAGCTCCTGAACTGTCTTCGGAGGCAGAATTATGTCCTTTTCCGCGTCAACAGGCACTTCCATCTCGTTTTCAACAAGTGCAAGGCGGCGTCCGTCTGTCGCCACCATTGTAAGCTTGTTGCTGCGGAAGCTCATCAAAACACCCTTGAGGGTCCTGCGGGTGTCATCCTGTGACGCTGCATAGGCAGTTTTGCGGAGCATTTCCTTCAAAACCGTCTGGCTAACACTGTACTCATAGCTCGTTTCGTCGGAGGGCAACCTCGGAAAGTTTACCTCGGAAAGACCTGTCAGCTTGAAATTCGCCGAACCTGCCCTGATTTTAGCCTTTTCTTCCTCGTTTACCTCAATTCCGATGACTCCTTCGTCCGCACATGATATCGAGTTGAACAGAAGCTTCACAGGCAGTGTGGTCTTGCCGGGTTCCTCGGTTTCGCATTCAACTTCGCAGACAATCGATATGTCGAGGTCAGTAGTAGTCATCCGGAGTACCTTGCCTTCGGACTCAAGAAGGACATTCTGCAGCACAGGCAGGGAAGCCTTCGAATTGACGACATTCTGGACCGCCTTAAGTCCTTCGATGAACTTGGATCTTATGATGTTAAACTTCATTTTGATTTCCTTTGACTGGTTGACCTTTTACAACTTTCATCAACACGCTTCTGATTGTACCAAATATGACTAATAATATAAAGAGTCTTTGTATTATTATTATAGATGTTCACAATGTTGATAAATCAGTTTTAGCATTGATTTTATTGGGTTTTTCGCGTTTTTTTCTGTTGATGGAAAGTTAATCTTCATGATTGCGTCCTGTTGCCAACTTTCGGGGCTGTTGATTGCTGTAGACAACTTGCGCGGTTATGGGCCATGTTGTCGACAGGTTTTCAGCTGAGCGAAAGATCCTTTCCGTCCGTCAGTTTGTAGCCGAATTCGGACAGTATTTCCTCCAGTGTCTGCTTGAGGTCGTTCTCCACGTCGAGCCTTTTCTGGATGGTTTTTACCCCATGTAGTATAGTTGCGTGCTTTTTCTCGAACTTTTCGGCAATTTCCGGCAGGCTTTTTGCCGTAAACTTGCGTGAAATGTACATTGCGAGCTGTCTTGGGGTAACAAGTGACGCCGTTCGCTCGGTAGAAAGTATGGATTGGACGGTTACGCCGTACTTTTTCGCTACCGCAGCCTGGATTTCCTCGACTGTTAGTTTTTTTATCGTCTGCTCCTTGTCGATGAAGTCCTTCAGTAGCTTTGAAAGAAGTATTGGCGATAGTTCGGCTGTAGGGCTGTTTGAAATTATCACCTTTACCTTTGCCAACGCACCTTCCATTGCCCTAACATGCGTTTTGATGTTTTCAGCAATGAATGTCAGCGTGGAAATTGGTATAGGTGGACGGTAGCTTTCGGATTTTTTCTGCAGAATTGCCAATCTAGTCTCATAGCTAGGTGACTCGATCTCCTGCACCATTCCCCCGACGAATCGCGATATCAACCTTTCTTCAAGTGCCGGAAGGTTCTTTGGTGCGACGTCAGAGGTCATCACAATCTGCTTTTTCTTTCCCTGAAGGTAGTTGAAGGTGTTGAAGAACTCTTCCTGGACGATTTTTCCCTTCTGGAAGAACTGCACGTCGTCAACAAGCAGTACGTCGATGTTTCGGTATTTCTCTCGAAATGAATTTATCTGACCGTTTTGCAGGTAATTGACGTATTCATTAAGAAATGTCTCTGCTGTAAGATAGCAGATGGCCATACCTGGGTTCTTGCGCTTCAGCTCGTTACCGATTGCCTGCATCAAGTGGGTTTTTCCAAGTCCGGTCCCGCCGTGTATGAACAACGGGTTGTAGCCGCTCTCCCCTGGATGCTTGACCACTCCTTTCGCAGCTGAATATGCCCAGCTGTTTGATGGACCGGCAACGAATTCGTCAAATGTGTATTCGTCGCGAAGCGGCATAGTCGAAATGAATGTAGTCGCCTGGTGCTGTGGTGTAATGGATAGTTCTGGCAATCCCGGTGTCTGGGATTTCTGGGCGGTCGGCGGTATTATGATTGATGGACGCTTTCTTTCGTCTAGCTTGAACTCCATCTTCAAAGCTGGGTTTGCTCCCACCAACGTCAAGCAACCTTTTATTCGTGTCGCATAATTAGACTGAAGAAAATCGGCTGCAAATGAATTGGTGGTGTAAAATCGGAAAACGTCATCATCTGTCTCGACGCTTGAGATCATTGAGAAATACCGCTCCATCTGATCCTTTTCTTCCTGGGTCGGTAGGGACGAAATATATACTGTCTTGGCCCTGTCCCACAGGTCCTTCGACGCCATGTCTATTGTTTCGTTGCTCATTTGTCTATTCTTCCTATTTTTCGCCCTCTATAATAGCATAAGGGGGATTGAAAATCATCAAAAAGAAGTTATCAACATTTCACCAAGTTATTAACAGGCTGTCAACATTTGTAGATAGTTGTCAAAGAAGTATTGTACCACTATATATTGTGTCGCATAATCTAGATGACAGAGACTATTATGAGCCATTGCTTATTGATCGCTTTCTTTGGTATTTCGATATATTCCGACTGCATCCGATTTGCTAGTGATAGCTATATAATAATTATCAATTCAATATAATACAGTTTATAGCCTTCAATTCTTACCATCTGATTATCTAGATCATATTTTGCCCATGTAGCCTCTAACATCGCATTTTATACGTGCCCGCGCTTAATGATGATTGCCAAAACTAAAATGTCAGATGGGTTTACGCCCGGTATTCTCGATGCCTGGCCAAGATTATCAGGACGAATCTTCTTCAGCTTTTCCCTACTCTCGTATCTAACAGCAACACACTTATCGTAGTCAAGCCATGCAGGGATTGCAATGGATTCATCATCTTTTGCCTTTTCTGCAGCCTTCTTTTCCTGATCAATATACGGTGAATATTTAACTATGATTCGAAGTTCGTCTAGGATTTCTTTTTTCGTAAAGTACGAAGCAATTTTCTCATTTTGAGACATCATTTGAACTAGTGAAGCCTCAATATCATCTGGAATTATATGATTCGCATTCCATTTTTGTCCGATTAGTTTTCCACTTTGAATTTGCAGCCAATTCATAACTGATGCGATACATTCAAGTTCGTCCGGTTTTTTGATACCCACGTAAGCAGCAATATTGTTTAGACGAAACCTTGCATTGTCCTGACGAAGTATCAACCTGCGTTCCGCCCGGCTTGTAAACATGCGATAAGGTTCATCAGTCCCTTTTGTCACAAGATCATCTATTAGAACTCCTATATATGCATCTTGTCTGCTCAATACTATTTGTGGTTTTTTTGAAGCGTTTAGGGACGCATTAATGCCCGATATAATTCCTTGGGCTGCCGCTTCTTCATATCCTGTCGTTCCATTGATCTGTCCAGCGAAATACAATCCACTTACATGCTTCGATTCGAGCGTATGCCTTAGTTCGCGTGAATCTATAGCATCATATTCAATTGCGTATGCATAGGCCAAAAATTCTGCGTTTTCAAGTCCTGGTACGGAATGAACCATTTTTTCCTGTACATCTCGTGGTAGACAGCAGCTCAGTCCGTTTGGATAAATGACTGTACCAGCAGAGTCTTCCGGCTCGAGTATTACATGATGTTGTTTGACATCTTTAAAACGTACGATTTTATCTTCGATGGAAGGACAATATCTAACTCCAGTGCCAGATATTTTTCCGCCGTATAGAGCTGATTTCTCGAGATTGTTTTTAATTATTTCGTGGGTTTCTTGTGTCGTATGCGTTAACCAACAAGGAAATTCAGGTAAATTATCATATGAGTTGTGAGTTTTGTTCCACGTGGAACAATTATCTAAACGTTTATCGCTTTTGTTTTCACCCGTAGTGCCTTTGCAGGTATTAAATTGTCCATTTTGAGGCTCTTGAGTTGCTACGGGTTCATCTAAATTGTTCCACGTGGAACAAATTGACAGGGAATGTTGCTCCTTGAAGTAATACGGTGAGATAAATTTCAAAAACATGTCATCCAAACTCCGAGTATTGGGTTTATGCGACATGTTCCACGTGGAACAATTTAAATTTCTGGTATTTATAAATTTTTGCTGTTGATAGTCGTGGTGAAATAGCGGATGTGGTATTTCGCCATTTTGAGGCTCACATTTTGAGAAGTTACATGATGAAGCCTTAAGTCGAGGAGGGGTTCCTGTTTTAAGGCGGATTAAATGAAATCCTAGGGACTCCAGCGAGCTAGACAGCTTGTTAATTGCTGGACGTCCATCGCCGCCTGATTCAATACACTCCTTACCGATCCAAATTCTGCCACGCAAGGATGTACCTGAGGTTATGACGATTGATTTGGCGGTATATACATTACCAGAGTCGGTCTTGACACCAATAGCGCAAATATTGTCACGCGATTGGTTGCAATATGTGAAAGTATCAACTTTTGTATTGTTGATAGTGTTGATATCTCTGTTGATATTTGGGGTATTGACAATACCGGATTCGATAAGTTCAGGATTGTTTATGTTATTATGTGTAATGTCTTCTGTGAGAATAGATGTAGCAGCTTCTTCGACTACAGTGAGGTTGGGTTGCCGCAGGACGACGTTTTGTAATCTGGCTGTGTATTCCTGCTTTGCACATTGCGTCCTGGTTGCCCAAACAGCTGGACCACGGCTAAGATTGAGTGTCTTTGACTGAAGGGCAGTTGCATCTGCATTGCGCCCCATCTCGCCACCAAGTGCATCGATCTCGTAGACGAGGTGGCTTTTTGCGAGTCCACCAATTGCCGGATTGCATGGCATTCGCCCTATGGCGCCGATCTGTGATGTAATGAGAAGAGTGGATGAACCCATGCGTGCGGACGCGAGTGAGGCTTCGACTCCTGCGTGACCGCCGCCAATGACTATGACGTCGTAAGAATTGGAAGGTTTGTTCATAACACCTAGATTATATCATTTATTTGGGGGATTTGTGAACAGGCTATGTTAATAAGTTATGCGAAGGAATTAAATCTATCAAATTGCAAAAAAGCCCGTATTTATTGGGTAAAATCGACTTTGGGCATGCTTGTCAACAGTGAAAATATAATATGATGTAAACAGTTATAGCAAAGTTATCAACAGAGTTTGTTAACATGAAGACAACATTATTGAGATGGTGAATCCTATGCAGTGGAAACTTTCGAGTAGGCTGGATAACCCCCAACTGACGCTGGATATTGAGATATGGTATAATAAGGGGGTGAAAATAATATTTTTGTTTATTGACGGCGTGGGGATGCGCGAGGCGGCTGCGGACAATCCTGTCAACGAGGAGGTTTGTCCGACGCTAATGCGCCTGATATCCCGCCATGCAAAGCCGATTGACGCATGTCTCGGCGTGGACGGCCTGCCGCAGAGTGCGACAGGGCAGGCAACAATGTTCACGGGAGTAAACTGTTCCGCTGCCATGGGAAGGCACTGCGAGGGCTTCCCGGGGCCGTCTCTTCGTCGCATAATAGAGGAGAACAATCTCTTCCTCCAGCTCAAGAAGCGCGGCCTAGCCGTCAGATTTGCGGATGCATATCTTGTCGATTCGGCTGACGACCTTGCAGCGAGGCGCTTCAAATCGGTTACAACGGTCATGGCGCTCACGACTCCCGAGGTGATAACGACTGTCGATGACCTCAAGCAAGGTCGGGCACTTATGCAGGACCTGACGCGCGAGACTATCCAGGAGCGGTACCCGGACTGCCGCGTCATATCGCCAAAACGCGCCGCGGAGGATCTTGCCGAAATAGCGCACGACTATGACTTCACCCTCTACGAGTTTTTCCAAACGGATGTGTCTGGACACTCGATGGACTACGCGCGTGCGTGCGCAGTGCTTCGGACGTACGACCAGTTTCTGTCGCAGCTGATCCGGCTTGTCGAGATCGAGGGCATAACGCTCGTCATGACGGCCGACCACGGGAACATAGAATGCATGACTGAACGCGGGCATACAAGAAGCCCCGTGCCTTTCATTGCATATGGTCCGCGTGAGTCAGACCTGCGAGATCAGGTTGAATCGTTGATCGACGTCACCCCCGCGCTGCTGAGGGTTTTCGACAGCGTCGGGAGGTAAAACTCGACTGTAAAATATTTTTTAAAATACCCCCTTGCGCGCAAGGCGGCTAATATGATATACTATTTCTTGTTTTCGATTGGGGCTGTAGCTCAACTGGATAGAGCATCAGACTACGAATCTGAGGGTTGTGGGTTCGACTCCCGCCAGCCCCGCCAGTCGAAACCAGATTGCGGGGTGGAGCAGCCTGGTAGCTCGTCAGGCTCATAACCTGAAGGTCGTTGGTTCAAATCCAGCCCCCGCTACCAAATTCCGTGAAGATCTGGCTCACGGCGACACACGGCGGACCGTAGCGCAGCCTGGTAGCGCGTTTGCTTGGGGTGCAAAAGGTCACGAGTTCAAATCTCGTCGGTCCGACCACCTTGCAGAAGGTGATGCGTTGTGTTTGAGGTGCGGATTCGCACAATTATGGTGGGATGGCCGAGCGGTTAGGTAGTGGACTGCAAATCCACGTACAGCGGTTCAACTCCGCTTCCCACCTCCATTCAATTCCCTGTCAAAAGTTTTGTCCGTTGTCTGGTCGTACCCATGCGGGTAGGGCACGTGATCACGTTAATATGGTAGAATATGGGTGTAGTCAAAACCAAACGGATCATTATGAAGAAGAGCATCATTTTTGCAGCAATGCTTGTGGCGTCCGCCGTTAACGCGGGGGATGGAGATGGTTCGGCCTCTAGCCGCGACCTTCAGTCCGAGATCGACGCGATCGCCAAGGCTGGCGGCGGTACGCTGCGCCTTGAGGCCGGCACGTACAGGACCGGCGCCTTGTTTTTCAAGCCCGGCGTCAACCTTCACCTTGAAAAGGGCGCGACGATAGTCGGCGTGGACGATGCCGCGGGCTATCCGATGTGCGAGACGCGAATCGAGGGGGAGACGTGCATGTACTACCCCGCGCTCATCAACGCCGACCGCTGCGACGGATTCACCATTACGGGCGAAGGCGTGGTTGATGGACACGGAGCCAACACCTGGGAGGATTTCTGGACGAAGCGCGCCGAGGCTCGCAAGACGGGCGCGGATTTCCGCAACAAGACGCTGATGCGCCCGCGCGTCCTGTACGTGTCGCGCTCGAAGAACGTCGACGTCTCCGGAGTGACGTTCAAGAACTCTAAGTTCTGGACGACTCACTACTATGACTGCGAAGACGTTGTAGTGCACGACTGCGCAATCATCGCGGACGTGCTGAAGGATTCGAGGGGGAAGGAACTTAAGGGCCCCTCTACGGACGCGATCGACATCGACAAGTGCCGCCGCTTCACGGTGCGCAACGTCGACATATCCGTCAACGACGACGGCGTTGTCGTGAAGGGCGGGAAGGGTCCCTGGGCGGACGACTACGAAAAGTTCCCGGGCAACGGACCGTCGGCCGACGTCCTCGTCGAGAACTGCACCTTCCGCTATCCGACGCACAGCGCGCTCACGCTCGGCTCGGAGTGTCCTGCGGCGACCAACGTCACGATGCGCGCCTGCAAGATGGACGGATGCGGAAACATGCTCAACCTTAAGATGCGCACCGATACGCCGCAGCACTACGCGAACGTGCTTGTCGAGGACTGCACGGGAAGCTGCAAGACGTTCCTGCGCGTCCAGTCGTGGTCGCAGTACCACGATGCCCAGGGACGCTCCGCCCCGGAGCTGAAGAGCTACGCGGACGGTGTTACGCTCAGGCGAAACGACATCTCCGCGAAGAACGAGAGGGAAATCGTCTGGCGCAGCGACATCTTCGAAATCACAAATCTGGTCCTAGAGGACAACAAGATCAGCATTCTCCAATAAGATGAAATATCTTGCGGCAGCATTCGCCCTGTTATCGTCCGCGCTGGCGCCAGCTGTCGGAGGCGAGTACCTCTGGCCCAGCGCGGTGCTCTCGCTTCCGCCCGCCGCCGCGTCCACCGGCGCGGTCGTTTCGGTGCGGGGCGTCGTCACGTTCGTATCGGGACTCGAGTCCAACCGCTTTGTCATCGCGTCCGAGGATCACCCGAACCAGCGCGGCATAGAGGTTTTCCTGAAGAAGGACTGCGAGGAGCTTGTCCATGGAGCGGTGGTTCTCCTCTCTGGAACGCTGGCCGAGCGCAACGGCGCATACTCGATAGATGCGGACAGCATAGACATCCTGCGCGTCGAGCATCTGCCGATTCCCTCCGTCGCGAAGCAGGCGGACTACCGGCGAGGACTTCTCGAAGGACGCGTCGTTACGCTGAGGGGAACGGTGCGAGAAGTCGTACCGGCGGCGATTGAAGGCGTTGAAGTGTCGCACGTCCTGTTGCTGATGGACGGGTACACGGCGCTGGTGAGGCTCCCCTGGACAGTCGACGGCGACAGGCTGCTCGGAGAACCCATCGAAGTCACCGGACTCGTCCGAGGCGTATTCAGCGACGGTAAGCGGATCGACTCCGCCCTTGAGGTGGAGAACGCCGACGGCATCGTCATGCTGCGCGCCAAGTCTGCGATGCGGGTGCTCGTGTACATGTTCATTGCCCTTGGCGCCGTTCTCGTTTGCGTGACGGCCGTACTTCTTCTTCTCTGGATGCGCGTCCTGCGCGAACGGCGAGAGGCGTCGGTTGTCGCTGCGGAACGCTCGCGCATGGCGGCGGACCTCCACGACACGATCGAGCAGCACCTTGCCGGCGCGAATCTCCTTGCCGCGAGCGTGATGCAGCTCAAGGAGACGCCGGAAAACGTCCGCGACGCCATGAAAAGCATGATGTCGCTTCTCGCCAACGCGAAGATGGAGGTGCGCAGCGCCGTTCTCAACCTAAGGACCGTCGGAGGCGAGACGCAGACGCTCGCAGCGGCGGTCGCCGGGCTTGCAGCCGCGCTTGCAAGGACCGGAGTGCGCACGCACTACCATCTGCGCGGACTACCGGAGTCGATGCCCGAGGGCGAGCGGCAGGACATCATCCTCATCATTAGCGAGGCCACCACGAACGCCGTGAAGCACGGGCACGCAAAGACCATAGTCTTCACGTGCGATCCGCGCGCAGACGGATTCGTTCTGCGCGTACTGAACGACGGCGAGCCGTTCGAGATCGACAGCGCGCTCGGTCCGGAGACCGGCCACTACGGACTTTCCGGAATGCGCGAACGCGCGCTTAGAAACAGGATTGCGCTTTCCTGGGGAGTCAGGGGCAGGTGGTCGTACGTTCAACTAGAATCGGAGGGACAAAATGGTTAAGGTTGTTGTAATCGACGATCATGCGGTCGTGAGGATGGGGCTGAAGTACATGCTCGACGTCCACAAGAGCGAATTTGCCTTCGCCGGCGACTGGCCGAAGGGCGAAGGCGCGGCGCAGTTCGTTATGAAGGTCGACCCCGACCTTGTGCTTCTCGACATCCGCATGCCCGACCGCGACGGAATCGCCGTGCTTGAGGACATACTTCTCATGCGCCCGCAGCAGAAGGTCATCATGCTCACTACGAGCGACGCGGACAACGACGTCTACCGCGCGCTGAACCTCGGGGCAAGGGGATACCTGCTGAAGGACCGCGACGCCAACGAGATACCCGACGCAATCCACCGCGTCATGAACGGAGGGAAATACGTTCCCGATGTCGTGATGGAGCTGTTCCGCAAGCGGCAGATGACGGCGAACCTCACGCCGCGCGAGGAGGAGGTAATGAAGCATCTCCGCGACGGCCTCACGAACGAGACGATCGCGACACGCATGGGGATCACCCGCGATTCGGTCAAGCTCCACCTCAAGAACATCTTCGCAAAGCTCGGCGTCAGCGATCGCATATCGGCGCTCCGCGAAGCCGTCACGCGCGGGTTCCTGCACTGAAATGCGGCACCGCGCATTGCCGGAATTTGGTAAAATAGGGGCATGGCGAAAAAACTGTGTACCTTGATTCTCGCGGCATGGGCGCTTGTCCGGACGGACGGCGCGTTCGTGCCGATTACGCGCGAGGACGCCGCCGAGGGGCGGGAGGTCTGCGTAACAGGAGTCGTGACCGCGGTCGCCTACTGGCAGAAGAACAGCTGCATAGTGGCCTCTGTCGACGATCCCGACGGCATGGCGGTCTACGTGGCAGGCGAGCATCCCGACAGCAATCACGTGGTGATCGAGGACGGCCCGGTCGAGGTAGGCGACGTGCTGGAAATCAAGGGCCGGACGATTCCAATGCTGTTTTCCCCGGGGATCTACGCCAGGAGCTTTGCGCGGATATCGCGCAAGAAGCTTCCGCCTGCACCCCTCAGGTCGCTGTCGGACTTTGGGTTCGGCGTACTCGACAACAGGCGCACCCGCATGGCCGGGGTGGTTTCACATGTGACCGAGTCGCAGACGAACCAGGTCGAGATGACGCTCGCGACCGCGCAGGGCAATGTCGACACTCGTGTGCGCGCGCCGTTCGAGGCGGCGAGGAGGCTGCTTGACGCCGAAGTTCTCGTGGAAGGCGTCGCAATGAGCAGATACAACCTCCGCGCGGAATTTCTCGGCATCCGCCTCGAGGTAAACTCGATTGACGACGTCAAGGTCACGAAGAACCCTCCTCCCGACCCGTTCTCGGCGAGGCGCACGCCGCTTAACGCGATCCTGTCGTGGCGTCCTGAGGGACACGACGGACATCGCTGCGTCGTGCGAGGAACCGTTACTGCAACAGGCGTCGACGGTGTTTTCTACATGCAGTCGGGCGAGTGCGCCGTTCGGGCTAAGGCGTTCGAGGGCCGTGCGCCGCGGGCAGGCACCGCAATCGAGGCATCCGGATTCCCCGAGATGATCGGCGATGTCGGACAGCTTGTCGACGTGCTCTGGCGCGAACTGCCGGTAGAGCCGGAGCGCATCGATCCGATAGAGATCGGCCTTTCGAACATAACGAACGTTTCGTTCAATTCCGACATTGTCTTCAACAACCTCGACTGCCGCCTTGTATCGCTTTGCGGACGCCTGTTCAGAATAGAGAGGATGTCCGGCGGCTTTGACATGATAATGGACGTGGATGGCGCGAGCGTGGGCGTAATCGTGCATGGCGAGATGCCGCGCTGGATAGCCGACGAGCTTGAGTATCTGCCCCTTGTGTCCGTCTCCGGCATAATGCGCATCGCGACGGCCGACGGCGCAAACGGCCGCAGGCCCGGCGTATCGGCCGTGTCGATCGAGGTGCAGGACCAGTCGGCCGTCCGCTTCGTCCCCGACGGAGAGTGGCGCGAGAGGAGGAATGCGCGTATGCTCGTCGTCGCGCTTTATGTGTTTGGCGGACTGCTGTCTGTTGCCGGCATCTGGCTTGTGTGGCGCGTGCGACAGCGCGCAGCGCGCGAGAGGTTTCTGCTGGCCGAGCGAAGGCGCATGGCCGACGACCTTCACGATACGATAGAGCAGCACCTGGCCGGCGCCCGGATACTCCTCTCCACGGCCGTGGACAACATGCCGGCGGACGGCGAGGCTAGCGCGAAGGCGCTTTCGATGGCGCAGGAGGTTCTTGGCGAGGCGAAACGCCAGATTCGCGACGTAATCATGAACCTGCGGCAGGAGGAGACGATTGCGAAGCCGCTCGAGGAACTGCTTGCGGCTGTCGTCTCCGAACTGAACGCACGCGGCATAGCCAAGTCGAGGATGCGCCTGAGGGGCGTGCCGAAGGACCTCTCCGCGAGCGCGAAGGCAGACGTCCTGGCGATCGTCCGTCAGGCGGTCGCGAACGCGATGAAGCACGGCGGGGCGAAGAACATCGTCATCGTCAGCGATCCTGCCGGCGAAGGGTTCGTGCTGAAGATACTGAACGACGGCGCGGAGTTCGACGCATCGTCCGCGCCTGGACCCGAGGCGGGGCACTTCGGGCTCTCCAACATGCGCGAAAGGGCGCGAAGGAGCGGGTTTTCAATCGCGTGGTCGCGCGAGGGCGCGTGGAACTGCGTGGTGCTTGCGAGAGGAGTGAAGAGATGATTCGAGTGGCGATAATCGATGACCACGCCGTGGTCCGCATGGGGCTCAAGTACGCCGTCATGCTGGCTAAGGACATGGAGCTCGCTTTCGAGCTGGAGGACGGCAAGGGCGCAGCTGCGGCTGTCGTCATGGAGAAGCCGGACGTCACACTTCTCGACATCCGCATGCCGGACGTGGACGGACTTAGCGCACTGGAGTCGATACTGTCCGTAAAGTCTACCGCCAGGGTCATCATCCTTTCGACGAGCGAGGCGGAGGAGGATATATACCGCTCGGTCAAGCTTGGTGCGAAGGGGTATGTCGTGAAGGACCGCGATTCGTCCGAGATACTGAATGCGATTCGCATAGTTGCAGAGGGCGGCGAGTATTTTCCCGAGGCGGTCAAGGAGACCTTCCGCCAGCGGCAGCAGATGCCGGACCTCACGCCGCGCGAAGTCGAGGTCCTGGGGATGGTCTCCAAGGGACTGTCGAACCAGGAGATCGGGAACAGTCTAGGCGTCGGCGCGGAGACCGCAAAGATACACATAAAGCACATCTTTGACAAGATGGGCGTCGCAAACCGGGCGGAATGCGTCGCAGAGGCGATTCGCCGCGGTCTCATGCGCGTGTAGAGAACGAACGGTGAAACTGCTCGGTGCAAAAAAAATTCAAATACCCCCTTGCGCGAACGACCGAACTTATGATATACTATGTCTCGTTTTACCGCTCGGGTGGTGAAATTGGCAGACACGCATGCTTGAGGTGCATGTGGAGAGATCCTTGCGGGTTCGAGTCCCGCCCCGAGCACCACCCGCCGCATGGCGGTATTTTTTTTATCCGAAGGTCCGAAAGAACGAAGGATGCACAGGGAAGAAGAACCAGAGAGGCTGCTGGTCGACATCGCTCGACTGGACGCCGAGGGCGAAGAGCTTGAAGGCGAGGTTGACATAATCGACCTCGACGAGGAGTTCGTGCACCCTTTCGGAGGCGTCCGCTACAGGCTTTCGGCCCAGCAGTTCGGAACTGAGGTTCTCGTGCGGGGGCATCTGGAGCAGGATTTCACCCTGGTGTGCAGCAGGTGCGGCGAAGACTTCGACACCACCGTAAAAGTGGACGATTTCACGGTCTCGGTACAGGTCGACGACAAGACAGAGGTCGTCGATTTGACGGATGACGCAAGAGATAGTATAATATTGGCCCTACCGACTTACCCTCTCTGCGATGAGGCATGTCCGGGGATAGCCCAGAAGGTCGAGTCTTCGACTGACGACCGGTGGAGCGCCCTGGATGGGTTGAAGGTAGAGTAAACGATGTTGAACAAGAAGAAAGCAAGGAGCAGACAAAATGGCCAGTCCCAAGCATAAGAAGTCCAAAATGCGCAAGCGTCAGCGCGTAGCACAGCTCGAGAAGCCGATTCTCGCCGATGTCTCAACGTGCCCCGCGTGCGGCGCCGCGAAGCGTTCGCACCGTGCGTGCCCCAAGTGCGGTACGTACAATGGTCGCAAGGTCGTCGCTGTTGCTAGCGCCGAATAATTGCAAACCCCGTTATTCTGCACGTCGCCATGACGCGGATAGCGCTTGATGCGATGGGGGGCGACTATGCCCCCAAGCAAGTCGTTGTCGGTGCGGTTGAGGCCGCAGTCGGCATTCCTGACGTGAAGATATACCTTGTCGGTCGCAAAGACGCGATTGACAAGGTAGTTGCGGCCCTCGCAAAGGACCGCAAAGCCCTTTACTCCTCTGCCGTCTCAAAGGGACTTCTTGAGGTTGTCGACGCGCCGGACCAGGTCGAGATGGATGAAGTCCCTGTCGATGCGGTCCGCAGGAAGAAGGATTGCTCCATCAATGTGGCGATGCGCCTCGTCAAGGATGGCACGGCGGATGTTTTCGTCTCCGCAGGCAATTCCGGCGCCGTCGCGACGAGCGCGATCCTCAATCTCGGCCGCATCAAGGGCGTGAAGCGCCCCGCGATCGCGATGGTCCTCCCAACGAAGAAGCCCAGCCGTCCGCTGCTTCTTCTTGACGCAGGCGCGAACATGGACTGCCATCCGGAATGGCTCGTCCAGTTCGCGATCATGGGCAACGTCTATTCGAAGACCGTCCTGCGCCGCGAAAGCCCTGCCGTCGGCCTCCTTTCGATCGGAACGGAGGACTGCAAGGGCAACGAGCTTATCCACGAGACGTATCCCCTCCTCAAGAACACCGACGGAATCAACTTCGTAGGCAACATAGAGGGGCACGACATCTGCGGCGGCGAGATCGACGTCGCGGTTGCGGACGGTTTCGTCGGCAACGTGGTCCTTAAGACCGTCGAGTCCGTCGCGCACGCAATCGGCGGCTGGCTGAAGACGGAGCTCAAGAAGAGCCTCTTCCGCAAGATATGCGCGCTGATGCTCAAGGGCGCGTTCAATTCGCTGAAGAAGCAGATGGACCCCGAGGTCTACGGAGGCGCTCCGCTTCTGGGCGTCCCTGGCAATGTCATAATCACGCACGGCAATTCAACCCACAAGGCAATATTCTACGCCGTCAAAGCCGGCGTCGCTGCGGCGACCAACGACGTGTCGGGCCTTATCGAGAAATCGATCGCCGAACACGCCGAAAAGGCGCAAGAAACGCAGCAATGAGCGAATACAATTTCTCTGCCATCGAAAAGAAGTGGCAGAAGTTCTGGCTTGAGAACAAGACGTTCAAGACGACGGACGGGGCTTCTGACAACAGGCCCAAGTTCTACTGCCTTGACATGTTCCCGTATCCCTCAGGCGCCGGACTCCATGTCGGCCACCCCGAGGGCTACACGGCGACGGACATCCTTTGCCGCTACAAGCGCATGAAGGGCTTCAACGTCCTTCACCCAATGGGATGGGACGCCTTCGGCCTTCCCGCCGAGCAGTACGCCGTCGAGACGGGCACTCATCCCGCGATTACGACGAAGAAGAACGTAGACCGCTTCCGCGAGCAGATCCGCTCGCTCGGCTTTTCATACGACTGGGACCGCGAGGTCAATACGACGGACCCGAAGTACTACCGCTGGACCCAGTGGATTTTCGAACAGCTCTACAAGAAGGGCCTCGCGTACGTCGCAGAAGTGCCTGTCAACTGGTGCCCTGCACTCGGTACGGTGCTCGCCAACGAAGAGGTGATCGACGGACGCAGCGAGCGCGGCAACCATCCGGTAATCCGCAGGCCCATGCGCCAGTGGATGCTCAAGATCACCGAGTACGCCGAACGCCTCCTCAAGGACCTCGACACGCTCGACTGGCCCGAAGGCGTCAAGGAGATGCAGCGCAACTGGATCGGCAAGTCCACGGGTGCTCTGGTGGACTTTGGTGTGGAGAAGGACGGAACGGACGGGCGCTCTGGCGCGCCCGCACCCCAGCCCAAGGATGTTATTACTGTCTACACCACCCGCTGCGACACGCTCTTCGGCGCGACGTACATGGTGCTTTCGCCGGAGCACGCGCTTGTCGCGAAGTGGCTTGAGGACGGCACGATCAAAAATGCTGACGCCGTCAGGGAGTACCAGAAGAAGGCCGCGTCCAAGAGCGACCTCGAGCGCACCGAGCTCAACAAGGAGAAGACGGGCGTGCGGCTCGAGGGCGTCGCTGGCGTAAATCCCGTGAACGGCGACAAACTGCCGATCTTCATCTCCGACTACGTACTCGCAAGCTACGGAACGGGCGCGATTATGGCAGTTCCTGCGCACGACGAGCGCGACTTCGACTTCGCCAAGGTGTTCAACCTCCCAATCTACCAGGTCGTGGCGAATGGAACGGACGGTGCCTCTGGCGGCGCTGAACCCCAGTCCAAGGATGGAAGAGTTCCTTATACCGGTTCCGAGGCGTTCACCGACATCGCTACTGGCGTGATGGTCAACTCGGGGTTCCTGAACGGACTTTCCGTCGAGGCTGCGCGCCCAGCCATGATCAAGTGGCTTGAGGAAAAGGGCGTCGGCAAGGCAAAGACGCAGTACAAGCTTCGCGACTGGCTCTTTTCGCGCCAGCGCTACTGGGGCGAGCCGTTCCCCGTGATCCACTGGGAGGACGGCACGCAGTCGCTTGTCCCCGAGGAGGACCTTCCGCTTACCCTGCCTGAACTCGTGGACTACAAGCCGACGGGCACGGGCGAGCCGCCGCTTGCGAAGGCGACCGGCTGGGTGAACGTCGTCGACCCGAAGACCGGCAGGAAGGGCGTGCGCGAGACGAACACGATGCCTCAGTGGGCCGGCAGCTGCTGGTACTACCTCAGGTACATCGACCCGACGAACGACAAGTGCTTCGCCGACCCCGAGCTTCTGAAGAAGTGGCTCCCCGTCGATCTCTACGTCGGCGGCGCGGAACATGCGGTTCTTCACCTCCTCTACGCGCGTTTCTGGCACAAGGTCCTCTTCGACCTCGGGCTCGTCCCGACTCCGGAGCCGTTCCAGCGCCTCGTCAACCAGGGAATGATCCTAGGAATGGCGTACAAGAACCGCCGCGGCGTGCTTATCCCGATGGACCACGTGGAGTGGAAGGACGGCAAACCGTTCGGTCCGGTCAACTGGGGAATGGAAGGCGCGGACCTGGCGGAGCTCGAGGAGCTCACGGAGTTCCCTGCCAAGATGTCGAAGTCGCTCAAGAACGTCGTCAATCCCGACGACGTGATACGCGACTACGGCGCCGATTCGCTGCGCCTCTACGAGATGTTCATGGGTCCGCTCCAGGTCGTCAAGCCCTGGCAGACGAAGGGCGTCGAAGGCGTTCACCGCTTCCTCAAGCGCGCCAACAGGCTCGTGACCGAAACACAGATAGTGGATCGGGCTATGACGAAGGCCGAGGCAAAGAGCCTGGCGGCAATGGTGAAGAAGGTCGGCGACGACCTTGAGGCGCTAGCCTTCAACACGGGCATCTCCGCCATGATGGTTTTCATCAACGAAGCGGAAGACTTCGCCAAAGGAACGGACGGGGCCTCTGGCGGCCCCGCACCCTTGCCCAGGGAATTTCTCGAAACCTTTGTGCTCTGTCTCGCTCCCTTCGCGCCGCATCTCGGCGAGGAGCTTTGGCAGTTCCTCGGACACGACAAGTCGCTCGCCTACGAGCCCTGGCCGGCGTACGACGCCTCCGCTCTCGTCGAGGACGAGGTTGAGATACCGGTGCAGGTTCTCGGCAAGCTGCGCGGACGCGTCAAGGTGTCCGTAAACGCGACTCCTGCCGACATGGAGTCCGCCGCAAAGGCGAATCCCGACGTCGCCAAGTTCCTCGAGGGCAAGACGATCGTCAAGGTCATCGCCGTGCCGAAGCGCATGGTGAACTTCGTGGTCCGCTGACGCAGGGCGCGATTCGCAACGGAAAGGTGAGGCATGGACGAAGACGAGAGATACGTCGACGAGTTCGGCTTCCCCCTGCCGCGTTTCAAGCCCCTCGACCCGGAGAAGCGCGGACGCCACGAGACATTCGCGTCAGCGGCGAAGGCCGCCCTGACTGAACTGACGACGGTGCACGATCCGTTCTTCGATTCGCTTGCGGACGTCTGGCGCAAGCTCTTTCCGCGCCTGCCGATCCGCCCTGGCCGCTTCGACGACGGCAAGATCGTCCTTTACGTGAAGAACGCGCCGACGAGCTTTGCCATGCGTCCGCAGCTCCCGCGCATAAAGAGGGCGCTGTCCGCGCTGCCCAACGCACCCAGGCGCATAGACCTCAGGCTTGAGATACATGCATAAAACAAGTAAGGCGCGTGGTTTTGACCACGCGCCTTTACTCATGATTTGGTATGCGACCGCTTACTTGGCTTCGTCACCGTAGCCCTTGGACTTGAGGTAATCGACAACCTTGCCGACCGTCGTGAGCTTTTCGGCGTCCTCCTCGGGGATAGCCGCGCCAAATTCTTCTTCGAACGCCATGATGAGCTCGACCGAGTCAAGGGAGTCTGCGCCAAGGTCATCGATGAACGACGCCTCGGGCGTGACCTGCTCAGCATTGACGCCGAGCTGCTCGACGATAATCTCTTTCACGCGATCTTCAAGCTTTCCTGCTGCCATTTTGATGTCTCCTTCGTTAAGTGGTTATTGATATTGTATCAAATTATCCCCGCAGAGCGCAAGGGGGGGGCTCTGCGGTCCTAGAGAACGGACCTGGCTACTGCGCCTCCATCAGCCTGACGTCGAACACGCCGCCAGCGAGTCCGCCGTTGGTCGAGGCGAATGTGACGCGGATCTTGCCGTCCGCGCGCAGGGCTGCGACTTCGGGGGGGACGGGGTACGTCTCGGTGAAGAATTTGCCCCCGTGCCTGCCTTCGAGCTTGACCGTCGCCAGGCGAACGCCGTTCGCGAGCACGTCGAAGGCGCGTCCGCGGTCGTCGCCCCAGTAAGTCGCCTCGATCGCGACGTTCTTAGCTCCCTTAGGGTCGAGCGTGTAGGCGAACCACGAGCCGTGGCGCCAGTGCTTGCCGGAGTGGTAGCCCTTTGCTGTGTTCTCGGAGGTCTGCATGTCGTGCTCGGTCTCGGGCTGCTGCTCGCCGGGCATGACGCGGTCGCGCGTGCGGCGTTCGCGCTCGCGCTCGGCCTTTGCGGCGGCCTCAAGCGCGGCCTTGCGGGCGACCATCTTTTCGGCGGTCGTGAACTCCCAGTATATCTGGTAGCGGCACTCGTGCAGCTTGAAGAAGGGAACGAGGCCCTTCGTGTCGAGCGGCTTGCCGGCCTCGCGGAACTCCACCTTGTCGGCGTCCACGAGCGGGCCCCACGCGACGTGGCCCATGCGGCTGTCGTCGGCGAAGAGTCCGTCAAGGCGGTCTTTGCCGCAGTCTTTGCCCATTACGATCGGACCGCGCATCACCGCGCCCCAGTCGCTTCCGTCGGGGAGCATCTCGACATGCCAGTCCATCGGGCGCGACGCCGTGATCTTTGCGCCTTTCTGCCAAGAGCCCGTGTGCTTTGCGTACTTGTCGCCTTCGCGGACGTAGAGCGTGCCCTTGAAGGGTTTGAGGAACTCAATCGTCGTCTTTCCGCCGTCGGGGAAGTCGGTCTTCTGCCGCAGGACGCCCCTGAGCTCGGAGTCGATGAAGAGGTTTACGTAGATCTTGTCCTTGCCCGAGCGCGCGTAGATGAAACGACCGTACTTGCCGGGGTTCTCCATCCCCGTTCCGACGCAGCACCAGAAGCAGTTCGTGGGCGTCGAGTAGACGCGGTAGTGGGCTGGGCGCGTGGGCGTGAAGTAGACGAAGCCGGGTTTCCGCGTGTTGATGGACGCAAGGAGGTGGTTGTAGAGCGCGCGCTCGTAGAAGGCCGCGTACTCGGGCTTCGGATCGTGCTCGAAGAGCCTCTCGGTAAGGCGGAGCATGTTGTATGTGTTGCACGTTTCGGGCCCCTGGCGGTCGGCCATGAGCTTCGCGAAGCTGTCGAGGGCGTGGAAGTGCTCGCCGACGGAGTTGCCGCCGAAGGCGACGCTGCGGCGCGTGACGATCGTGCGCCACACGAAGTCCGCCGCATCCCAGCGCCTGTCGTCGCCTGAGAGCTGCGCCGTGCGGGCGAGTCCGACGAACTTCGGGATCTGCGTGTTGGCGTGGTAGCCGGTGAGCCTGTCCTCGTGCCTGTAGAGCGGCTCGAAGACGCGGTTGTGCTCCCAGCGGCGCGCCGCGTCGATGTACTTGGCGTCGCCCGTGATGGCGTAGACGTCAGCGAACGTCTCGTTCATTCCGCCGAACTCCTGGTCGAGCATGTGCTGCATCTTGCCGACGTCGAGCTCCGACGTGAGGTCAATCGCCCAGTCGGAGAGCGCGACGAGGACGCTCCTGGCCTGCCTGACGCCGGCGAGTTCGTATGCGTCGCGAAGTCCGGCGAAGGTCTTGTGGACGTTGTACCACGGCACCCAGTGCTTGAAGATGACGCCGACGTCCCCGGCCTTGATGCTGCTCCACAGCTCCCGGCCCTTCGGCACGCCGTCGCACCTTCCGTCGCCGTTCGCCTTCTGGCAGCGCGCCAGCTCCGAGACAATGTACTCGAGCCGCTTTTTGAGGTGGCCGTCGGCGTCGTTGCCCGAGGCGATGAAGTTCGCGAGCGCGCTCATGTAGTGGCCTAGCGTGTGGCCGTCGAGCCCGCAGCTCTCCCAGTTGCCGTAGCTGTCGGCTTTCTTGGGCAGCCCCGCCTCTCGCAGAAACGGCGCGAGGAGCCTGTCGGGGTCGAGCTCGTCGACATAGCTGAGGCCGGCCTTGACGGCAGGCGTGAATACGCTGGACTCGGCTAGCCGCACTTCGGAAAGAGGGCACAGCTCGACCTTGTCCCCGGTCGGCGCGACGGACATGACCGCCGCGAAAAGAATGCATATCGTGTTCATGAAGATATTGTAGCAAAACCAAGGGCGCTGCGCCATTACCCAATCGGGGGGTTACGACCAACGCATTAAAAGCCGATCCTTCCCCTTCGGGGCCCCTGGATCTTTTTTAATGCGTTGGAAGTGTCTCAGCAACCAGCAGCCAGCAGCGCAGTGTCCAATCCGAATGGTCGTGGCGCGTCTAGTGAGACCCTAGGACATACTAGGGGCAACAAATCGGCCGCGCCCGATCATCTTTTGTGCGTAGGCATCGAGCCTACGCTCCGATGGCTTTTCCCTGCATGCGGGCCGAGGCAGTGCTGATGCTCTTGCCGATCATGAGAAGCAGTTCCCGCGACTCGGCCTGCAGCGACTCGACTGCATCGAACCCGCGCGGGCTCGATGCCCGCGCGTTCACAAAAAAGACGGGCGCGCCCGATGAATGCGCCTTGGACGCATCCTGAAAGTCCAAGATGCGCGCCACGACCGCCCGGATTGGGCGCTGATCGCTGGTTGTTGGCTGCTGAAACACTTCCAACGCATCAAAAATTCGTTCTACACCGCGTCAGCGGGGAGAAGGAATTTTTGATGCGTTGGCCGTATGGGGGCCTGTCCGTTTGGGGCGATTTTATGATATAATTCTACACAAGTTGGCTAAATTTATCCAAACAACCCTTAAACGGAGATAATCGAAATGCCAAAGGCATCCTACAAGGTATCCGACTTCGGAACCACGAAGTACGGCGAGAAGGCCCGCAAGTTCACTCTCAAGGGCGCAGGCGGCGTCATCCTCGAGGTCAGCGACTACGGCGGCAAGGTCGTCCGCCTTTTCACCCCCGACGCAAAGGGCAAGCTCAAGGACGTCGTCGTCGGATTCGACTCTCCCGAGGGATGGGACAACGGCGACCCCTACTGGGGCGCGCTGATCGGGCGCTACGGCAACCGCATCGCGAAGGGCCAGTTCAAGATGGACGGCAAGACGTACAAGCTCCCCGCGCTCAACAACGCGCCCGCGGGCATAGGATGCAACCTCCACGGCGGAGCGCGCGGATGGGACGCGTACGTCTGGGACGCGAAGCCGTTCGTGAAGGGCGACAATGTCGGAGTCGTATTCACGCACACCTCGCCCGACGGCGACGAGGGCTTCCCCGGCAAGGTCGAGGTCAAGGTCACCTACACGCTGACGGCGAAGAACGTCTGGCGCGTCGACTACGAGGCGGTGCCCGACAAGAAGACGCCCATCAACATGACGCAGCACGTCTACTTCAACTTCAAGGGCGAGTCCGGCGGAACGATCGAGGACCACATCCTCAAGATACCCGCCTCCAAGGTCACGCCCACCGACGCGGGGCAGATTCCGACCGGCAAGCTCGCCAAGGTCGATGGAACCCCGTTCGACTTCCGCAAGGGAATGCGCATCGGCGAGCGCATCAACGAGAAGAACGAGCAGCTCGAGTTCGGGCGCGGCTACGACCACAACTGGGTGCTCGACAAGGGCGAGATGGCGCTCGGCAAGAAGGCGAAGGGCAAGATGAACTTCGCGGCCGAGCTCTACTGCCCGCTCAACGGACGCTTCGTGAAGATCTACACTACCGAGCCCTGCATCCAGATGTACTCCGCGAACTGGGCGGACTACAACCAGACCGCAAAGGGCGGCGAGCACCTTTCGTTCCGCTGCGGATGTGCGCTCGAGACGCAGCACGCGCCAGACTCCCCGAACCAGCCCAAGTGGCCGACCACTTTCGTCGAGGCGGGCGAGAAGTACAAGACGACGACCGAATTCCGCTTCGGCGCCAGGTAACGCGACAGGAACGACGAAAGGATGCTTCTGAAATGATAGAGACAATAGCGACCGCGAACGCGCCCAAGGCGCTCGGACCCTACAGCCAGGCGCTGAAGGCCGGCGGCTTCATATACTGCTCCGGACAGATCCCGATCAACCCCGCCACGAACGCAATCGAGGCGACGACGATCGAGGACCAGACGCGCCAGTCGATCACGAACCTCAGGAACGTGCTCGAGAAGGCGGGCTCCTCGCTCTCGAAGGTCCTCAAGACGACGGTCTTCATCAAGGACATGAACGACTTCGCGGCGCTCAACGGCGTCTACGCGGAGATGTTCGGCGACACGAAGCCTGCGCGCAGCTGCGTCGAGGTCGCGCGCCTGCCGAAGGACGTCAAGGTCGAGATCGAGTGCATCGCCCTCGCCTGAGGGCCCGCGTCACACGGCCATGCTGATAACATATCCGCTCAAGTCCGGACTGTACGTCAACATGACGAACAGATGTTCGTGCTCGTGCACGTTCTGCCTGCGCAACAACGGCAAGGGCGTGTACGGCACGGACTCCCTGTGGCTGGAGCGCGAGCCCACCGTGGACGAGGTCCTCGCCTCGATCCGCGCGTGGGACCTCTCGCGCTTCAAGGAGCTCGTGTTCTGCGGCTACGGAGAGCCCACGATGCGCCTCTACGACGTCCTCGAAGTAGCCCGCAGGGTGAAGGAGATGCGCCCCGAGCTCCTCGTGCGCATCAACACGAACGGACTCAGCGACCTAGTCTACGGAAAGAAGACTGCCCCGCTTTTAAAGGGGCTGGTCGATACGGTTTCAATCTCCCTCAACACGCCCGATCCCGACGAATACGTAAGGATATGCCGTCCGAAGTTCGGCCCCGGCAGCTGG
The DNA here is from genome assembly GCA_015061665.1 of Lentisphaerota bacterium. Classification (GTDB taxonomy): domain Bacteria; phylum Verrucomicrobiota; class Kiritimatiellia; order RFP12; family UBA1067; genus UBA1067. The sequence goes on from SUWC01000001.1 coordinate 59,000, forward strand.
GAGGCGATGGTCGAGTTCGCGAAGGACTGCACAGCCAGCGTTCCAGACGTCGTCTTCACCGTCGTAGACGAGCCGGTGACGTCGAAGGAAGCCCAGGAACGCTGCCGCGCGATAGCGGCCTCCGTCGGCGCGCGCCTGCGAGTTCGACCCTGCGAGACCACTACCGACGGACCGCCTCCGCCAGGGCGATGACGTCCACCAAACTGCCGGAATGACGCGGTGCGGCAGGATTTGATATAATATTAGCTTCCACAACCAAGGAGGCAAAAATGGGCGGCTTTTGCGGAGTTATATCGAAAGAAGACTGTGTAAACGATCTCTTCTTCGGTACAGACTATCATTCACATCTCGGTACGCATCGCGGCGGAATGGCGGTGCTGAAGGCGGACGGAACGTTCCATCGCTCCATCCACAACATCCAGAACTCCCCGTTCCGCTCCAAGTTCGAGAACGACGTGCTGCGCTTCGCGGGCAATGTCGGCATCGGCGTAATCAGCGACACAGACCCCCAGCCGCTTGTGATGTGCTCAAAGCTCGGCACCTTCGCCATCGTCACGGTCGGGCTCATCTCCAACATCGACGAGATCAAGAAGGAGCTGTTCGAGAAGAACAACTTCCAGCTCCAGTATTCGACGACCTCCGGCATGGTCGGCCCGACTGAGGTCGTATCTGCGCTCATCGCGACGCAGGACTCCATAATAGACGGTATAAAGTACGTCCAGCAGCGCATAACGGGCAGCTGCTCGATCCTGATCGTCGACGAGAGCGGGCGCCTCTACGCGGCGCGCGACCGCTGGGGCCGCACCCCGATCATCCTGGGCAAGAAGGACGGCTCGATGATCGCCCTCATGGAAAGCTGCGCAATGCCGAACCTCGGCTACGAATATGTCCGCGACCTGGGCCCCGGCGAGGTCGTCGAACTGACGCCCGAGTGCGACATCACGCTAGTCAAGCCAGGCGACAAGATGGCGATCTGCTCGTTCTTCTGGGTATACTACGGCTATCCGGCGTCGTCCTACGAGGGGCGCAACGTCGAGATGACGCGCTACCGCTGCGGGTCGGCGCTCGCAAAGCGCACGCCGACTTCCGCCGACGCTGCGTGCGGCATCCCTGACTCGGGGACTTCCCACGCGCTCGGATACGCGCACGAGGCGGGCATCAAGTTCGCGCGTCCATTCGTCAAGTACACCCCGACGTGGGCGCGTTCCTTCATGCCGCAGGACCAGCGCAGCCGCGAGCACGTGGCGTCCATGAAGCTCATCCCGATCCCCGGCCTCATCAAGGACAAGAGCCTTGTCTTCTGCGACGACTCGATCGTGCGCGGAACGCAGCTCGGCAAGCAGGCGGCGAAGCTCTACTCGCTCGGCTGCAGGGAGACCCACATGCGCATCGCGTGCCCCCCGCTCGTCTTCCCCTGCCAGTTCATCAACTTCTCGCGCTCCAAGAGCGTGTACGACCTCATAACGCGCCGCTACATACGCGGACACGAAGGCGAGGGCGCGGACCTGCAGAAGTACATCGACCCCGACACCGAGAGCTACGCGAAGATGGTGGACTTCATCCGCGAGAAGCTGAACCTGACGTCGCTCGCGTTCCAGCGCATCGACGACCTCATAAAGGCGATAGGGCTTCCGGCGGACAAGGTGTGCACCTACTGCTGGACTGGGCGCGACGTCTCGATACAGGGCGACAACGGCTGCACTCACATGTGCGCGAGCTGTCCCCACGCCGCACAAAATGTGATATAATACTCTTTATCCGCCATGCGTGGCGGAAAATTCCACGATAAACTCTACGGAAGAAAGAAGGAAAAAGATGAACTGCAGATACAACTGCCTGAATCCGATCGCCGAGTGCGGTCTGAAGAATCTTGGCGACGGCTATGTCCGCACCGAGAAGTTCGAGGATGCCGAAGCCGTTTTCGTGCGCTCGGCCAAGATGGACGAACTGGCCGTCGGGCCCAACCTGCTCGCGGTCGCGCGCGCCGGCGCCGGCGTCAACAACATCCCGCACGCCGAGTACGCCAAGAAGGGCATCGTCGTGTTCAACACGCCTGGCGCGAACGCCAACGGCGTCAAGGAGCTCGTGATCGCCGCGCTGCTGCTCGCAAGCCGCGACGTGATCGGCGGAATCGACTGGGTCAAGGCCAACGCCGAGGATCCCAACGTCGCAAAGGCGGCCGAGAAGGCGAAGAAGGCCTTTGCGGGAACTGAGATCATGGGCAAGAAGCTCGGCGTCATCGGCCTGGGCGCGATCGGGCGCAAGGTCGCCAACGCGGCGCTCGACCTCGGCATGGAGGTCTACGGCTACGACCCCTACCTCTCGATCGACGCGGCCTGGAAGCTCTCCAGCCAGGTCAAGCACTGCAAGAACGTCGAGTCGATCTACCAGAACTGCGACTTCATAACGATCCACGTTCCGGCGCTCGAGAACACGAAGGGCATGATCAACGCCGAGGCGATCGCGATGATGAAGACCGGAGTCGTCGTCGTCAACTGCGCGCGCGACGTGCTCGTCAACGAGAAGGACATGCTCGCCGCCATCGAGTCCGGCAAGGTCCGCAAGTACGTCTCCGACTTCCCCAACCCGACGACAGCCGGCAAGAAGGGCTGCATCGTCATCCCCCACCTCGGCGCTTCGACCGAGGAGGCGGAGGACAACTGCGCCGTGATGGCGGTCAACGAGATGCGCGACTTCATCGAGAACGGCAACATCGTCAACTCGGTGAACTACCCCGCCTGCACGCTCGGGCCGGCTAACAAGGCAGGGCGCCTTGCGATCTGCCACAAGAACGAGGCCAACATGATCGGCACGTTCACGTCGATCCTCGGCAACGCCAAGGTCAACATCGACGCGATCGCGAACAAGAGCCGCGGCGACTTCGCCTACACGCTCATCGACACGGATACGCCCGTGCCGGCCGACGTCGTGAAGGCCCTTGAGGCCAGCACGGCTGTCCTCAAGGTTCGTGTCGTCAAGTAAAGCGCGCGAAGCCACGGGGGAAGAATGGGATACGCAAAGAGAACGAGACCCGCCGCGCCCGCTTCCAGCGGCTCCGCGCAGCCTTCCCCCCAGTCCGCCTCCGCCGGAGCGAAGTCCGGCGGCAAGGCGGAGTCAATCTGGAACATGCAGATCGGCGGGAAGAAGGGCAAGGAGAAGATGTCCCGCACGGAGGTTCTGCTCTTCACTTCCGAACTCGCCGACCTGCTCGAGGCCGGCATGACGCTTGGCCAGGCCCTGCAGGCGCTTTCAAACCAGGGCGACGAGGCGAGCGGGCAGCGCTACGTATGCCGCGACCTCTGCGACAGGATCGTCCGAGGCGAGAATTTCTCCGACGCCTGCTTCAAGCACCCCAAGACGTTCGAGCCCCTCTACGGCAACATGATAAGGGCGGCCGAGGCGTCCGGCGCGATGGTCGAGGTCCTTCGCCGCCTGAACGACCACTACGAGCGCTACGACAACATGCGCGGCAAGATCAAGAGCGCGCTCAGCTATCCGGTGATCGTCCTCGTATTCGGCATATGCGCGGTGATCGCGGCGCTGATATGGATCATCCCGCAGTTTCAGAAGGTGTTCGACTCCCTCGGCGCCTCGCTTCCGCTTCCGACGCGCATGCTCATCGGGATGTCTGACCTCGTTGTCCACTATGGCTGGGCTATGGCGATTGGCGCGGCGCTTGCGGGGTGGTGGTTCCACCACTGGTCCAAGACGCCGTCGGGACGGCTCAAGATCGACGGGTGGAAGCTCCGCGCGCCGCTTGTCTCCGGCATAATCGCCGCTGGCGCGTATTCGTCGCTCGCGTACACGCTCAAGACCCTCCTCTCCAACGGCGTCAACGTCCTGCAGGCGCTCAAGATCGCCGAGGACACGTGCGGCAACGCAGTCATAGCGGAGGCGCTTTCCAACGCGCGCAAGCGCGTGACGGACGGTACGTCCATCTCCGGACCGCTCGCGTCGTCCGGCGCGTTTCCGCGCATGATGACCGACATGCTTGCGATCGGCGAGCAGGCTGGCGACATGGCGAGCTCGCTGGAGCACATAGGCCGTCGCTACCAGAAGGACATGGACCGCAGCATCGCCACGTTCACCAACGCCCTCGAGCCGATTCTGATCCTCGCGATCGCCGGCGTCGTCGGCTTTGTCGCGGTATCCATCCTGCTCGCGGTGTTCAAGGTATCCTCTTCCATAGGGTGACGACATGTCCGGCAAACTCGACGAGATAGGCGCGAAGATCGACGGGCTCGGACTCTGGGAGGCCGTAGCGCCGTACAACTGGGCCGTGAAGCCGAAGGGCACGGTCTTTCCCTATTTCTGCACGCTCATGAAGGGCGAAGGCGCGCCCGTCAAGGTGCGCTTCCTCATGATAGAGGGCTGGCAGACTTTCCACGACTTCCTGCGCACGCGCATCGACCCCAATTTCGGCTTCTACACGACGCCGATGGAGATTCCCCATTTCGAGATGATCGTCCTAATGAACGGCGCGACGAAGGTCTTCAGGCACGACCCCGGCTACGTTCCGCGCGAGATCACGGATGCCGAGGCTGGAATAGTCGAGCGCATCCTCTGGGAGTCCTACGGCGTCATGATGCGCATGGAGTCTGACAAGGGACTGGCGATGAAGTACGCGGACGAGAAGGCCGTCTTCGCGCGCGTCGAGGAGGAGCCTGGCAAGTGGGCTGACGCGCCGCTTGCGATTCCTGATCCGCGTCCGCACGTCGAGCGCATATCGTTCCAGAAGGCGGATGCCGCCGCGGCGAAGGACCTTCCGTTCGCGCAGGAGGAGGTCCTTGAGGTTGACTTCCGCATAATGCCGTCGCTGATGACGGTGGAGAAGCGTCCGCGCTGCGCATACATACTCGGCGCGATAGACTCGAAGACGGGCGAACCGGTGATGCAGCTGAGGACGAGCGTTCAGGCGGACGGCGGGCTGCGCGCGATGTGGGAGGGTATGCCTGCCAGGTTCCTGAAGGAGCTGATTGCGCGCAAGAAGATTCCCGGCGAGGTGAAGGTGCCGTCGCTTCGAGTCTTCCGCATGCTGCGTCCGCTCTGCATGGAGATCCCGTTCAAGCTGTCGTTGCACGACTCGCTGCCGCGCCTGAACGCGGCGTTCGCCTCCTGGGCATCACCCCCTACCGCCTCCTGATAAGGGCGTGTCGCATTCAACAGTAGCAGGTATTTGCGATGCGTCTGAAATCGCCCGATTTGACGCTCCTCAGACGAAGCTTGCATCCGCTTCGCAGATAGCAGCGAGGCAGTTGGAACGTTAGCATCCCTCGATTTCTCCTCGCGAGCAGCCCATGGCCCAGACAAGCAACCGCATGCGGCTTTCTAGGTTTCTAGGCTTCTAGAATTCTAGGCATCTAGATTTCTAGAGTTTCTAGAGTGGCCACTGGGCAGTGGCTAAACATCTAGAACCACTAGAACCACTAGCTTACTAGCCCCAGTCCCGCTAGATGGCGAGCCATTCGCCTAGATGCGCTACTCAATTTGAAATCGTGCAGCGAGTGCGCGACGGCTACTCCGTGTTGTCTACGAAGCTCGGGCGCGTATCCGCATTTGGTTCCCCGCTCCTTGCTATTATGGGTTCGGGTCAGGCCATAAGTTTTCGAAAGTGTAAGCTAGCGCCCCGCTAAATCCCCGCGCGAAGCTCCTATTTTTAGCGGAGGGGTGGCGGGAGCGGGGTGTGCCGAGTGAGACGCGCGCAGGCTGAGCCGTTGAATGACGTTGCACGCAACCACTGATCATCGCCGAGGCTTGACTGACTAAGCGAAGCTTCTTGTCTTGAGCAAGAAGGCTCAAAGACCTGCGCGGTCGAGACCGAGGCAGCAGCCCCGGCCCGCCACCCCGTAGCGTCCGTGGGTCGCTGATATATGGTATAATAAAGGTAGATGAAAGGAAATGAACTATGCCGTACGCACTGGTAGAAGACAAGATAGCTGAGATTTCCCCGCAATATCGCGAGGAGTTATTGGCGTTTATTGATTACTTGCTGTACAGGCAGAAGAAGTCCGTTTCGGGGAATGGCGAGTCGCGTAAAGCCTCATCATTCATTGGTCAGAGGCGCAAGGGTGTCGGGCGCAAGCTTGGCGGATTTGAGGAAGGATTCCAAATGTCGCCGGATTTCGACGCGCCGTTGGAATCATTCAAGGAGTACATGTGAAATACCTTCTTTGGAGGTTCCCCACTTTTTCTGGCATGAAAAAGGCCACACCCCAGTAAACAAAGGGTGAAGTGGCAATTTTCATTTTGTGTTAAGTGAAAATCCACTTCCGGTTTGTAATTGAACTCCGAGCGTTTGGGCTCCCGCGCGGCATCGACGACCCGCTCGTCGCTCCGCGACGCAACAAGGGCGAGCGTTAGCGAAGCCCCGTCTGCGATGGTCTGTGGTTAAAATACCACAAACTGTAACGCGGCTGGAAGCGGCGGCGCCTCCCATTCCTCATTCCCCGTTCCCCATTCCCCACTCCCCAAATATGCTATAATATTAACATGGAACCTTGCGAAAAGAAAATTAAGGTGCCCACCACGGGGTTGTTTGACTTCCCTGAGCTTATACTCGGGGGCGAGGGAAAGTATGTAGACAAGACCGACCTTCTGTACAGGCTTGCCTCGCCAACGGCCGATGCGCAGCTTTTCATCTCGCGTCCGCGTCGCTTCGGCAAGTCGCTCATGCTCTCCACTTTGAAGGCGATGTTCGAGGGACGTCGCGACCTATTCAAGGGCCTTGCCATCGATGCGCTTCCCTGGGAGGGATGGGAGCGGCCTCGCCCCGTGCTCTTTTTCGACATGTCGCGCCTTTCGCCGTCCGAAGGCCGTAAAGCGATGGAAATCGCCCTTGCCGGACAGATCCGAGAGGCTGCGGAAACGTTTGGCGTGGGTCCGCTGGACACGGGCTCCATAGGGTTCGCGTTCGACGAGTTGATCAGAAGGGTGGCGGCGACATCGAGCGACGGCAAGGTCGTCGTTCTGGTAGACGAATACGACGCGCCAATGACGAGCGTCCTTGACGATCATGAGTATCTGCGCTGGATGAGGTTCTTCCTGCATGATTTCTACTGCCGCCTCAAGAGCAATTCCGGCATCATCCGGTTCCTCATGATGACTGGCGTGACGAAGCTCACGAAGCTGTCGATCTTCTCTGGGCTGAACCACCTAACCGACCTTACGATGGATCCGCGCTTCGCGACATTGCTCGGCTACACGCCGGAGGAGCTGGACGGTCCCCTGCGCGAGAACGTCGAGGTGTTCGCCGCGCAGAACGGCATGGACTTCGCGGCCGCGAAGAAGGCGCTTCTCTCCTGGTACGACGGATATAGGTTTTCGCCCGACTCCGAGGCGAAGGTGTGCAATCCAGTGTCGCTCGGCAAGGCGCTGAAGACATGCAAGCTGAAGAACTACTGGGAGGCGACGGGCCACGCCACGATCATCGTCAACCGCATCAAGGCCGCGGACGAGATTCCTGCGGACCTGAACGGACTGGTTGTTTCGCAGACGCAGCTTGATGTCTGCGATGCCGAGACGATGCCGATCGAGGCGTTGCTCTACCAGGGTGGATATCTGACCATCAAGCGTGTGCGCGCCTCGGGGCGCCTCGAACTTGGAATGCCGAACGAGGAAATCTCCACTTCCCTGTCCGAGGGCTACGTCGCGACCTTGCTTCGCAACGGCATGTCCGACTGGAACGAAGAACTGGCGGACGCGCAGGACGACTTGATCGAGAAGGGCGTGGAGACGCTTCTTAAGAAGAACCTCAAGTCCGCGTTCGCTGCGGTTCCGCACGAGTGGAAGATCGAGAGCGAGCGTGAGGCGAAGCGCTACTTCCTTTTGTTCATGAAGCTGATCGGCTCTGAGATCTCCGGCGAGCGGCAGAGCGCGCGCGGAAGGGCGGACGCGATACTCAAGGACAAGAGCGGCGTCTACGTCTTCGAGTTCAAGTACGGCAAGTCGGCGGCGGAGGCGCTCCAGCAGGCCCGCACGAAGGAGTACGCGGGCCCCTGGCTCGACGGCGCGCCGCCGGTCTTCTACGTTGGCGTCAACTATGATCCCGCGAAGCGCGGTATCGACGACCCGCTCGTCGAACCTGCGTAGCAATAAGGGCGTGGAGCAGTCGACTTCCAAGTCACTGGCTGTTTCCACAATTCCATAATTCCACAATTACCCTGCTTGCTGTGTAAGGGCTTGGCTTCGTTCGGGGCAACGGTCCTCGCCTTTTGATACGGCCGATTTGCGCGTCCTCACGCGGCTCGGCAACCGCTAGGTTTGCCTTTGCCGCGAGTCCTGCTCAAATCGGCTCGTCTGAAAAGGTTCCGGTCCGCGCGGCCCCGATCGAAGCCAACCTTGCATTTTCGAAAACGTTCGCCGCGACGCCTTCGCGCCGGACGCCCCGGCCCCGCAGAGCCGTCCGGCTCCTCCCGCGCCCATCATCGGCAATCCGCCTCGCCTGGCTTCGTCGCGCGACGACGTGGCTTGCGCCGCGCCGCCGCGCGTCCTTGCCATGCTCGCGTCTTGCCGCGCTGGACGCGAGCCGGAGGCGTTCGACCTGCTCCGCCAGTTCGTCCGTCGCTAGTCGTTGCGTCTCGCTTGTGCCGCATTGCGCGCTGCCGTGCGTGGTCCTCCCCGGTCCAAAACGGGCTTCTCGCCAGTGAGTCAAGCCTTTGCGGTCAAACAACAAAAAGGGCGTGGAGCAGTCGACTTTTCAGTCGCTACGCATTCGCCTTCCTCGCGCGCTCCCGATTCGTCTGATTCGGTGCGAGGCCTGTGAATGTCCGTCGCGGGATGCGCCTGTCGCGAAGCGATCAGGTTGGGTGAGCGCAAAGCGCGAACTGCGAAGCAGCCGCCAGGCCCCGCGCGACGGACCCCCTGCAAGTGTCATTCCTTGCCAATGTATTCGTCCAGATGCGCTGCTCTATGTGAAATCGTGCAGGGAGTGCGCGACGGCTACTCCGTGTTGTCTACGAAGATCGGGCGCGTATCCGCATTTGGTTCCCCGCTCCTTGCTATTAGGTGTTAAGACAAGAAACCACGAAATACACCAAATACACGAAAGGGGAGACAAAGTGACCGTCCTAGGCCAATCGACACTTCGCACGAAAAACATTATCGTGCCTATTGCACTGAATGTTACATATTTGCTAAAATATGGGTGGCGAAGGCGAAAGCCGGAGTCACCGGCAGGCGGAAAAGTTTCCGCTGATGGCGAGGAGTAATCCTCGCCATTACTTTTATCGTTGTAAATTGAGACTAAGCAGTCGTTTGCAATTTACTCTTCAAAGACTGTCTATGTTGATGATGTCCACCCCGCGGAATATAGACTATTTCAAGTCGCTGATACTCTTTGCACGCTAGAATTAACGAGGGCGAAGCTAGATGCAGGAGATAGGCTTTCTGCATCTGAGTTTGAGTTCTTTGGAGGAATTCAGAACTTGAGGAAGCAATATTTAAAGCCAATCTCCCGCAAGCGCCTGTGAAGAAATTGCTTTCGATGCGCTTATCCACTATGGGCCCGTGCATCGAGTGCGCGACGGCTAGAACAGAGAATGTAAAATAAAAAGTGTAAAATGTAAACCTCTAGAACCACTAGAACATCTAGCCCCAGTCCCGCTAGATGGCGAGTTATTCACCTAGAAGAATGTAAAATGTAAAGTGTAAAATGTAAAGTTGCTAGCGCATCGCTAAATCCCAGTGCGACGCTCACATTTTTAGCGGAGGGGTGGCGAGCCGCCCGCCCGCACGGATCGGGCGACGTCGTCGGGCGCCACCCCGTAGCGACTGAGAAGCCCCGGCTCGCCGCCGTAGCGCTCACGGGGTCATGCGACCACACGAGTGCTCACCCCCCCAGATCGCCGCATACCACTATATATTGTGCCCGACATAGGCCAATCGACGCTTCGTATACAACCCCGTAAAAAAATTCACATTTCCCCCTTGCGGGGGAAGAGAAAATGTGCTAAGATATAGTCGTCAAGTAAGAAAAGGAGACTGCAAATGAAAAAACTACTTACTGTATTAGCTGCCTCGGTTGGCATCGCGGCTTTTGCGGCGGAAGGTGATCCGCTCTCGGCCACGAGCTTCGAGAACTATAGTGGCGACTTCAGCGTCACCAAGGGCGATGCTGGTGGCGATTCTGTTCCAGCTGGCGATCGCACTTGGGCAGGTGATGCTGACGCGGATGGCGACACGAACGTCATCACCGAGTATGGCGAAGCTACTAAGCCCGCGAACCGTCCTGACTACTATGCCGGAAACAATCAGGCGCAGTCCAAGTTTCTTAAGGTCGACTCCACCGCTGGTCTTGCCCGCTATGTAAACGCAGGCGGCGGTGCGCAAGGTTTGGGCTCGAACGTCTACTTTGACATGGACGTTCAGTTCACGGTCTCCGACAGCGTTCAGGAAGCTGCCGAGGGCGACAAGCTCCTCGTCTGGCTCTATGCGCCGGATACCGAGAACGCTCAGACCAACCTTGTCATCACGGCGGCGACGATTGCCAGCAACTTGGAAACGACGCCGGTTAACTATGTCGTCGCGGTTCCTGAGACATCTGTTCAGGCTGACACGTGGTATCGTCTGACTGTTGTTTCGACCACAAAGGATGTGAGCAGTGCTGCGGTTCCCCACTTCCAGGTCTATATTGACGGCAAGCAGGCGATTCCTACGGGCACGATGGCTTCCGATGGTGCGATTACCGCGCTTCTGGGGCATGACGGCCTCTTCGGCAGCCTTGTTGCGTACAATCAGGAGGACGACACCACCACCACCCTCACCTCTGTCACGTTCAAGGGCACGGGTGCGGTTGATGATCTCGTCGTCACCACCGTCAAGCCGAGCTTCATCCCGGAAGACGTACTCCCGTTCGCAATCGGCGATCAGCCGTATGCTTCCCTTGCTGATGCGCTTGATGCGGCCGAGGATAGTGATGTGATTAAGGTTATGGCCAATAACACAAGCGACATTGGCGAAATTGGCGAGGCTACGATTGACCTTAACGGCAAGACGCTGACATTCAGTGCAGATGAGATAGAGGTTACTGTTGGCCTTGTGTTTATCAACTCTGCGGCTGCTGAGGCTACGGTTGCCGGATCGGAGGGAACGACATTCTTGGTTCAAGACGGTACATTGACGATTGGCGCATCTGACGATGCTGGTGCAGTCACGATGACCGCAGTGATCGCTGCCTACAACACGGTCAAGGTCTATGGTTCCAATACTAAGCCGGCTCTCAGCAATGATGGTGACCTCAAGGCATGGTCGACGGCGGCAGATGAAGATGGTTATTACACGGCTGTTGCGGGTGGCGGAGAGCCGACGAGCGACACGTATGATATTCCTGGAGATGCTTCGCTCAGCGATGGCGGCACGATAACGGTTCCTAATGGAACTGCCAAGATCAAGCTCGGTGACAATGATGTCACGGCTGGCTTTACGATCAACGGCACGACCGCGACGCTCAAGGCGCCTGTCATTGAGGCGACGGCTGATACGACCGATGAAGACACCAAGGACGAGGCTCTCGTTGTCACCGACACTGAGGTCAAGATCGGTGTGAAGGCTGTCAAGGGCCTCTACTACGGAGTCGGCTCCAGCACCGACGTTACGAAGGTTGCACGTCCTGCGGCGCTCATCAAGTTCACGGGCGACAACAGGGTCGAGATCTTCACGAAGGACAAGACCGAGAATGCCGACGGCGAGTTCTACAAGGTCTACGTCGACATCAAGGCTGAGTAAGCTCTAGCGACAGCGAAAACGAGGCCCGTGGCAGAAATGCCGCGGGCTTTGTTTTTTTGGATGGGGAATGGGGAACGGGGAATGGGGAACGGGAAGAGGGGGAATGGGGAATGGGAAGAGGGGGAACGGGGAATGGGAAGGGCTCGGCAAGATTCGCATCACGAATGCCTATTCGAGGCTACACGAAAATTGGCGCCCGAAGACTATATTCGCTGAACCCATAATAGCAAGGAGTGGGGAACCAAATGCGGATACGCGCCCTTGCCGCGAAGCCAATACGGAGTAGCCGTCGCGCACTCGCTGCACGTATTCAACGTCGATAGGCGCGTCTTTGGCGTAAGGGTAGCGCGTAATCGCAAACACAGACAACCTCGCGGCTTTCCAGCTTTTGAAAATGATATAATATCAAAGATTTCAAATTAGCCTGGAGGCGAGATACGTGGAAATAAAAGCCGAGATACAGCCATCGAAGTTAAGACGATGCAATGGTTGGGATTACCGCCAGCCTTGCATCTATCAGATAACAATTGTTTTAGCCAATAGGAAAAGCCAGCTGCTGGGGCGGCTTGTGGTGGGGGAAGCTGCCGCGCCAGAGGGCAAATCAAGTCGTTCTGTGCTTGAAGCGGCAGCTTCAAGTTACACTTCTCTTTCCCCGGCGGGCGAGGCGGTAAAGGCCGAATTTTTCAAGATAGGCGAGCATCACCCTGAGATAAAGCCGCTTGAAATCATGGTTATGCCCGATCACTGCCATTTCATAATTCGCGTAATGCGGCCGATGGCCAAGCCGCTCGGCAACGCGATAGGCGGCTTCAAGGCCGGCAGCTCAAAGGCAGCAATCGGAAAGCCTGGCCTATGGGCAGATGGCTTTCAAGATACCATACTCTTTCACGAGGGCCAGCTCGCGGCGATGTTTACCTATTTGCGCGACAACCCACGAAGGCTGGCAGTTAAACGGCTGATGCCAGAGCTTTTCAGGGTAAGAAGGGGCTTGAAACTGCCGCTTCAAGTGGGAAGCAACCACGAGCTGCCGCTCGTGGCACAGAACAAGAACCCCGAGCTGCCGCTCGTGGCACAGAACAACAACCCCGAGCTGCCGCTCGTGGCTGAGAGCAACTTGAAGCTGCCGCTCGTGGCACAGAACAAGAACAAGTCGGCTTTCTTGAGTTGCTCTGAGCCAAAGGCGGAAGCCTTTGGTTTCTTCACCGCCATCGGCAACCACTTTCTTCTTAGAGCGCCAAGTATATTGCAGGTTCAGGTATCGCGGCGAGATTTTGCCTATAGGCGCGTGGCGAAGCCGGGCGGCGGGGTTAAGATAGAGCGCGATGACGCCGGCTGCCCTTTGGCGGCGGCGGCAACGCCAGCTTTCATCGAAAAGCGCGATGAGCTGATGGCAGCCGCTGAACATGGCGCCGTTTTGATAAGTCCCTGCATCAGCGACGGCGAAAGAGAAATCGCGAGGCTTGCTTTTTCGAAGGGCTTGAAGGTTGTCACCCTTTCGAACAAAGGCTTTTCACCGCTTTACAAGCCTGGCGGCAAGCTCTTTGATATGACAGCCAATGGCAATTTGCTTATGCTCGCGCCAATAAACTGGCCATATTGCCCAGGCGAGAAAAAGATGACTCGCATCGACGCCTGCATACTCAACCGAATCGCCCAGTGGCTAGCCGGGAGCGGGGCTGCCAAGATCGACTACAAGGGCATGAAGCCCAATGACATCGACCGCCTCGCTAGGAGCGCCATTTACCGGCACCAACTCGCCACTTCAGCTGCGATAGCGCCTGCGGCGCGAACCACGAAAACGCGGCTCATCTGACGCGCGGCTCAAGGCTTGCAAATTCTCCGCGCAAGGGGTTGTGGGAGCGCGGTAAAAATCGCCAAGAAAATATTTTGCCTCTTAATGGCCATAAAAACCACAATATATTGGGGTGTTTTGATTTCCTATCGCCACTAGGGGCGAAAGTTTGCTAAAATAATAAGTGATAGTGGGTAAATTGTGCCTTCTGCAGGCGCTATTCTCCTGTTATCTACAGTTGTCGATAACTTGTCGGCAACCCTGTTGGCAAGATGATGAAGTTGTCAAAGGGATGTTGACAAGTCTGTTGGCAGAAAGGAACGAAAGGTGAAGATAGATAGCGCGAAAGCGACGCTGAAGCGGCTGATGACGGCCATCTTTGCGATGGTCGGCGTCAGCGTATGCGCTCGCGGTGCGGTCACGTACCCCGTCACGGCCGAAGAAGCAGCCTCCTACGGCGGCGCAACCGGCGGCGACATCGTCAACATGATCGTCGAGGACGGCGGCAGCGTCTATCTCGCGCACATCTTCACCAACACGGCCGCTTCGGCCACCCTTACGATTCCCTCCGCCAACAAAATCATGTCCGGCACTGGTCGCATCCTCCTCGTCGGAGGCGGCGGCGCGGGCGGCGGCGACTGCGGAGGAGGCGGTGGCGCGGGCGGCGTCGTGATCTCCAACAACTGGACCTTTGCCGAAGGCAGCATGACGGTCTCCGTCGGCGCTGGCGGCGCGTCGGCGGCGCGCGGGGACGCGGGCCACGACGGCTCGGCCACTACTCTCCTTCTCGGCGGCGTCACCTGGACGGCCCTGGGCGGCGGCGGCGGCGCTAAGTGCAACAATGTGGACGCTAAGAGCGGCGGCTCGGGCGGCGGCGGTGCGCGCAGCATGGCGAAGGGCAACGGACTTCAGCCCTCCCACGCCACTACGCCCGGCTTCGGCAACGGCGGCGGCGCGGCAAACGACTACCGGGGCGGCGGAGGCGGCGGCGCGGGCAGCGCAGGCGCAAATGCCGTAGGCAATGTTTCCGGCAACGGCGGCGACGGCATTGAGTCGGACATCACCGGCGTTTCGAAGTGGTATGGCGGCGGCGGTGGCGGCGGCGGAAACGCCAGCGACCTTGCCGGACGCGGCTTCGGCGGCAAGGGCGGCGGTGGACACGGCTCCCTCAGCGGCAACTACTACGGCAGCCAGGGATATGCCCACGGCTGGAACGGCGAACCCGGCACCGGCGGTGGCGGCGGCGGCAGCGGCGGCGACTCCTCTGATGTCGCCAGCGGCGCGGGCGGAAGCGGCATTGCCGTTATCCGCTATCAGGTTGACCTCTCCGAAGGCGGCGACCCGCTGACGTCAGCGGACAAGGTGCGCGTTGCGCCGATTACCGCTGAAGAGGCTGTCGCGCTTGGCGGCGCGACGGGCGGCGACCTGATAAGGAAGGTCCGCAACGACGACGGGACCTTTGACGTCGTCCACATCTTTACGAACACGGCTTCCGCGGCGGTTTTCGGCATTGGCGCGGTCAATGGCGTCATAGCCGACTCTGGACGCTTCCTGGCGGTCGGCGGCGGCGGCGGCGGTGGCTCCACGGCTGGCGGCGGCGGCGGCGCGGGCGGCTTTGTCGCTGGCAATGTTACGCTTTCACAGGGACAGTATCAGGTAATCGTCGGCGCAGGCGGAGCGGGAGGCGCCAGCTCCAACGTCCGCAACCGCGGAACCGTCGGCTCTGACACAACGATCACGAACCTCACGACGTCCACCCAGATCGCGCTTGCACTTGGCGGCGGCGCGGGCGGTACGCTCGGCTCCACGCCTAACACCCACCGTCCTGGCGGCAACGGCGGTTCTGGCGGTGGAAGCGTGCGCGGCTATTCGACGTCGGAAGACGGCTCGTATTCCGGCAAGGCGTTGCAGCCCACAGAGGGCTACCCTGCTGGTGGTTATGGATGCGATGGCGGGACTGGCAAGAACGACAATAACTACGGTGGCGGCGGCGGTGGCGCTGGCGGTGCCGGTGTTGGCGGCACGGACTGCACGGGCGGCGCGGGTATGGAGTCCGACATACTTGGCTATGTGCAGATGTTTGCCGCAGGCGGCGATGGCGCGGCCAGGGGATACTATCCTGGCGCTGACGGCGAGGTCGCGACCGGCAACGGCGGTGGCGGCGGCGGTGGCAACGCGAACGCTGGCGCCGGCGGCGGAACCGGCGGCTCGGGCGTTGTAGTGATCCGCTATACGATTCGCGGCGGAGAGATCAAGGAGATGGAGGACGGCTCCACGCTCTACAAGTTCGACGGCGACGCCATCTTCACGCTCGAAGGCGCAGCACAGGTTCGTGTTCTCGCAGTCGGCGGCGGTGGCGCTGGTGCGTCTGGGGCAAAAGGCGCTGGTAGCCGTGGTGGAAATGGCGGTGGCGGCGCTGGTGGTTTTGTAGATGTAACGAATGTCTGGTCAGGTGCCTCGTATACTATAGCGGTAGGTGCAGGTGGTGTCACCGATTCCGTTACTGGATCAGATGCATCTAGCAGGAACGGCGGAGACACTGTTATTTCAACTTCCGGAAACGCTGTAATAACTGCCTTGGGCGGCGGCGGCGGCGGTGCATACGGCCCAGGCGCAGCCGGTGGATCGGGCGGCGGCGGTTCGTGCTCTGACACATCGCCTTATGCTGCTGGTTTAGGAGGTACTGCATCACAGGGCTATGACGGCGGCATCGGCACACAGGCTATTGGCCGTTCTGGTGCAGGCGGCGGTGGCGCAGGCGGTCCTGGTGCAAACACGGCAACAAACAACACTGGTGCTGATGGCGGTGCGGCCAAGGAAAGTGACATTTCTGGAACAATTCAGTATTATGCTGCTGGTGGCGGCGGCGGTGCTCGTACAGGAACAGGCGGTAAAGGCGGTGCCGGTGCAGATAAAGTCGTTATCGGCGGCACTGGTGGCGGCGATGCCACGACGGCCAAGGGCCTTGATGGCACCGGTTCCGGCGGTGGCGGCGGCAGCAACAGCTCCGTCGGTGGCGCTGGTGGCTCGGGTATCGTCTATATCCGCGTTATACGCTACATGCCGAAGACGCCTGAGCCCGAGTATATTTTCGAGTATGCGAACACCGAGTACGTCGTGTTCGAGCGCGAGGCTATCGACGAGGATGTGTTCACGATTACCACCGGGGACAATGTCTCCACCAACCGCATTGCGGCGACTGCGAAGGGCGTCTACACCTACACTCTCGCCCTCACTGCTGATGCGCGTGCGAAGGGCTTCACGTGGTTCGACGGGACGACTGAGGACAAGCACGTCACGCTGACGATCTCAAAGACGATTTCCGAGATCTACTCCATCCACCAGTACGGCTGGCAGATCGGCGAGGAGCGTCCCCCGCTCCAGCTCGACATGAACCCCGAGGGCGTGCCCTACTTGACTCAGTTCGCCAATTCCGAGCTTGGCCCGTGGGCAACCAAGTCGTGGGACGACTTCGAGGAAGTGCCCGGCACCTACTGGCTGCGCATCGTAGTTGAGGAGAGCGACAACTACACAGGCGTTACGAGCGATCCTGTAAGCTTCAAGGTCTGGGAGTATAATGCGACGAAGTATCCGACCTACCTCGGCTACCACAAGGACATCGTGGTCGACGCGACTACGTTTGCGGGTGTTACCGAGACGCTCACGGACTTCCCGATGCTCGTCAAGGTCTCCGAAGATCTCATCCCCGACTTCTACAAATACGCCGATTCGTCCGACGGCTACGAAGGCATCCGCTTCACCGTGCCTGGGCCCGACGGCGCAGCGGTTGAGGTCCCGTTCGAAGTCAACGAGTGGAACGAAGGCGGCGAATCCTCGTTCTGGGTGAAGGTTCCGTCCTTCGCTCCTGGCGCATACGCCGTCACGATCAACTACGGCGACATCGGCGGGGAGCTGCCCGAGAACGATCCCTCGCAGGTGTGGAGCGACTACATAGCGGTCTGGCACCTTGACTCGGGGCACTATACCGAGGATGCGACCGGTCACGGCTATACGCTTTCGGGCGGCACAATGACGGCGGGCGCGGACTCCGTCTTCGGCTCGTCGACATACGCCAGCAACGGCACGCTCGTCGCAAAGGAATGGGAAGGCGACTATCCCTCCAGCGGCAGCAACTTCACCTACACCGCCTGGTACAAGGCGCAGGGATACAGCGGCAACATGAACTTTGCGGGCAGGAAGCCCCTGACGGGCTCGTACGATCCCGGCGGCTGGATGCTGAGGCTTGAAGAAAGCGTTTCTACAACCATACGATTCTATACCTCGACGAACTCCGCAGGAGCCTACTACACGATCAAGGACATCCCTGCGCTCAAAGACAACTGGGACTTCATCGCCATTGCATCCTCGGGAGTCAGGTTTGACGTTACAGTGAACGACGCCGTGAAGGCGTCGGAAACAAATCCTCAATACCTGATCTACAGCGGAGACACGCCCGATCAGCTCAATGTCATGACAAAGTTTATGGCGGCGGATGAAGTGCGCGTGACGGAGAAGGTCCGCAGCCAGGCGTGGCTCCTTGCGGAGTACCTGCAGGGCAAGCTTTCGTCCGAGAACCCCGGCATCGTCGTGGGCGACGAAACGTTCGTCACCCCCGGCGCGACGTTCTCCAACAAGTGGCTTGAGTACCCGACGATCAACCCGATTCGCTGGTTTGCGGGGCAGACGACGTCCATCAGCCTCGGCAGCGCGCTGTACGGCGAGGTGGAGTATGTCTTCAACGGTGCGGACGGTTCGGCGCTTACGAACGCCATTCCGACTACGGCAGGGTCGTACGACGTCGTGTTCTTTGTCAGGGAGATCGATTCGGGAACCTGCACATACGCAGGACTTGTCTACGCCTATCCCGAAGTCATCGACATCCTTGTGAAGAACGACGGCACTGGCGGCCTTGGCGGCACGACTGGCTCGGCCACGCTCTCCGGCCGCGTCCTTCTCGCCAACGACGACGACCTCGCAGGCTTCGAGATCTCCGGGCAGTGCTACTGGCAGACTAACGAAACCGCCGACACCTACTGGGTGCACGAAGCCGAGTCGTCGGTGTTCCTGCTGAACATGATGGGGCAGGGCACGATCAATACGTTGATGTCCAAGGAACCTGTAGACGAGCTATGCGGCGCGACCCGCATCTGGCATCTGGACAATGTCCGTATCGGCAACACTGAGTATGATGATTTGCAACCGTCGGACCGTATGTGCTATCTGCCGTGGTCAAGCACATCCAAGGTGCTTTCTGAGAATGGTAGCTATATAACGACAAAAACTGCTGCGAATTGTGCTCATCTTGCGATGCGTAGCGTTTCGGGCGCTGCTGTGTATTCGCCCTGCTATACGAACGGCATCGGCACGATCTACTTTGACGCCGTCAACGCGTGGACGGTGGACAACAACTATCCGACCAACTACACGATTGTCATTGAGTATGCGACGAACTGCGTTGAAAGCGTTGGATATGACAAGCTGCCAACGGACGCCAATCTAACCACTCTTATAGAAGTACTTGACGAAGAGGAGAACGTTGTCGATTCCTACAACGGCGTTGACTACGAGCGCGCCAACTGGCAGCCGATCGACATGGTTCCTCTCTACTACGACGGAAAAGATTTCCAAACCAGCTACTCCAAGACTTTTGGCGACGTCGTCAACTCGTTCGACGGACCTGTTTCGTCTCTCTGTCTCGACGAGACAGTTGGCGGAGGACGCGACAGGTTCTTCCGCATCCGTGTCCCCGTCCTTGACGAGCTTGACGGCTACCGCGGGCCGATCCGCTTCAGGATCAAGCGTACGACGACCAAGGGTGTCGGCCTTGACAGTAACAACTTCATCCTTCTCGACAACCTTATCGTCTCGTATCCTGCGATGACGGCGAACCTTGAGCCGAGGGGCAAGTTCGATCCGACGCGCTACGGAAAGAAGGCGCTTGGCACGGAGTGTGCGTTCGACGTTCCGTTCCCCGCAGTCGGCGATTCCATCAAGGGCCTTGCGAAGGGGAGCTTCGAGACGAACCCGCTCGTCGTGGATGCGGATACTTCGACGTTCGTGACGGGCGCGAAGCTCCACTACCGCTGGCGCTACCTCAACCAGGATTTCGGTGAATGGGCCGCGGTCGCCGTTGCGCCGAACACGTGGGAGGCTGCAACCCCGCTCAACCTTTCCGACTACTCCGACCGCCCGGGCGACGTCGAGTACTGGTACGAGCTTCTGCAGAACGCGCCGTACTACTCGTACACCGACTACTCGGGACTCGGCATTGGTCTTGGCGGACTCTACAGCGAGAACATCCCCGTCGTCACCAACCGCTGCGACATGGGCACGCTCGAGAGCTGCGGCACTGACTGGTTCGTGCGTCTGCGCGAGGGGAAGAGTCCCTACGAATCGCTTCAGATCGCGATCGACGACGGCAGCAAGACTAACATCGTCTACATGGAAGTCGTCAAGGACCACACGTGGCGCGGGTACTTGCAGACGTTCACCAACCAGGCCGGCACCGTCAGGATGCAGGTTCGCGGAGTCAACTGCCAGACGTTCGGCTCGGGCGAGTTCGTCGAAAGCGTCACCAACATGTACAGCGTCGCGGCGCTTACTAACATGCCGGTAAGCACGACCATGGAGCTTGGCACGGAGGACGACTGGAACGACCTCGACATCGACGCGATGACGGGCTACCTCATGTTCCAGGTCGACGACTCCACGAGGTCGCTCACGATCGTGCACGCTGACTACCAGTCGTTCAACGAGTGGAACGACGCGAAGGGCTCGAAGTTCGTCGGCAACTCGACCGACAACCTCACCAAGAGCGGAACGGCCGCGGGCAAGAAGAAGTATGTCGGCGACTGGAGCGCTTGGACGAGCATGGGCGCGGGGTCCGACGACTGGACGGTACCGTACGTCGGCTGGGCCGACCTAACCCACATGCTGGGCCGTGAGCCGAACGTGGAGTTCCAGAGCGACACGTCGGGCAACTGGCAGGTCGGCCCCGGCATCTGGGTCTCGAAGTGGTACGACGACTCGCGCAACAACATGGGCGTCGCGCTTCAGATGGCGGGCCAGGGACGCGGCTACGTGCAGATGACCGACTCCAACATCCTCCCGCGTGGCTTCGGGACGCTCAGCTTCAACGCGCGCCTCGCGCAGACAATCGGATTCGAGGACTTCGTCTACTACGAGGGCGTGACGCCCAAGTCGCTTACGAACTACACCTTCGTGGCGCGCGGCGCGTTCGACACATCGAACAACACTGCGTTCCGCGGCAAGGCGTCGCTCTCGCTCGTCGCGCACTACCGTCCGAAGATCGGCTGCTACGAATTCCGCGTCGAGCAGGTCCAGGCGAACAACAACACAAACCCCTCCGGCATCAACAACAGGAGCCAGCGCTTCAGCCTCTACCGCTGGAGGGTCGGGGACGACGGGACGATTGAGCCGACGCTTCTCGGAAGCTACATGAACGACTCGTTCAACATTCCCAACACGTCCGGCTCCACCGGCACCTACATGCCGCTCTACATTTCCGTCTCGAACGACGTCAGCGGCGCGGTCTGCATTATGGCTGGCGTTTGCAGAGAAGGTGTTTCGGCCTCGAGCAACACGGGCACCGAGAGCGGGAAGAACTTCTATTCGCTCTGCTACAAGGACACTTCGTCCTACAAGATCACGTCTGGAACGTACGGCTGCCTCTCGGCGAACTGCCCGGCTAAAATGATTCGTCCGTTCCACTACGACAAGCCGGTTCCATTCCTCAACGCGGGGCCTGCGGCAAACACGATCGACAGGTACTCCAACAACGCCATAACGTTCCCTGGAACAAAGCAAGACTGCTACGCCGAGCTTCTTACGACAGACCTTGAGGACCTGACGTGGGCCACGACCCCAGGCCGCTTCGTCAACTTCGCCGACAGCGGATCGGTCTACGGCTTCACTGCGCCGACTACGGCCGTTACGCAGAAGCTGATCGTCTACACGGTTCCGGTTTCGGAAGTCTCGAGCGCCACGGCATCCAAGGACTGGAAGTGGACCGCGGTCACGAACATCGTCGTAAGCGGCTTCGGCTCGAACGGAAAGCTGACGGCGTACAACGTCCCGCTCTACGTTGCCGAGGACAGCTACATCAAGATCGCGGTCGACGGCAAGCCGACGGATACGAGGCGCGACGTCGTTATCGACTCGCTGACGGTTACGGCGTGGCGCGGAGCTAGCTGGAACGAGGACATAGACGACCTCATCACGTACGCCCCCAACAACTTCGAGCCGTCCGAGATCAGGTGCAACTTCAACGAGTTCTCGTTCTTCGACGCGTGGGTGACGAACATCACCGTTACCGGCAACACCAAGACGAACGCGCTTCTCCTTTCCGCGCGCAGGACGCCTGCGGGCGGGGTGTGCGGCATCAAGTCGCCGCTTATGAACGGCGAGCCGCTCGGCAGCGACAAGGGCAGCCGCGGCATTGGCCTGGGCATGGTCTCGTTCAGCTACCGCAACGCGCAGCCTAACGTCAACCTGCTCGTCCAGATCGCGACGAACGGCGTCGGCTCGGCCAACATGGCGACGATCAACAACTTGAGCGAAGACAACTGGGTCACGTGGACGAACGTCAGCTTCAGCGCCGGCAGCGGGCGCCCGTCGTCCGGCGTCGCCAGCGTCTACCTCGGCCTCCACGGCGTCGAGGGCGCGCTTCGCGTCATCATGGACCCGGCTGTCGTCAACGCGGTGTCGAAGCAGCTCAACCCGAGCCTCTTCGGCGACATTTTCATCACCGGCATCAAGTGCACTGACGAGCCGGAGCTCGACGACTCGAGCTGGTGGGGCTGGAACCTGCGCGGAGTCGGCATATCCTCCGCCAGCGGCTCAGA
The DNA here is from genome assembly GCA_015061665.1 of Lentisphaerota bacterium. Taxonomy (GTDB): domain Bacteria; phylum Verrucomicrobiota; class Kiritimatiellia; order RFP12; family UBA1067; genus UBA1067. The sequence continues at coordinate 81,377 of SUWC01000001.1, forward strand.
CGAGGAGAACCGCATGTACCTTCCCGACATGACGCAGAGCGCGGACGAACTTGGCATGAGCATGGCGCTCAACAACTCCGTTAGCGTCGACACCTACGACGAAGACTCCGAGACGTACAAGGCGAACATGCCGTTCGTGCAGACTCCGGTCTTCGGCACGAACCTCGTCGGCGAGATCATGTTCCGCGCGAGGAAGTACGGGTACAGCGACGCGGCGACCGATGCGCAGGATGCGTACGTCACGCTTCTTGGCGCGAAGGAGGACGCGCCCGAGAAGTTCACAGAAATCACGAACTTCTGCGTCAACGCGAAGACGTTCAAGACGTACAGCTACAAGACGGAGCCAGGCGTCGACTACGCGGCGTTCAGGCTTGCGGTAAGCGGCGTTGACGGAGTCGACAGGGCGGGCATCTGGCCCGGTTCGGGCAGCCCGGTCCGCGTCATCCTCGACGAGGTCCTCGTAACGGAGGCCGTCCGCGCCAAGATGGGCTTCAGGAACGTCGGCGCGTTCAGGGGCTATCCGGGCACGCGCAACTTCATCATGAACGACCTTCTCATAGTCCCGAACGTCCCAAGCGAGCAGGAGCAGCCGCTCTGCAACGAGACGTGGGGCGTGCAGTGCGAGATATACAAGGAGCTTCTCCCAGACGAGATCGACCTTGGGAGGACGCCGAACGTCCGCCTGCACTACTTCGAGGGCAAGCTGCCCTGGGGCTGGAACAACTGGAAGACGAAGGAGAGCGCGAAGACGGTCAGGCTGACGCTGGCGACTGACTCCACTGAGGACAACCTCGTCTACCGTTCGAGCAACAAGTCGCTTCCCGCGAACGTGATCGCGCCTATCGCGACGTCGGGCGTCACGTACCAGTACATGCTCGAGGTCGAGTTCTGGCAGGTCGGCAGCACGGTTCCTTCGACGAACTGGCTTACGTCCGCGCAGTGGACGAAGCCGGAGTGGTACAACCAGATCGACTTCAACGCGGAGGGCGGCGCTTTCTCGGCGTACACGATCCTCGACACTGTCGCCCCGCACTGGGCGTGGATCAACGAGGTGAACCTCTTCGACGAGTACGACATGGACCTCCAGAACAGCGAGGTCTCCAACCAGTACATCGAAGTCGCGGTTCCCGCCGAGGCGGACATCTCGGGCTGGAAGATCAAGATGCTCGAGGCTGTCGGCGGGCATGGCGAAGTCGTGACGAACACGCTTGCGGTATTCGGCGAGAACGGGCTTTCGGGCACGAAGCCGGGCCTGCTCGGGATGGACGCGAACAAGGTCTACCGCGTGATCGCGACGCCGAAGGTGTCGTCGCAGTACCTCAGGAAGAGCGACGGAACGCTTGACGGAACGTGGCAGGTCCAGATACCGACGTCGACGATATCGGCGGCGGGCGAGATCCTCGGCATCCAGCCGTTCGGGCTCCAGCTTGTCCGCGCGAGCGACATCGTCGAGCACGAGATCGTGTGCATTGGAACGAACTGGTGGGGCAACTCCGTGAACTACGGCGGGTCGTACCATCCGACGAACACGGTGAACACGCTCAACAAGAGCGTGAAGGGCGCGAACTTCTTCTACGTCGGCGCGGACGAAGGCGGCGACGGCAGGTCGGTCGACGTGTTCAAGGAACGCGGCGAGACGGTCGATTCGTGGACGAACCGCTGGGTGAAGACGCCTGGTCGCATCAACACGGACGAGAACGGCAAGAAGCAGGACATCGACCCGAACCATCCGACGCCGAACGGCGACACGATCATCGTCTACTGCAACCTCGACACGACTATGGGCGAGAGGCTGACGCAGACGGCGGGCGACGTCGTCGATTCGCCGCGCAACGAGATACAGTACCTCGTGAAGGGCAGCGAACTCGGCCTGACGATCAGGTACAAGGCGGCGCCGTGGTTCAAGCTCGAGTCCGTCACGACGAACATGGTCGGCTCGGCCGTCTCGACCGAGATTCCGTTCACGACGATATCCGAGGCGGAGCGCCTTTACGAGACGGTCGTCGGCATCGGGGCGTCCAACAACTTCTCGGTCGTCGCGAAGCCGAACGTTCAGGACAAGCTCAGGGAGCTCGGGCTTGGCGACGACAACCGCTATACCGACGCGGTGGTCGACTGGCTCTCCGGCGGACGCACCCTGAAGGGCGAGTTCGCGAACGACGACGGCGAGATCAGGCTTGCGGAGTACAGGGGGCTGAACGGCAGCTTCATAACGAACCTCACGCTGACGTCGATGTACTGGCTCGACATGGACCCGACGGCCGGCGGCCTTGCGCTGTACGGCGGCATGTCGTCCGCCCCGACGCCTCGCACGTACGAGTACTTCGACGGCTACATGATCGACGAGACCGGCGCGGAGGTTGCGAACTACAGCAGCTTCACGAACCTGCGCATGAACGTGAAGATGTGGATCACGAACGAGAACGACAACACCGCGTGGGCGCCTTACACGCTGCGCGGCGTGAGGCCCGGCGAGACGACGGTCGGCTCGAAGTTCTCGCTCAAGCAGTGGGCGGCGGACACGAACGTAACGTTCAAGATCACGGGCCTTCTCGGCAACGGCCTAGTCAGTTCGAGCGACAGGAATGCGTGGGTGCCGCTTAGGTGGTTCGTCTTCAGGTGCGACGACGACTTCGTCAGCACGTCGTTCGACGAGAACTTCGAGACGAAGATCGAGATCGACGACCCCTACACGCCCGCGTCGCCGGGCTACGCGGCGTGGCGCCGCTGGTTCGAGCTGCACGGCGGAAAGTTCGGCCAGGGCTGCAACCTGTTCTATTTCTGGTCGCTTGACGACGTAACGAAACCGATTGGATTCGAGATGCTCGAGAAGGAGAACTACTATGAGTACGAGTAAAGGCAGACGCATAAGGCAGTCTGCCGGACTGCTTACGCTCGCCGCGGCGGTCGCCCTTGGACTGGGCGGCTGCTCCGGCGGCTGTTCGCGCGAGGAGAAGCCGGAGGTCCCCGGCGCGGTCGATCCTGCGAAGGCGAGTTCGTTCGCCGACCGGATGCACGACCCCGAGTACCTCAAGGCGCTCAAGGCGTCCGAAGAGGGCATGCGCGCGATCATGAAGCGGACTGTAGAGCTTCAGAAGGCGCTCGAGGCGGCGAAGGCGGAGAACCCGGACTCTCCCGAGGTCAAGCGCCTTCAGGCCGAGCTCGACAAGTGCGCGGCGGAGCTCGAGGCCAACAGGCAGCAGGCCCAGCAGGTCGTGCGCGACCGTCTGCACAAGGCCCGCGCCGAGCAGGAGAAATTTGTTGAAGAACAACAGAGGAAGGGGAACTGATTTATGAAAGCGAAAATACTAAAGACACTGGCCCTCGCATTCGGCCTTGCGACAGCGTCGCTCGGCTTTGCAGGGGATATCTACGAAATACGTCCCTGCGACGAGTTCGGCGCCGCCAAGACATACGACCTGTCGCTGGCGAATCCTGCGGGTTCAGGCGAGAACCTCTACTTCCTCATTCGCCTGAACAACAGGTACGACACCGCGACGTCGTCGTACGTCCCGTGGAAGCTGAACTACAAGGGCCTGTCGTCGGCATCGACCGCAGTGCGTCCGCAGATCGGCATCTACGTTTCGGGGCGTCCGTACTTCGCGACGATGGAGCAGGACCCGAAGGCGAAGAGCGACGCCTTCACGGACCTCATCTTCAAGTACACGACGCAGCCGGGCGACTTCGCGCTTCCGATCCGCCTTGCCACGTCGGCAGGTCCTGCTGACATCAAGCAGGGCGACGGCAACGAGTACGCGTGGTACGGCCTGACGACGGACAACTGGTCGTTGACGACCGGCGAGGGCGCGTCTGCGGAGGAGGTCACTCTTTCGTTCGGCAATCCCGCGCAGCCCGTGGCGGCTCCCGACGGGGCAAGGATCGCCGACTACACGCTTGAGCAGGCGCAGTTCTTCGTCCAGACGATTTTCTTCGACACCAAGTGGGAATCCGACGACGGCTCCGCCTGGCGCTATGTCCACCAGGATTCCAACATCACGTCGAACTACACTCCCAGCGTCGTCCTTCCCGCGGCCTCGACCGAGGCGCGCACGCTCTACGTGTGGTCGATGAACGACGAAGCCGTCTACGTCAAGGGCGGAACCGAGAAGAGCATGAAGCACCCCGACGGCGAGACGCGCCTGACGAAGGTCGGCACGCTCACAATCCCCGGCGGCGCGACGTCCGTCAGCTTCGATTCCTGCGGACTTGACCTCTGGGGCGTGGCCGAGGGCGAATCGGCGCAGCTCGTCCTTTCCGCTTTCGACGAGTACTACACCTCCAGCGCCGACGGCACGATCGTCGAGGACTTCATCACAGTTCCGGTCAAGTGCGTCGAGCCCATGCCCGCGACGGTCGCCGTCACGGTCGATCCCGAGACGGCCAGGGCCAACAGCGCGAGCCACCTGAACCGCGCTGCGACTCTCACGGTCTACCTCACCCAGCCGCTTGAACAGGACATCGACGTCACGATCACGCCCGACATCGCGGGCCAGACGCTCGACATGACCAAGTATGTCAAGATGTCCACTTCCGCCACGAGTGTCAAGACCATCAACGCGCTCAGCGACACGGTCACGGTCACGCTTCCCAAGAACACCTCGGGCGCCGCGAACGGCGTTCCCGTTTACGTCTACACCCTCCGCGCCGACGAGTTCACGTCAGGCGGCTCCACGATTGACTTCATTCCGTCCGTCTCCGCCGAGGACATCGCGGCGACGGGCCTTTCGCCCGACGCTTTCCAGGTTGCCGCGCTCGAAGTCGTTGCGGATCCCACCGTCATCGTTGCGCCTTCGGCAGGCAGCGAGATAGGTGCAACGTCCGGCGTCGAGAAGGAAATCGAGATCGAGCTTGCCGACACGTATGCGCACACGCAGCTCGTTCCGGGAACGGACAGCGGCTACACGATCCAGTTCAAGCAGAACGACGCCAGCACGTGGGTTGACCTTGCCGGTGAATACTACATCGGGGCTGGCAACGTTCTGCGCGACGCAGACGGAAAGCTTCCCAAGATCAGGTATACGACTTCCTCTGTCGGCAGGACGACTGGCGACACGTTCAACTCGTCCTTCCGCATCATCGAGCCGATCAACAACGGCAAGGTGGAGGTGTCCGTCCTTGCGACGGTCCAGGCTCCCAAGACGGTCATACTCGGAACCGACCGCAAGACGTACGACGAAGGCGATACGGGAGAGTTCTCGATCGCGCTCAACGAGCCGAACGACACGGGCGCCTCGCTGTGGGCCTATGTGGTTGCGGTCAATGACGGCGCCAAGAAGGGCGACTTCAGGGCCGAGGGCTATGATTTCGTCATTACCTCCGACATGACGGACACTGAGAAGGCGGCTGCGACCGGCCTTGAGATTCCCGCCGACACGACGGCTGTTTCTGGCGACGTCACGTTCCTCGACGGTGGATACAACGGGAGCAAGTTCTACTTCAAGGTAGTACTCTGCACGACTGCCAACTACGACGAGAGCGCCATCGTCTCCGGATACAACTGCGAGCAGACGAACGTGACGGTCAACAACGTTGAGCCGACAATTGCTCGCGTCGAGCTCAACAACGAGCCGCCGGACGACACCGGCACGTATCCCAGCACGTATCCCGTCGGAATCGAGCAGACGCTCACCGTCAAGGTGAACGATCCTGGCCAGTACGACCTCACGGCGACCGAGGAGGCTGACAAGTTCCGCGTCAAGTGGACGGTCAAGCGCACGGGCGGCGCGGCGTACATTCAGGAGCTGACGGGCAATCCCGACGACATGGAGCTCAAGTACGCATTCCCGGCTGCGGGTACGTACACGATCACTGTCCAGGTCCAGGACAAGGACATGCGCGACTGGGCTGAGCTCAAGAGCGAGACATACGTCGTCATCATCGACCAGCCGCAGCTCACGGTCACGCTTCCCAACGAAGGCGTCTTCTTCGAGAACGAGAAGCGCGTCCAGATCAAGGTCGGCCTTGGCGGATACTTCGCCTCTACCGAGCCGATCGTCGTCATGGTGAAGGTGAACTCGCTCGCCGCGGCGGGCGCGCCCAACCCCGGCAAGTTCAAGCTCGACTCCGCGCTTCTCACGGCCCCCGCTGGCTATGAGGCATACGCGGCGGCCGACACCTACTTCCTCACCTTCAACTCCGCCGATGCGCTTGACGTCTACGTCGAGGAGATGGACGGTACCGACGATTCGTCCGGCAAGGGCTTCCTGATCGTCGCGTCGGTCCTCAACGACAGCGTGTCCACCGATCCGACCAAGACCTGGGCCGAGTACTACAAGACGAACAACCGCGCGGTTGCGTACGTCGAGAACGCCGAGCCCGTCGTGACGGCTCCGGAGGAGAACGGAACGAACTACTGGACGACGGCCAAGACGATTAGCTGGAGCATCAAGGGCACGGGCGACATTCCCGCGGACTTCGCGGGCATCGCGGCCTTCCCCGGCATCCGCGTCCAGTTGACGGGCGACCTGACGAACCCCGTCGACGAGTACATCACGGAGGGCAAGTCCTACTCCGTGACGCCCGACTTCGGAACGGGCACGGGCAGGCTTGACGTCTACCTCACCGTAACCGACAAGGACGGCGGCGAGTTCACCCGCGTCTACAGCTACAACATGCCCGCCACGAAGACCCTGACTACGAATGCGACGGGTCCCGGCAGCGGCAACGGCAAGATACCGGTCTCCCAGACGTACGCAGCGGCGGACGGCCTCGGCGCGGGCCATGTCTATGTCCTCGGCACGGGCGTCGAGCCTCTTGCCGCCAACAGCTGGACGGTTGACTGGAACTGCAAGAACCTCAACACGGTCAACATCTACGCGTACGGCTACAAGGTCGGCGCGATCGAGGACGGAACGCTCGACGCGGGTCGCGACATCGCGATGAATCCGTGGGGCGGACTCTGGACGACGGGCGACTGGTACACGTACGTCGACGGACAGAACCGCGACAGCTTCCCCTATGCCTGGATTCTCGCGGGCGGCAGCTCCGGCGGCGAGGAGGCGTCCTACGTGGCGTACGTCGCGCCCAAGTACGGCGCCGACGTCGCGCAGATTTCGCCGTTCAGCCTCCCGACGCAGACTCTCGAGGACGGCAGCGGCTATCCCGTGAGCTACGTCGAGGCCGTCTTCGCGAGGGAATGGCGCGCGGGCGACAACATGGGCGACATCAACGGCGACGGAGTGCCTGACTACTTCGCGCTCGCCAAGGCGTACAAGGGCGGCTACCTCGCCACTGCGGACGGCCTTGGGTCCGAACTCCCCGGCATCAACAACCTCAACGACGACGCCGACTTCTACCCGATCGCGCGTCTGATCGGAGCGGACAAGCTCGTTCCGAATCCGACGAGCCAGTGGAGCCGCGTCGACATCGGCCAGCCGTTCACGACGAGGCTTGAGATCCGCGGCTTCCACGACGGACTCAACTACGGCATGTTCAAGGTCGATGCGCGCGAGGCGTCCGACGGCTGGGTCTCCGACCTCGATCTGAGCGTTCCCGAAAAGCTCGCGCTCGTCAGGCACGCGGAGGCGACCGGAGGCGAACTCGCCGAGGCGCTCCTCGGGACGTACAACGCGGACGACGTCGAGAACTGGCTCACGACGGACGACCAGCAGGAGGCGGCCAAGAGGTACATCGACTCCACCTGGGCCAACTACAAGGCGGGCGATGCCACGACCTGGGGCTTCACGGTCGAGAACCGCACCGATCCCACGGTCGCGGATACCGACGGCGACGGCATGGCCGACGGCTACGAGTACTACTTCTGGTATGCGGCCACGGTCGGCTTCGACGCGGCGAAGGGTCCGGTCAAGGGCATGCGCTTCACGCTTAACCCCGCGACGTTCGAGACGGGCGTCGAGATTCCGAGCGAGGAGATCGCCCTCATCTTCAACCCGAACGTCGTCATCGACTGGACCAAGCAGGATACCGACAACGACGGACTCTACGACTGGGAGGAAATGCTCATCGGCACGAGCCCGATCTTCTGGGATACTGACGGCGACGGCACGAGCGACTTCTACGAGACATACTTCAACATCAACCCGATCGCGGCCGACAACGACAGCGTCAACGGAAACATGAACCTCGACGGAGACTTCATGGCCAAGGCGAAGGTCGGAACGAAGAGGGATACCGGTGCTACGATCCCGATCATCGACACAGGCTATTTCTGGCTCTACACCGCGACCGACGGCACTATGTGGGCGTTCGAGGACCTTCTCGCGCTCGACACGACGGAGGAGTCCGCTCAGGTGACGGCCGTTGCGTTCCAGGTTGCGCCCTTCAACGGCGGATACATTCCGACGACGGAGAACACGAGGCCGAATAACCTGTTCCGCACGCGGACTGTTGAGGTCAACACGACCGTCCAGCCTGTTGGCTCGACAGTCGACCTCTACCACCACCAGGTCTACCGCTTCTGGGGATTCGACCCGCGCACGGGCTGGTACAGGAACAACCAGGGTCTCGTGAACGGACGCTGGATCAAGAGCGGAACCGCCGGCACTGCGGTCAACACAGTCGACTACACCGCCCGCGACGAATTCAGGCTTCTTGAATACCGCTACATCGTCGGTCTCAGAAGCTACCAGGCCGATGAGGCGGACATTGCGGCCGACAAGAACACGATCGCCGGAATCGTCGCCTCGGCTACGACGAATCCGAACACGCCCTTCGACGGCAGGGTCTGGGGCGACTACTCCGACAAGCCCTACGGCCAGGCGCAGCACGGCGCCGATACTGACGGCGACGGCGTGCCGGACGGCTGGGAACTCTACGTCGGCGTGAACCCGAACATCAAGTGGACGATTCCCGCAGGCCCTGGCTGCGACGTCCTCTACCGCACGTCGACCACGTACAACGACGGAACGCCCCGTCCTTACCTGGCGACCACGGATGCCGACAGGGACACGTACGACAGCGACAAGCTCTCCACTCTCGTCGCCGAGTACGCGGGCACCGACTCCTGCGGCTGCTACGAGGCCTGCGATACGATCTACGCCAACCACCCGAGCAAGGCGGACGGCTGCATGTACCGCTGGTACAACAAGTTCTTCCCGACGGATCCACGTGACCCCGACACCGACGGCGACACGGTTATCGACGGCGAGGAAGGCGCGAAGTGGACGACTGGCTTTGTGTTCAACAGGTGGGGCCAGAACGGCACCAAGAGGACCAACCACTTCACCGTCTACGGCCTGCCGCACGACAACGGCGGCATCTGCATCCCCGGCGGCGGCATGAGCCCGACGACGATCGATACCGACGAGGACGGACTCCCCGACGGATGGGAAATGCAGTACGCCGGCATTCTCATGAACGGCGAGTCGGTAGCCGAAGGCGTGTTCCCGGCCGGAGCGCCCGACGAGGACATATACGACGACATCAGGGCTGCGCTTGCTGCCTACAGCGGCAAGATGGCCGCGATCGACGAAGTCGCGACTGAAGACACAGAGTCCGAAGAAGAGGACTCCGAAGAGCAGGGCGAAGGCGACACCCTCGATACCGAGGAGGACGACACCGGCAACGCCAAAAACTACTACGTGATCATGGGCATGGACCCGACGGTCGCAGACGCCGGAACGAAGCTCATCGTCGGTGCGCGCGATCTCGACTGGGATGGCGACGGACTCCAGAACTGGCAGGAGTACATGGTTCAGGCCATGCGTCACTTCCGCTACGACGACTGCCGCACCCCGCTCATGGGCTGCGACATCCCCGGCTACGACGAAGCGCAGGGCAAGATTGTCCGCGGTGAGTGGCTTGGCGAGGACGGCTACCTCAAGATGAGCTTTGTCGAGCCCTACGAGGAGGCCCAGCTCGATACGATCGGCGATACGCTTGGCTACAAGAACTTCGCCGCGTACGCCAAGGCGAATCCCGACATGCTGCGCGCACTCGGCTACTTCGCCGATCCTCCGCGCGACTGGGACAAGGCGAAGGTCAAGCTCGGCTACAAGTACCTCCTGCCGCCGACATGCTACTACGACATGCCCAGGGAGACGTACGAGGACTTCGAGACGTGGGAGGACGAGTTCGGCTACGAGCATGAGCTCTTCGACCTGGTCGGCGCCGATGGCGTCGTCGTCACGAACGACTTTGTGTCGTACAGCGAGGAGACTGGCTATAGCTACACGTCCGTCTACTCGGAATACCAGGACGGCAAGTTCTACTACTACGTCCAGTGCGAGCATCCGGCTCATCCCGAGTACGGCGCCGAGGAGTGGTGGGAGGTCGTCCCGAGGACCGTCGAGGTCGGGCTTGGCATCGCCACGCAGACCTGCAGCACCCCCTACTACGTCTCGACCGACCCGAGGTTGTGGGATACCGACAACGACGGCATGGACGACTACTGGGAGCTCTACCACGGCCTCAACCCGCTGCTCGGACACTACGGACAGCTTGCAGACGAGGATACGGGACTGCTTGGCGGAACCGTCAGCGACATCATCTACGACGCGTACCTCTATGGATCGTGGACCTTCACGACCACGTCTGTCGGCTACGACGGAACGATTGATCCGCCCATCAAGCACGTCAGCGCATGGCAGAACGCGTGGGTTGGCTGGAACAACGTCGAGACGCCGCTCTTCGACCCGATCAAGTTCCCGTGGATGATGGGTACCTACGACTGCGACGCCGACGGCGACGGATTCAGGAACACCGAGGAGACGATCCTCGCGAACATCACGACGCCTGGCACGAAGCACACCGACCCGACGCCGCTGTGGATGACCGACACCACTGCCGGAACGAACCTGGTCGAGTCCCTGACCCATGTCCAGATGGTCCTCACCAACAAGTTCGGGCGCATCGTGCGCGACGGCGCGACCGGACTGCCGGTGATGACCGACGGCGTTGTCACGAACGAACCAATCGTGCTTACGAAGAGCCCGTCGTACACCGCGCTCTACTACGTCAACGAGCAGCCGGTGCCGGATAGCCGCAAGTGGCCTTCCTTCATGACGCAGTACGTCACCGCGTTCGAGGAGAACGAAGGCTACGACACCGACTCCGACTTCAAGAGCGACGGACGCGAGACGGTCAAGGCCACGGAGCCCATGACCGACCCGATCGACTTCTCCGACCCGGCTCGCCGCCAGTCGATGTACTTCGGCGGTCGCGACAACCCGGGCATTGCGATAAACTTCCGCTCGGTCGTCCGCAACTCGTTCGGACAGGACCTGTTCAAGCAGTTCACGGTCGAGGCTTGGGTGCGTCCCGCCGAGATCACCGACGAAGACCAGTGCGTCGTCAGCCGCGCGATTAACTACGCCGGCTGGGACCTCGTCAACTCCAACGCCGTCATCCGCAGCAACTTCGCGATCGGCGTCGACGCCGAGGGCCATGCCTACGCCGAGTTCGAGGATTCGACCAAGAGGTCCGTCAGGATCACGGGCGGCGACCTCGCGGTCGACGAGTGGACGCATGTCGCAGCGACGTTCGACGGAGCGGAGTTCGCCCTCTACGTCAACGGCAAGAGAGTCGACATCCAGGCCACGGGGCTCATCCCCGCCAACGGCGTCATGACGACGACGCAGGATCCGCAGTACGGCTCGTACCTCGGCTTCCCGTACTCGACCTACTACGTCGGGCCTGCCGCGACGATCATCGGCGCGAAGGCTACTGGCAAGGCCGCGTTCAACGCGGGGCTTGCCGCAGAGGCGACCGACTGGGGCGAGATCGCCAGCAGCTTCTTCAAGGGAAGCGTTGACGAAGTCCGCGTCTGGGACGGCGCCCGCAGCCAGAGCCAGATCAACTCCGCCTGGAAGGTCCGCCTGTCCACGGAGCAGGTCAAGAGCATGCGCGAGACCGTCTTCAACCAGTTCAAGAACGGGGCGCGCAGAAACGACGGCACGTATAGGGACATCCTTGATCCCGAGCTGATCCAGCACTATACGTTCAGCACTCTCCCCGGCGCGACCGAAGAGGCAAACGTCCAGAGGATCGTCCCCGGCTTCCAGGCGAACGTCCTCGCGACCGTCCAGTCGCCTACCGACGGCTCGGTTCTGGAGAACCAGGTGATGGTCGGCTGGTGGCGCGACATCCTCTCCAACGAGGAGCTCAGCGACGACGCGGTCTACAACAATCCGTGGACGGTGCCGTGGATCCAGAATACGGTCAACCACCTGCCGCGCCTTGCCGGTACGTTCAGCGACAGCATGTACTGGAGCGAGCAGTACGCCGGCTACACGCCCGCGTCCTTCCAGAACGTTGACAAGTTCGAGATCGCGAACGCGATGAACCCGTACACGCTCGAGCAGGACGACTACACCGACTCCTTCCTCCTGATGAAGCTGCGCCGCCTTGCGGTCTCCGGCGGAGCCGCCAACATGCTCTCCCGCTTCAGGTACGACCTGACTCACGAGTTCACCGGAACCGACGACCTCGTGCCGGTTGGCTATGCGTTCGCGAAGCGCCTTGAGGAGACGTGGGACGGCCAGGGTCCTGAAGACGCCTGGATGGTGACGTCCGATGGCGCGGTCGGCCTTGACGCCGATCCCGAAGACACGGGCATCCCGGTCTGGGCGCGCGACGCCTATCCCGACGCGGCCTCCTACTGGTACGCGGTCGCCAAGGGCCTCCTGCCCGACGGCGTGCTGCATCCCGAGTTCAAGAACCTCGTCGACGACGATGCGGACGGAATGCCCGACTGGTGGTCCAACTTCTACTCGGTGCAGGGCGCGGCGTCCGACGACGACGACCTTGACGGCCTGAGCAACTACACCGAATACCTCCTCTCCGACGTGTTCGACCTCGGCGTCAGGTTCGACCCGAGGAAGTCGCACTCCGTCAGCAAGTACGAAAGCGACTACTTCTTCAAGATCGGCCAGCTCTACGCGGGCGAGATCTTCACCGACCACGACATGATGGAGGACTTCTGGGAGAAGATACTCGGCACGGCCTACGTCAGCCGCTACCTCTGGGATGCCAAGACCGGCATTTCCGACAACGACGAGGACGGCTGGACGGCGTTCAGCGAGTGCCGCTACAACGAGTTCGTCTCGGGCATCCAGTCCAAGTTCATCAGCCACCAGGTCAATGCTGGCGAGGTGACGGACTACCCGATTCCGACTGTCTCGGCCACGATCCGCTACAACGGAACGCAGCGCCTCTCCGAGGCCGACGCCACCAGCGCGACGGCGACGAACACAGTCGTTCCTCTCGTGGTCAAGGCGTACCGCCGCGGCACCACGACGCAGGCGAAGGGCGCGCTCAGCGACGCGCAGTGGACGATCTATCCCGGCCAGGCGGTCGAACGCGTCCAGAACCTCGGCATCTGGAGCGACAGGGTTGTCCATGGAACCCTCACGCCCGGCAACATCGACCCGAACTCCGTCGAACTCGAGTTCTCGTCCTTCCTCGGCAACGACCTCTACGTCTGGGAGATCTACGAGGAAGACGGCGTGACGCTGCGCGGCATGACGAACGGCACATACGAGGAATACCTCGAGTGGGTCGACGCGTACGGCGTCTACGGCACGACGTACTACTCCGCCAGCGGGTTCAGGCCCGGGCGCATCAAGCTCCAGGTCGGAACCTCCGACTGGGCGAGCTTCACGGATGACTTCGACATCACCGTCACGTCGGACGAGACGACCGAGAACGGCTACATCTGCTTCCAGGGAACCCGCGTCGGAACGATCAACCTCGTCACCGGCGAGTATGCGCTCGACCTCAAGAACTTCGAGCACTCCTCCCTCGGCGGCAGCACGAACGGAACGACGACGATCGTCAACTCGCTCGTCCGCATCAGCTACAGCGCGCAGGTGCCGACTCTCCAGTCGCAGAAGCTCAACCTCTACCTCGGGCGTCCCGACACGGGCGCTCTGCGCGAGGGCAGCAACGACTTCGTCGCGTTCTACGACCTCGACTCCGACGGCGAGCTCACGCCCGGCGAGCCCTTCGGCTACATCCGCAACGTCGCCGTCAGCTGGTACAAGCCGTCCTTCGAGCTCGAGCTCACGGACTACAGCCCGGTCACGACGCGCATGAACCTCTGGGAGGGCCTGGCCGACAGGAAGCTTGCGCCGGTCGACGCCGTGTCCACGGACGACCCGCGGTTCAACGTCAGCACGAACCTCGAGCACGTCCTTGAGGCCGCCGTCGAGAACGACGAGAAGTACCTCCGCTACCGCGTCGCGCGCTGGACGGTCGACGGCTATCCGCGCAACCTCGCCGGATTCCCGGCGCGCGAGGTCGCCTCCGGCTACGTCAACATGCTTGACGCGACGTGCCTCACCGAGCGCGAGATACTCGCCAACGGCGACCTTGACCTCGACTGGGACTACTTCGCCGAGATCAGCGGCGCAGACGCGGTCGATCTGCTCGGCATCGACGTCACGAACGTCACGTATCTCGTCGTGATCGGCGAGGAGGGCACGTCGAGCTTCGAGAGGAACAGCAGCACGAACGACATCAGCGCGTTCAGCTACGTGATCTCCCGCCGCTTCGATGCGACGAGGGCGAAGGCGGTCCCGACGAACAACGCCCTGACGATGGTCGGCGCGCGTCCGAAGTTCAGCTGGAAGATCTCCGGCGAGAGCGACTGGGCGAAGGCGTTCGGCTCCAGCTACACGGCGTTCTCGCTGCGCGTGCTCGATTCCGCGAACAACGTCGTCTACAGCTCCGGCAACATGCGCATGCCCGCCTGCGACCGCAACGGCGTCTACACATTCGAGCCGCCGATCTACGCGGACAGCGAGCTCAAGCCTGACGAGAGCTACACCTGGCAGGTCTCGATCAAGAACTCCAAGTTCAAGAGCGACTCCTGGTCGGAGAAGGCGAACCTCTACGTCAACACGCTCCAGAACAGCGACGAGTACGGCTCGATCGGCGTCTGCGCGAAGTACTTCGGACCCGACAGCGTCCTCTCCGGCGGCAACATCGTCGTCGAGGCGTTCACGACGCCTGACTTCACGGGCGACCCCGCGGGACGCCACGTCATCAGGGCGAACTCCGGCAAGGCAAAGGCCGCCGCGTTCGACGTCGAGCACGAGGTCAACGCGACGATCATCGGCCTGCCGAAGGGCAAGTACTATGTCCGCGCGTACATCGACTCGAAGAAGTACGGCACGCAGTCCACGCGCCAGAGCTGGGAGTCCTGGGGCTACGCCTGCCCGCGCGAAAACGCGGTCAACGAGTGGATCTACTCGCCCACGGTCGTCGAGATCGGCAGCAAGCGCGATGCGGGTGACCTCGTCGACGTCTACATCGAGGACGTCGACACGAACCAGAACGGCCTGCCCGACGCGTGGGAGATGATCAACAACGACGGCTCGCTCGACACGTCGGTCGAGACGATCGACGGAACGATCAGCGGCGTCGTCATCAACGACGCGCTCAACGGAGAGCTCACCACCGCCCAGGGCGACGGATCCGAGGCTGCGGGCCTTGCGGCCCACGCGCTCAACGCGATCAAGAACGCGGGCATCGCGGTCCTGGCGCTCGACGTCGATCCGTCCGGCAAGTCCAGCTACTCGGCGGCGCTCGTCGGCGTCGAGAGCGACACCGAGGCTGAAAGCTCCGGCAAGATCACGTCCATCGCGTTCGTCGACGGCAAGCTCGTCATCACGGCCGACGTCGACAGCACGGTGACGACGACGACTGGCGGCAGCTCCGGTCCTGAAAGCACGATCTGGACGACTTCCGGCTCGTCGGGCTCCGTCACGGTCAACGCCAAGGTCCTCTACAAGAACAACCTCTCCGAGGCCGATTGGAAGGACACGGGCGTGTACGTGACGCTGACCGTCTCCGAGGACGGAACGCAGTCCACCGGCGACATGGACCTCTCCGAGTTCCTCGAGTCGAAGGGCAACCCGGCGCAGATGTTCTTCTCGATCGCCGTTGAGAAGTAAGTATCAAGCAAGAAAGAAAGCTCAAATGAAAGCAAAGAAGACAATTCGCAAGGTTCTCGTAATCAACTCAGGGTCCAGCTCGCTCAAGTACCAGCTCTTCGACATGACGAAGGGCGAGCGGCTGGCGAAGGGCCTGGTCGAGCGCATCGGCTGCGGCGGGCCCAAGGACCACACGGCCGCGCTCAAGAGCGTGGTCGAGGCCCTTGGCTGCCCGAAGGACATCGACGCGATCGGCCATCGCGTCCTCCACGGCGGCGAGGTGTTCAAGGACT
The DNA here is from genome assembly GCA_015061665.1 of Lentisphaerota bacterium. GTDB lineage: Bacteria > Verrucomicrobiota > Kiritimatiellia > RFP12 > UBA1067 > UBA1067. The sequence continues at coordinate 97,503 of SUWC01000001.1, forward strand.
CGGTGCTGATGACGAAGGCGAACATGAAGAAGTGCAAGGCGCTCGTCAAGTTCGGGCCCCTGCACATGCCGGCGAACCTCGGCGGCATCGAGGCGTGCGAGAAGATATTCAAGGGCGTGCCGAACGTCGCCGTCTTCGACACGGCGTTCCACCAGACGATGCCCGACTGCGCGGCGATGTACGCGATCGACCCGAAGTACTACAAGAAGATGGGAATCCGCAAGTACGGCTTCCACGGCACCTCGCACAAGTTCATCGTCGAGGAGGCCGCGAAGTTCCTCAAGAAGCCCGTCTCGAAGGTCAACCTCGTCACGTGCCACATGGGCAACGGGTCGTCTCTCGCCGCCGTCAAGGAGGGCAAGTGCGTCGACACTTCTATGGGCCTCACGCCCCTCGCGGGCATGGTGATGGGCACGCGCTGCGGCGACATCGACGCGGCGGCGGTCCTTTCCATCATGGAAGCCGAGAAGCTCACGCCCGCCGAGGCGGATACGCTCCTCAACAAGAAGTCGGGACTCCTCGCGCTCACGGGCTCGAGCGACTGCCGCGACATCTGCTCGAAGGCCGAGAAGGGCGACAAGGCGGCCGAGCTCGCGCTTGAGATGCTGGCCTACCGCACGGCGCTCTACATCGGCGGCTACAACACGATCATCGGCGGCGCCGACGCGATCATCATGACGGGCGGAATCGGCGAGAACTCGTCCGAGGTCCGCGAGCGCATCATCAACCGCCTCGGGGCGCTTGGCATCAAGCTCGACAAGCGGGCGAACAAGAAGTCCCACGGCGTCACGGCGGTGCTCTCCGCCAAGGGCTCGAAGATCCCCGTGATCGCGATCCCCACGAACGAAGAGCTCATGATCGCAAGGGACTGCGTGAGGGTGCTTGGAAAGTAATGTTGGCGGCTGATGCCGACGGCAATCGAAGCAAACCGCTGAACACAGGCAAATAGAAGGCAAAATAAAAATGAACGCAATCAACGAAATCATCGCGCGCGCCTCGGCGCTCAACAAGACGGTCGTGCTCCCCGAGGGCATGGACGCGCGCGTCATAACCGCCGCGTGCGCATGCGTCGACCGCAAGATCTGCACGCCAATCGTGCTCGGCACGGCGGAGGAGATCGCCGTCGCGGAGGCGTCGGCCGGACTCAGCCTCGCCGCGCGCGGCATCAAGACGATCGACTACACGCAGGGCGACGAGGAGCTCGAGAAGGCGTATCTCGAGGCCTGGAACGCAAAGGAGTCCAAGAAGCCCGCCGAGAAGCAGAAGATCATCGACCTCGCTGCCGCTCAGAAGACGCTCCGCACGAAGCGCATCTACTTCGGCGGAATGATGGTCAAGCTCGGGCGAGTCGACGGACTCGTCGCCGGCTCGATCGCCTCCACGGGCGACATGCTGCGCGCGGCGTTCCACACGCTCGGAACGCAGAAGGGCGTGAAGACGGCGTCTAGCTGCTTCATCCTAGACCTCCAGAACCCGACGCCTGCGGGCGACAGCGTGATCGCGTTCGGCGACTGCGCGGTCATCCCCAACCCGACGTCCGAGCAGCTCGTAGACATCGGCCTTGCGACTGCGGCGACTTACCGCGAGCTCACGGGCAACGAGCCGCGCGTGGCGTACCTCTCCTTCTCCACGAAGGGGTCGGCCGCGGGCGATCTCGTCGAGAAGGTCCAGAAGGCGGTCGAGCTCGCGAAGCCCCGCTTCGCCGAGGCTGGGATCAAGATGGACGGCGAACTCCAGTTCGACGCGGCCATCGTTCCTTCCGTCGGGCAGCTCAAGAACCCGAAGGGCGAGATACAGGGCAACGCCAACGTCTTCATATTCCCCGATCTCCAGGCCGGCAACATCGGCTACAAGATCGCGCAGCGCATCGGAGGCGCGGTTGCGATCGGACCGAACCTCCAGGGCCTCGCGAAGGCGATGAACGACCTTTCGCGCGGATGCTCCGCCGAGGACATCGTCGGAACGATCTGCGTCACGCTTCTCCAGTCGACGACAAAGTAAGGAAGAGCAAGGAAGAAGATGACTAATGACGAAATGATAGCCCGCGCCAGGGAGGTCTTCGACATCGAGATCGAAGGCCTTCGCAGGACGCGCGAATCGCTGGGCGAGAGCTTCACGAAGGCCGTGGAGCTCATGCTCGGCTGCATACGCGCGGAGGGCATAATCGTCGTCACCGGCGTTGGCAAGAACCTTGCCGTCGCCGAAAAGATGAGCGCGATCTTCGCCTCGACGGGGACGCGCTCCATCTGCCTCAATCCGGTGCAGGCGATGCACGGCGACCTCGGGATGGTCGCGCCGAGGGACGTCCTCGTCGCGCTTTCCTTCTCGGGCGAGTCCGACGAGATACTGCGCCTGATACCGGCGATCCGCCGCCACGGCCTCAAGGTGATAGGAATGACGGGCAAGCCCCGTTCGACGCTTGCGAAGATGAGCGACATCCACCTGGAGATTCCGTGCGGGAAGGAGGCGTGCCCCTTCGGCATGGCGCCGACGAATTCGACGACGGCCACGATGGCGATGGGGGACGCGCTTGCGATGGTAATGCTCGACGCGCTGAAGTTCGACGTTTCGAGCTATGCCATGAACCATCCGGCGGGCGCGATAGGAAGGGCGCTCGTACTGAAGGTCACGGACATCATGCGCACGGGGGCGAAGCTCGCCGTGGTGAAGCCCGAGACGACGGTGATGGATTCGCTCATGGCGATGACGAAGGCGCAGGGCGGAAGCGCGGTTGTCGCGGATGCAGGCGGGCGCCTTGTCGGGATATTCACGGACGGGGACTTCCGCCGGATGATGGCGGACGATGCGGGCGCGGGGGCGGACGGTCTGCTCAAGTCGCCCGTGGGCGATCACATGACGCGCTCCCCGATGTTCGTGCGCGACGACGTGTTCGCGTCCGAACTGCTAAAGGTTTTCGAAAAAAAGCACATCGACGACCTTCCGGTGTGCGACGCGTCCGGCCGGGTGGTCGGGCTCGTGGACATCAACGACCTGCCAAAGATGAAGGTCCTCTAAAAAGGCTGATTTAAAGAAAGGAACTGAAAAATGAAGAAACTCGTTATAGCCACAATGACCGCGGTCCTGGTCGGCGCAGCGTTCGCGCAGGCGAGGGGCATCACCCGCAGGGCCGGCGCCAGCGTCAGCACGAAGAGGCCCGCTGCGGCGGCAGCGGCGGAAGCAGAGGATGATGTGACGACCGGCAAGGCCGCAAAGGTCATCATTGACCAGTTCCCGAAGACGGGCCGTCCCTCGACGCTTTCCGCGCCTGCGCTCGCCGGGGCGTCGCTTCTCCCGCAGTGCTACACGAAGCCGCGCAAGTGGATCGTGCTTGAGACGAAGTACTCGACCTTTGTCCCGTTTCAGGACCAGCTGACCTTCACGTGGCACGTCCTTCTCGAGACGAAGTCCGCGACGGAGAACAAGGGCAACAAGGAAGGCATCGCCCCGTACTCCTACTTCACGACCTCGACGACCTACTACAACATCCCGAAGGGATCGCACGCGGCGTCCGTCTGCCTGCACCCGTCCTATCTTGAGCGCTACGGCGAGCCGAAGGCCATCGGCCTTGTGATCACCAACGCCAAGGGCGAGGTCCTCGGAGGCGACTGCGAGGCTGAGGGCGGCGAGCTCAAGAACTTCCACCATCCCAAGTCGCTTGAGTCGGCTTTCTGGAACGACCAGAAGGTCATGAACGCGACGCAGCCGAACGGCGATCCGATGATCGAGCGCCGCCAAGGCCTTGTCGACCGCTCGAAGACGATCTGGGCCCTCGTGAACCCGAACGACTACGAGTACGTCGCGCAGTAACGCTTAAGCTGCAAAACCGAAACGGCAAAACCCATGGCAAAGAAATTTCTTACACTCAACATCGGCGCAAGCGCGATCGCGCTCGCCGAGTACGAGACGAGGGGGCGCGGCCTTGCGCTCCTCAAGTACGGCACGGCGCCGCTTTCCATGCCGCTGGACGCGGGCAACGTCGACACGATCCTCGTGCCGGCCCTGATGGAGATCGTGCGCGAGAAGGGCATCAAGCCCGGCAAGGTGGCGGTGTCGCTGTCGGGGCAGATGTCCTTCCAGCGCTTCGCCGCGATCCCGATGGCGGGGAGCGACCAGGCCAAGTTCGAGCAGATGGTCCGCTACGAGGTCGAGCAGAACATACCGTTCCCGATCGACGAGATGGTGTGCGACCGCCAGGTGCTGGGCGATACGGAGAACGGCGACAAGGCCGTGCTCATCGTCGCGGCGAAGACCGACCAGGTCGAGTCGATAACGTCCGCCGTTGTGTCCGCCGGATTCACGCCCGAGATCGTCAGCGTGGCGCCGATCGCGCTTACGAACGCGCTCAGGGCGGTCAAGGGCGACGAAGGCTGCGTCGTGATCCTCGACATCGGCGCGAAGACGACCTCGCTCGTCATAGCCGAGGGCGAGAAGCTCTACAACCGGTCGATCCCCGTCGCGGGCAACACGATCACTAAGGAGATTGCGCAGGCGCTTGGCTGCACCATCGAGGAGGCCGAGGGCATCAAGCGCGAAAGCGCGTACGTGTCGCTTGGCGGAGTGACGGAGGATGAAGACGAGACGCTCGACCGCATCTCCAAGGTCTGCCGCACGGTCATGACGCGCCTCAACGCGGAGATTTCGCGCTCCATCAACTTCTACCGTTCGCAGCAGGGCGGCGGCGCCCCGGTGAAGCTCTACCTCACTGGCGGCACTGCGCTTCTGCCGCAGACCGCGGAGTTCTTCGCCGATTCGCTTGGGATCGAGGTTGAGTTCTTCAACCCGTTCGAGTCGATGGCGGTAGCTCCGTCCGTCGACCAGGAGGCGCTCGGGCTCGACGGCGCGGTGCTTTCCGCGACCGCGGGCCTTGCGTTCCAGTTCGCCGGCGCCGCGCAGGTCGCAATCAACCTCCTCCCGCCGTCGCTCGTCGACGCGCGCGCCGAGGTCAAGCGAATCCCGTTCGTCGCCGCAGGCGCGCTTGCGCTCGTGGCGGCGTCCGTCTGCGTGCTCCTCGCGGTCAACCACTCCACGTCCGTCGTCGAGACGACGACGAGCGCGATCGAGGGGACGCACAGCACGCTTCGCGTGTTCGAGGACCGTATCAAGAAGGCGCAGGAGGCCGCAGCCGCCGAGCAGGCGGAGTGCGACGAGCTGCGCGGGCTTCTCATGCGCCGCGGGCGCGTCGTCAACAAGATGCAGCTCGTGCGCATGGCGCTGAAGGACGATCTCTGGATCGAGAGCTGGGAAGGCGACAGGATCACCATCCGCGGATGGAAGGATCGCGTGGCCGACTATGTCCGCAAGGCGAAGTCCTCGGGCATGAAGGAGACCACGGCGTCCGAAATCGTCTGCGCGCGTCTTGCCGAGAAGGACCTCTTCGTCGAGTCTGCGAAGACTGAGGCGATCTCCAGGTTCGGCAAGGAGGACTGCATCGAACAATTCGTAGTGGAGCTTAAGTTCAAATGAACAAGAACAAGATAACACTTTCCTCGATTGGGGGCGTCGCCGTTCTGGTTGCGCTCGTCGTCGGCTACCTTGCGTACGGCAAGATGACCGAGAAGTCCGAGAAAATCGAGACGCTGGACAGCATGAAGCAGCAGGTCCAGTCCATAAACAACGGCAAGATAAAGCCCGCGCAGGACTCGGTCGACGCAATCGAGGCGAACCGCAAGAAGCTCGCCTCTTGGCGCGCCGAGGCGTTCGCGACGGCTTCGCGCGGCGACATCGGGGTCGTCCCCGGGATGACGCCCGACGCCCTCAAGCAGAAGATGGTCGGCGACGCAAAGCAGATCGCCGACCTCCCCGGCACGGCGGCAGGCAAGTTCGTCAAGGCGGACTTCGACTTCGGCTTCAAGGGGATCGTCGCCGGAAGCGAGATGCCCGCGAGCGACAAGCTCGAGCTTCTGCAGCGCCAGTGGGCGGACGTCAAGATGTTCGCCGAGACGCTTCAGGGCTGCGGTGCCGTCGAGCTGACCGAGGTCGTCGTCGAGGAGGCGAAGGTCGCCGAGCCTGAGGCGCCGGTCAAGGGCCGCAAGGGCAAGAAGGTCGTTGAGAAGAAGCCTATGGCGGCGGCCCAGGGCTACACGCTCAAGTTCCTCGCTCGTCCGTTCGCCATCGTCGGCATCCTCAACGCGTTCACCGAGTGCGAGAGGTTCGTCGTGATGGACGACGTCTCCTACGTCCGCGCGACCGACGCGCTTGCGTCGGCCGTCGGCGGCAAGGAGAAGCCCGAGGGGGGCGCCGCGCGCCCGGCGCGCCGCGGACGCCGCGGCAGAGACGCCGCGCAGGAGAACGCCGAGGAAGGGGCTGGCAACAAGAAGGGACTTGTCGTCGACCCTGCGACGGACGTGCCGTTCACGGTTACGATGAAGATCACCGTCTATGACTTCGGCACGAAGACCGAGCAGAAGTCGGACGAGGCAAAGGAGGTGGCAGAATGATTGCTTCCGGAAACGAGAAGAACTTTTTCGAGGCGCACTGGGACTGGCTTGTCGCGGGCGTGGGGGCGGCGCTGCTTGTGGCGGCCGTCGGATTCATGTTCGTCGCCTGTTCGGAGGACGCCGAGGATACGGCGGCCAGAACGCTTAAGGAGATCCACGGGGCGAACCGCGCCGAAACGGGCGTGGAAGCCGTTGACATGAAGCCCTACGCCGACGCTTCGCGCGAGGTGCTGCAGCCTCCGAAGCTCGTCGACGCCGCGGAGACCGAAGGCAGCTTCATGGGCAGCGAGAAGCGCATATTCTGCGAGCAAGGCAATGATCCCGAGCACAAGAGCTGCGGTGCGCCCATTCCCGCGAACGTCAAGGTGTGCCCGTTCTGCCAGACAAAGCAGCCCGAGGAGCAGAAGATCGTCCGCGACAGCGACGGCGACGGCATCCCGGACGAATGGGAGGCCGCGCACGGCATGAACCCGAACGACGCGGCGGACGCGCAGGCCGACAGCGACAACGACGGATTCACGAACATCGAGGAGTACGAGGCCAAGCCCCAGACGGACCCGCAGGATCCGCAGTCGCATCCCGACTACTTCGATTCGCTCTCGCTCGTCATGCCGCTCAAGAAGACGGTCCTTCCGTTCTATCTTGAAGGCGCGACGCAGATTCCGAACAGCTGGAGGCTCACCTTCCGCTCCACCAAGAAGGGCGGGCCCGTCTTCACGGCGCGCCTTGGCGAGGAGATTGGCAAGGACATGGGCATGAAGGACGAAATCGCTACCGGATTCATCGCCAAGACGTACACGAAAAAGACGAAAACGGAGGCGATCAAGGGCGGCACCGGCATGTCCAGGGAGAAGGATGTTTCGGAGGCGGAAGTGTCGCGCAAGGGCGACGGAAAGCTCGTGAAGCTTGTCGTGGGCCAGCGCGAGACGCCCGTAGACGTCCAGGCGACACTGCGCTACGAGCGCGGCGAAACGAAGGAGTTTCAAGTCGTCGTAGGCTCGGAATTTGAGCTAAATGGCGAGAAATACGCGGTAATTGAGATACAGAACGAGGCTTCGAAGGGGGCCAAGGTACTGGCGAAACAGCTCGAGAGCGGCAAGGTAAAAACACTTGAAGCCCTTGAACAGTAGATAAAAAAAGGCTATAATGGTAATCTGAAAATCAAGGAGCATAGTCAAATATGACGCACCTCAGGAATCTGGTCGCCGTAGGAGCGACAGCGGCGATTGTCGCACTCGGGCAGAACGTCCTCGCGCAGGACGATCTGGATGCATTGCTTAACGACCTTGAGTCGGACACCTCGGCACCCGCCGCGGCGGAGTCGGCGCCGGTTGTTGAAGAGCCCGCTGCCGTAGCGGAGGAACCCGCCGCCGTGGCGGAGGAACCCTCCGTTGCCGTAGCGGAAGAGCCCGCTCCTGCTGCGGAAGAACCCGTTGCCGTAGCGGAAGAGCCCGCTCCTGTTGCGGAAGAACCCGCAGTCGCAGAGGAGGAGCCCGCTCCGGCGGTTGCCCCGGCGGCGAATGAAGATGATCTTCCCCCTGTTGCGGAGCCCGAAGACCCTGTCGTTGCGCCTGTGGCCGATGCAGAGCCTCCAGCCGAGGCGGAAGATCCTGTCGTCGCTCCCGCCGCGGAGTCCGAGGATCCTGTCGTCGCGGCAGCCGAGCCGGCCGCAGCCGAGCCGGTCGCCGCTGCGGAGGACCCTGTAGTCGGGCCCATTGCGGACGAAGAACCCGCCAAGCCCGCGAAGGCCGCTGAGTATTCCGGCCCCGATTCCGAGTTAATCGCCAACATTATCGCGACCGAAGGTCTGCGCCGCAAGGCGTTTGACGACCAGGCGAGCCGCGAGATATCCCTTGCGCGCTCCTGCCTGTCGAACGAGGACTTCGAGGAAGCCGCTCGCCACTACAATCTTGCGGCGAAGCTTCTCAACGACCGTCCTGGGACGGAGTCCTACCGCAAGGAGTGCGAAAAGGGCGTTGCCGAGGCCTATTACAGGCTTGCGCTTCAGGAAGATGCGATTGGCCGCCGCGACCGCGCAAAGGCCTGGATGGAGCGTGCGAAGAGCAAGAGGCATCCGAAGGCCCGCCGTATGCTCGAGTCGTGGAACGCCGCCGAGGATCCTGACGCCAACAAGTCAGACATCTCCGAAATCAGCCACCGCCGGAACGAGGAGTCTTACAAGGCCCTCAGGGCGAAGAACCTGAAGCGCCTGAAGCGTTCGCGCCAGCTTCTCGCTACCCGCGAGCTCGACCGCGCGCTTGACGAGTGCGAGCTTGTCCTCCTCAACGACCCATACAATGAGGCGGCGATCCGTCTTCGCGACACGATCCAGAAGAAGCGCCGCACCATCCTCATCAAGGAGCGCCAGGCCGCTCGTGACGGCATGATCGCCGACGTCGACAAGGCGTGGAGGCCCGTCTACGCTAAGGACGTCCGCGACATCGACGACCAGAAGAGCGAGACGATGAAGAAGGACACGGGCGACGACGCTACGCAGTCCGCCGAGCAGAATGTGATCACCCGCATGAAGGAGATGCGCCTGCCGCAGATCAGCTTCAAGCCGCCGGCCACGATCATCGACGCGGTCGACTTCTTCCGCGCGGCGTCGAGGGACTTTGACCGCCCCGACATTCCGATCGAGAAGCGCGGCTTCAACTTCGTCCTCAAGACCAAGGATACCCTTACGAATTCCGCTCCTGCGGAAGAGGAGGACAACGGCGGGTTCGGCGCTGCCGACGACAGCGAAGAGGGTCAGGCCGGCGCGGCCGGAGTTCCCGTAATCCCGATGATCACCGCTAGCGACATCACCTTCTACGATGCGTTGAAGCTCGTCTGCGAAGCCGTCGACTACAAGTTCAAGGTGCAGCCCGGCCCGATCGTCATGGTCATGCACAAGGACATGACGACGGAGGAGATGCAGACACGTACCTACCAGGTCATCGGCGCGTTCGTCGACCGCATGGGCTCTGCTTCGTCCGACCTCAAGGAGATGAAGGCCGCGGGCTTTGGCGGCGGCGGAACGCTCGGCCGCAGGGATGACGCGGAGGAGAGCCAGGAGCAGGACTGGAAGTCGTTCTTCGAGCTCCTCGGCGTGAAGTGGCCTGAAGGCTCCACGATCATGTACATCAAGACGACGGGCAAGCTCCGCGTCAAGAACACGGAGGAGAACCTCGCCGAGTTCGAGAAGGCTCTCGACGAAATGAACGGTACGCCCAAGCTCATCGAGATCGAGGCGCGCTTCGTCGAAGTCTGCCAGGAGGACCTCAACTCCCTCGGCTTCGAGTGGATCCTCAACAGCGACCTCTCGCTCAACGTCGGCAAGCACATCAGCCGCGCTCTGAACCTCAAGGGCGGCAAGTGGGGCAAGGAGTCCCGTTCGTATTCCACGAGCAGGACGTACAACGGTTCCGCCGATACCCTTGTCCAGAACGGCGGAACGCCCTCGACGGTCACCTCCGACAACTGGGTCGAAACCGTCAACAACACGGTCTCGTCCACTCGCAACATCGGCAGCTCCGGCAGCTCCTGGTCGCGCTGGTACGGCGGCGACAGCCGCAAGTCCGTGGGCGTCAGCTCCTTCGGCGGCGCGGATGCCACCTACCAGACCGGCATGCGCTACCTCTCGACCGACTCCAACCACATATCGGGTGAATCCAATTCGACGAACGACCAGTTCATGCGTCTGAACGCCTTCATCGGCAACGCGGACCTCTCCATGATTCTGCACATGCTCTCGCAGCGCAGCGACACGGACCTGCTCTCCGCCCCGAAGGTGCTCACCCGCTCCTCCGAGAACGCCGTAATGAAGGTCGTCACCGAGTACATCTACCCGACCGACTACGAAGTGCAGCTCCAGTCCAGCAGCTCGGGCAACAGCGGCAACAACGGCGGCAGCCAGTCCGCGATTCTCGCAGTCGTCGAGCCCCAGTCGTTCACCATGCGCGAAGTCGGCGTCATCCTTGACGTCACCCCGACGCTCATGGAGGAGGGCAACCTCATCGAGATGCACATCAAGGCCGACGTCGTCGACGAGCCGACCTGGAAGAACTACGGCATGAAGATTCCGTTCACCGGCAACGTCGGCAGCGGAACCGTCACCTTCCCCGAGCTCCCCGACATCGCGGCCGGACGTGACATCCCCGAGTCCATCATCGACACCGTGTTCAACGCCTGGTCCCGCGCCGTCGAGACGCTCGCCAGCACGCTCGGCAACCCGTCGAACAACATCACCTACTACGACGCTCCGATGGAACAGCCGTTCTTCCACGTCCGCTCCATCGACTCCAACGTGACGGTGCATCCTGGCGCAACGATCGTCATGGGCGGCCTCATCACCGAGCAGCGCAAGGCGATGGACGACAAGATCCCGTTCCTCGGAGACCTTCCTCTCATCGGTCGCCTCTTCCGCAGCCACTCCGAGCAGACGAACAAGCGCAACCTGCTTATCTTCGTCACGACTCGCCTTGTCGACGTGCGTGGTCGCGAGGTCGCGAGCCGCGAGGAGGACGACAAGACTTCAAACGTCATATCGGCAAACAACGCGGATTGACATCGTGAACGGCAGAATATGCCTGACGGGAGGGATTGCCTGCGGCAAATCCCTCCTTTGTCGTTATCTTAACGAGCTTGGCGTCGAGACTCTCGACGCGGATGACATAGTGCACGAGCTCGTCCCAGCGGAGGAGAGGCGTCGCCTTGCGAAGGTCGTTTTCAGCGACCCGACCGCACGCAAGGCCCTTGAGGACCGTCTCCACCCGATTGTACGATCGCGCCTCCTCGCATGGGCCGACTTCCCCGTTCCCCCATCCTCGTTCCCCCGTCCCCTGCGAATCTGCGTAATTCCACTCGTCTTCGAGGTGCATTGGGAGTCAGATTATGATATAATATGTTGCGTGGCATCCGATAGGCGAACTCAAATCGCGCGGATGACATCAACGCGGGGGTACACTCCCGAGGAGGCCGAATCCAGAATGGCGGCGCAGATGCCCGTCGAGGAAAAGGCCGCAAAATCCCAATACGTGATTCGAAACGACGGATCGCCAGAAGAACTCAAGAAAGAAGCCGCGAGATTCGTTGCGTGGCTGAAGGAGCAATGCAGATGAGCGAAGAATTTGACGTGTTCGCGAATGTGACGCCCGCAAAGGCGCCACCTCAGCAGGCGTCGCAGCAGAACGGCGCGCAGCAGGCGCAGGACCAGGGCGGGCAGAAGCAGCAGCGCCCTGCGAACAAGCCCCAGCCGCAGCAGAAGCGAGCGTTCCACAACAACCAGCAGCGCAAGCCGTTCCAGCGCACCCCGAAGCAGAACAACTCCCCTATCCGCGGCTCGAACGGCAGCGAGTCCGTCAACCCCCTCCTCAACGCGCCGCTTCCGCAGGAACAGCGCAGCGAGCAGGCCGACCAGCCGGCGAACCCCAACCGCGATCCTTCGCTTCCCGAATACCATCTCGCCGACATCCAGACGTGGACCGCGCCCGAAATCGTCGAGAAGATGATGCCTGGCGCAGATCCAGAGGAACTCGGCACCTACCGCAAGCATGAGCTCATCTTCGCCGCGATCAGGTCGTATCTTTCCAAGGGCGGCGCGGTAATCGCGTCGGGCTGCCTTGAGATCGTCCGCGAGGGGCACGGCTTCCTCCGCTCTGCGAAGAACAACTTCCTCGCATACCCAGAGGATGTCTTCGTGACGCAGCAGCAGATCCGCCGCCACGCTCTCCGCACCGGCGACATAATCGAAGGGCCGATCCGCGATCCGCGCGACCGCGACCGCTTCTTCTGCCTGGGCAACGTGGCGACGGTGAACGGCAAGGAGCCTTCGGTCGCGGCTCGTGTCGTCCACTTCGAGAACCTGACGCCCACCTTCCCGACCCGCCGCATCATACTCGAGACGAGTCCGGTCGAGTATTCCACGCGCATAATCGACATGTTCACGCCGATCGGGTTTGGGCAGCGCGGACTCATCATCGCGCCTCCGCGCGTCGGCAAGACGGTCCTCCTCCAGAAGATGGCGAACGCGATTTCCGCGAACCATCCGGACGCCATGCTCATCATCCTCCTCATCGACGAGCGCCCCGAGGAAGTCACCGACATGCAGCGCAACACGAAGGCGATGGTGCTTTCCTCGACGTTCGACGAGGAGCCGCAGCACCACGTGAGCGTTGCCGAGATGGTGATCGAGATGTCGAAGCGCCAGGTGGAGAACGGACGCGACGTGATCATCCTCCTCGACTCGATCACGCGCATGGCGCGCGCCTACAACACCGTCCAGCCGCACTCCGGCAAGATACTCACGGGCGGCGTCGATGCGCTCGCGCTGCACCGTCCGAAGCGCTTCTTCGGCGCCGCGCGCAACATCGAAGGCGGCGGCTCGCTGACGATCATCGCGACGGGCCTTGTGGACACAGGCTCGCGCATGGACGAGGTGATCTTCGAGGAGTTCAAGGGAACGGGCAACATGGAGATCGTGCTTGACCGCGGTCTCGCAGACAAGCGCATCTTCCCCGCGATGGACATCGACAAGTCCGGAACTCGCAAGGAGGACCTCCTGCTCGATCCGGTCGAACTCGAGAAGACGTGGGCGCTTCGCCGCTACCTCTCGGACGCAGGTCCCGAGAACGCGATGAAGTCCGTCTTGAACTCAATCAAGAAGACGAAGTCGAACCCCGAGTTCCTCCTCGCCCTCGACCTCAAGAACATCGAGAGGTAGTCGGGACCCGACGCAAAGAAAGGATGGTGAACGAAAAATGAAAAAAGCATTGGCATTTCTTTTGACGGCTCTCGCCGTCCTTTCGGCGTCTGCAAATGTGCAATACCTGAATCTTCAGTACAGAATCGGTTTGGGCGGCATTTCCGACAATGACGGTCGACTGCACGCCTCCCTGTCTGTGGACGCGAAACCTTATGTGGCGGACAGCAGCAATACTTATCTCACAAACCGAATATATGCGGTAATCCCCGATGGACAGCAGTTTACCAAGTGGTGGTATTATTACAAAACCTCTAATACTGCGGTAACGACCAACAGCAACTGGGTTAGCGCATCTACAAACTGTGTATGGGTTTATGATTCCAAGATATATTCTGCTTCCTGGGAAACCGACAGGGCTGTACGGATAGTTGCTGATTTCGACTACATAACCTACTCGCTCAACTACAACGGCAACGGCAGTACCGCGGGCTCGATGTCGCCCGAGAGCCACGTTTACACCAATAAATTCAACCTTGCTGAAAACGCCTTCGCGAAGACGGGCTACACGTTTGTCGGTTGGACAAACTCTGTGGTGACAACGGCGTTGAGCGATGCTGCGCAGATTACCAGCGGAAAGAAGTTCGGCGTCACATACACAAACAAAACCTCGACGCTTTATGCAGACTGGAAAGCTAATTCGTATTCGGTTCGCTTTAATAAAAACGCTGACGACGCTACTGGTTCTATGGATGATCAGCAGTTCACTTATGACGTTGCGCAGAATCTTGCCGACAATGCGTTTACGCGCAACGGCTATGTTTTCGGCGGCTGGACAAACTCTACCGGGACTGCGTACGCAGACGGCGCTTCCGTCTCGAATCTTGCGGCTGATGAAGGAGCCGTTGTTGATCTATTCGCAAAATGGACACACATGTGGACTATAACGTTTAAGGAAGCTGACCAATTCGGCGGTGAAACATTGTCGTCAGCAACATACGAAGATAATGCTACTGTTACGCCTCCTTCGAATCCTCAACATGATGGATGGAACTCCGCTGGCTGGCGAGACGAGGCAGGAAACAATTTCTCGAGTACGGCTACGAAAGATACTACCTACGAGGCTCAATATACTGCAAAAACGTACTCGCTTACGTATCACGCAAACCATGGCGAGGACACAAAATTTTCTACTTCGTATACTTATGGTACGGCTGTCAGTATACCAAAGACCATGCAGGGCATAACGTCGCGAACCGGCTACACGCTCCTAGGCTGGGCGTATGATTCAGCAGCAACGAGTCCTGATTACGAACCAGGTGAGTCTGGCGTAATGTTCACAACAGCTGGTGCTGTTAACCTTTATGCTGTTTGGTCTCCCGTAAACTACACCATTGTGTTCGACGGCAGCGGTGCGACAAGCGGCTCGGTTGATTCGATAAATGCCGTCTACGACGTCGAATATACGATCCCTGAAAACGGCTACGAGAAAGACGGACTTGATTTCAGGAGATGGCGTCTTGGGACAAGTAGTGACGCTTATTATCCAGGCAACACGGTTTCCAACCTTACGACTACAGCAAACGCAACGGTGACGTTCTATGCCGTTTGGTCGGAGCCGCGTTATATTGCATTCAACGGCAATGGCGCAACTGCAACAAACGGAGTCGTTGAAGTTGTAGAGTTTGAAGGAATTGAAACGAAGACGCTTCCCGAAAATGTTTTTGAGAAAACGGGCTACACATTTTACGGTTGGGCGACAAACGCAGTTGAGGCGGCTGCCCTCACCCGCAGGTTTGCCGACGGCGCAGAAGTGTCCAGTGCCGATCTCGCGGGAGCGATCGGCGAAACTAATGAATTCTTCGCCGTCTGGAATACCAACGCCTACACTGTCGTCTTCAATCCAAATTGTCGCAGGTATACTGGCGAAATGGCAAACATGGAACTTTTCTACGACCACGAGACGAATCTGACGGCTAATGCTTTTGTCAACGAATCAGGGCTTCACTTCAGCGGCTGGAGCAACATTGTTACCGGAGTAACTTACACTGACGAAGCAACAATCTCCAATCTCACCGCCGAGGCGAACGGAACCGTGACGCTCAACGCAATTTGGGACAACGGCGAATTGTCAAAGGCAATGCACTGCGGCAATCTGTATTGGGAGGATACAACCGAATATCCAACCGCGGTTTGGACACCGACATTCCAAAATGGGATTGGCTGTGATAGCGATTCCGCAGCGGTATCACCGGAAATACTGTCCTACATGGTTGCGACTGTTCGGACAAATGGCGTCTTGAGATTTCGCTGGAAGGTTGGCGGGACTGTAGGTCCGACGATATTCAAATACACGGGGTCATATAATGCAAGTATGGTTGAACAGATTAAACTAACCAGTGATGATGACGACAGTGTTTGGCATGATACTGGAGATTGTGAAATTCCGGACACCTGGCTTGAGGCGGACGGAACACTGACAATTGGCATTCGATTTACGGGTCGCGCGGAAAACCTTACCTGTTTCATCGACCAGCTGACTTGGACGCCGGCGAATGCCAGTGTCGAGCCAACGGAGGATGACAAGCCGATAATCACCGGCTTTACGCCGACGACATCTGGCGAGTCGAAGGGATTTGCGATTTCGATTTCAAACGCGAGCGACGACTTCAACTATCAGATTCTCGGGACGGACGATCTGACGACGACCGAAGAGTGGCCCGTGATCGAAACGCTTTCCGGCTCGGAGATGAACGAAGGCTACGTGATTGAATTCGACGAAGGCGAGCCGCAGATGTTCTACAAGGTGAAAGTGATCGCGAAATAAGCTCAAAGCCAAAATGGATATCACCATAAAGAATGCACGAGTGCACAACCTGCGGGGAATCGACGTAACGATTCCTCGCAATTCTCTTACTGTAGTCACGGGGCTTTCGGGTTCCGGCAAATCTTCGCTCGCGTTCGACACGCTTTACGCGGAAGGGCAGCGCCGCTACGTGGAGTCGCTTTCCGCATACGCGCGCCAGTTCCTCGACCGCATGCAGAAGCCGGACGTAGAGAAGATCGACGGCCTCTCGCCCGCGATCTCGATCGAGCAGCACACCACGAGCGGCAACCCGCGCTCCATCGTCGCGACCGTGACGGAAATCCACGACTACCTGCGTCTCCTCTGGGGCTCGGTCGCGACGGCGCACTGTCCGAAATGCGGGCGCCCCGTCACGCGCCAGAGCGCCGAGCAGATAGTCGATGCGATTATGGGTGGAGGAAGTTGGAGTTCAAAGTTGGAGTTGGAGACAGGAATAATTCCACCCTCGAACTTGAACTCAAAACTTGAACCTCAGAAGATCATCATCTACGCGCCGGTCGTGAAGGGCGCGAAGGGACGCCACGAGGGCGTCTTCGCGGCGCTTACGCGGGCCGGCTTCTCGCGCGTCATGGTGGACGGCGAGATGCGAATGCTGGACGAGCCGATCGAGCTCGACAAGAAGAAGAACCACAACATCGACGTTGTCGTAGATCGCCTCGCCTTGCCTTGCGACAAGACCCGCCTCACCGATTCCGTCGAACTCGCCCTCAAGACCGGCAAGGGCGTGATGAAGGTCGAGTGGATGGGGAACGGGGAACGGGGAACGGGGAACGGGGAACGGGGAACGGTGATCCCTGACGGCCGAACCACCACCACCTACTCCGAGCTGAACGCCTGCGTCGAATGCGGACTTTCCTTCGATGAGCTGAAGCCCCGCTCGTTCTCCTTCAACTCGCCCTTCGGCGCGTGCCCCACGTGCTCGGGCCTCGGGCAGCTCTACTACTTCGACGAAGACCTCGTTGTGCCAGACAAGACGCTTCCGCTCGAAGAGGCGATCCACCCGTGGCGCAGGCTCGGAGGACAGATGGCGATCCTCTACCACAAGGAGCTTCTTTCCGAAATCGCGCGCCAGAGCGGCGTCTCGCTTTCGACTCCATACAACAAGCTTCCCGCGAAGTTCCGCCACGATCTCATGCACGGCTTCAAGGAGAATCTAGTCCTGAGCTGGCGCCGCGTGGACCGTCCGTTCGAAGGAGTTCTCGCGGCTCTCGACCGCAAGCTCAACGAAGCGGAGGACGACGAGGTGCGCGCGAAGTACGAGGCGTACCAGAACTTCCGCGTATGCCCCGACTGCAAGGGCGCGCGTCTGCGCCCGGAATCGCGCGCGGCCACGGTCTGCGGCAAGACGATCGTCGAGGCGATGTCGATGCCCGTCGGGGAGGCGCTTAAGTTCTTCCAGGGCGTCGCTTCCGAGAAGGGTGGGCTCTCCGAGTCAGACCGGCAGGCGATGCGCGAGGTACTCAAGGAAATCACGCGCCGCCTCCAGTTCCTTCTCGACGTCGGACTCGACTACCTGACGCTCGACCGCGCGTCCGCGACCCTTTCCGGCGGCGAGATGCAGCGCATCCGCCTCGCGACGCAGATCGGCTCGGGACTCACCGGCGTTCTCTACGTCCTCGACGAGCCGACGATCGGACTCCACCCGCGCGACAACGAGCGCCTTATCGCGACGCTCAAGGGACTCCGCGACCGCGGCAACACCGTCGTCATCGTGGAGCACGACGAGGAGATGATGCGCGCGGCCGACTACATCGTCGACCTAGGGCCAGGCGCTGGCCGCGAAGGCGGCAAGGTGATGTACCAGGGAAACTTCAAGGGCCTTATGAAGGCGAAATCGCTCACAGCCGACTACCTGACGGGGAGAAAGAAAGTTGGAGTTCAGAGTTCGAGCTCGAGAAAGGATGTTGAAACACCGCTCTCCAACTCCAACTCGAAACTCCAACTAAAAAAATCCTCCGCCACCAACCACCCGACCACTCGACCGCCCAACTACCTGACCATCTCCGGCTGCACCGAGCACAACCTCAAGAACGTCACGGCCCATTTCCCGATAGGCGCGTTTACGGTCGTTACCGGCGTTTCGGGTTCCGGCAAGTCGACGCTCGTGGACGAAACGCTCAAGCGCGCGCTCATGCGCGACTTCTACAAGGCGAAGGATCCGCCCGGGAAGTTCAGGAAGATCGACGGCGCCGATGCCTTCGACAAGATAATCGAGATCGACCAGTCGCCGATTGGTCGCACCCCGCGTTCGAATCCCGCGACGTACGTCGGCTTCTTCTCGGACATCCGCGAGCTTTTCGCAAAGACCGA
The DNA here is from genome assembly GCA_015061665.1 of Lentisphaerota bacterium. Taxonomy (GTDB): domain Bacteria; phylum Verrucomicrobiota; class Kiritimatiellia; order RFP12; family UBA1067; genus UBA1067. The sequence goes on from SUWC01000001.1 coordinate 115,798, forward strand.
GGCGGCGCGAGCGCGCGGCTACACAGCGGGGCGCTTCTCCTTCAACGTGAAGGGCGGGCGCTGCGAGGTGTGCGGGGGCGACGGCGTGAAGAAGCTGGAGATGAGCTTCCTTCCCGACGTCTACGTCACGTGCGAGCAGTGCGGCGGAAAGCGATTCAACTCCGAGACTCTTGAAGTGACATACGGCGGGAGGGACATCTCCGAGGTCCTCGACATGACGGTCGCAGAGGCGTACGAGTTCTTCGGAAAAGTCCCTTCGCTCGCGCGCAAGCTGAAGACGCTCGTCGACGTTGGGCTTGGATACATCGGGCTCGGACAGAGCGCGACGACGCTTTCCGGCGGCGAGGCGCAGCGCATAAAGCTCGCGACGGAGCTTTCGCGCCGCTCGACCGGAAAGACGCTGTACCTTCTTGACGAACCGACGACAGGCCTTCACTTCGACGACGTCGCGAAGCTGATGAAGCTTCTCCTGCAGCTGCGCGACCAGGGCAACACGGTGATCGTGATCGAGCACAACACCGACGTCATGAAGCTCGCAGACTGGATCGTCGACCTGGGGCCTGGCGGAGGCGACTCGGGCGGGCGCCTTGTCTGCGAAGGACCAGTCGAAAAGGTGCGCGCCTGCCGCGATTCGGTCACGGGCCGCTTCCTGTAACTGCAAATTTGGTATAATAATCACATGCAAAACAGCGAATTGACAGAAGAGATCGGCAGGCTGCGCAAGGAGCGCAACGCCGTAATCCTCGCGCACAACTACCAGCGCGCCGAAGTGCAGTCCATTGCCGACTACACCGGCGACTCGCTCGAACTCGCACGCCGCGCGACGCAGGTCGACGCAGACGTCATAGTCTTCTGCGGAGTATACTTCATGGCCGAGACCGCGGCGATTCTCAACCCGGGGAAGACGGTGCTGATCCCCGATCCATCCGCCGGATGTCCGATGGCCGACATGATCAACGCCGAGCAGCTTCGCGCGTTCAAGGCGAAGCATCCAGGCGCGAAGGCCGTCTGCTACGTCAACTCGACCGCCGAGGTGAAGGCCGAGTGCGACATGTGCGTGACGAGCGGAAACGCCGAGCGCGTGATGGCGACGTTTCCGCCGGAGCAGGAGATAATTTTCGTGCCCGACCAGCACCTCGGCGGACACATCGCCGGGCTTCTCGGACGGCGCTATGAACTCTGGCCTGGCTTCTGCCCGACCCATGCGATGCTGACGGCGGCGAAGATCGAGGCCGCGCGCGCGGAGCATCCCGGGGCGATCGTTCTTGTCCACCCCGAATGCGCGAAGGACGTGCGCGATGCCGCTGACCACGCGCTTTCGACGGGCGGCATGTGCAAGTTCGCGCGCGAGTCGGACGCGAAGGATTTCATCCTCGGAACGGAGGTTGGAATCCTCCATCGCCTGCGCACGGAGAATCCCGGCAAGACGTTTTATCCTGTTACGGACAGGCTGGTGTGCCCGAACATGAAGAAGACTACGCTCGACAACCTCGCCGAGTGCCTGCGCGAGATGAAGAACCGCGTCGTCGTTCGGGAAGACGTCGCCTCTCGCGCGCGCCGCGCGATCGAGGCAATGCTCGCAATCAGCTGAGGAAGGGGGCCGCCATGGCTTCGTCGAATGGATCGGTCGTAGTTTCCGGCGCAGGGATATGGGGCTGCACGCTGGCGCGAGTTTTCGCCGAGGCGGGGATGCGCGTCGTTGTCCTCGAATCGCGCGCCGCGATAGGCGGCAACTGTCGCTGCGCGATGGATCCCGCGACGGGAATAGAGGTCCATCTCTACGGCAGCCACATCTTCCACACCGCGAACCGCGAGGTCTGGGATTTCGCAAACCGCTTCACCGAGTTCAACGGCTACCGCCACAAGGTGCTTGCCCGCCACGCGGGGCGGACGTATTTCCTGCCGCTCGGGCTCGCCCTCGTCAATTCGTTCTTCGGCGTCGAGCTGACGCCGTCCGAACTCCCGGCGTTCATGGCGCAGGCGGGTCGGCGCGATGCGATATTCGACGCGTTTTTCAGGAACTACACGTCGAAGCAGTGGGGGCGCGCGCCGGAGGACATCGATCCGTCCATCATCAACCGCGTTCCGGTCCGCGTGTCGTACGACGTCAACTATTTCAACGATACGCTCCAGGGCATTCCGCGCGACGGATACAATGCGTTCTTCGAAAGGCTTGTCGACCATCCGCTGATCGAGGTGCGCTGCGGGTCTGCGTTCTCCCTTGATTCCGTAGACGCGCTGAGGCGCGAGTTTCCGGATGCAACGGCGTTTTTCCATTCCGGCGCGATTGACGCGCTTTTCGGCTACCGCTTCGGCGCTCTTCCATGGCGCACGCTGCGCTTCGAGACGGAGACGCAGGATGTCGTGGACGCGCAGGGCACGAGCGTCGTGAACTACGTCGACGCGGATGTTCCGTTTACGCGCATCCACGAATACAAGCACTACCACCCGGAGAACGCAGCCGTGATGTCCGCGCCTCGGACAATTGTCTGCCGCGAATATCCGAAGACCTGGGAAGGCGGAGACGAGCCGTACTACCCTGTAGTAGACGACGACTCGCGCGCGCTGCTTGCGAAATACAGATCAGCCGTCGAAGACTTCAACGCGCGCATTTCGCCTGTTCGCCTTGTCGTGGGCGGACGCCTTGGCGGATTCGCCTACTTCGACATGGACAAGGCGATGGCCGACGCAATCTCGACGGCCAAAGCGCACCTCGCGTCGCGTCGCCCGTGATCAGGTGAGCGTTGCGGCAAAGTCGAATCCCTCGACCGCGTCAAGCCGCAGATCGACGAAAGAGCCTACTTCTGCGTCGCCTTCGAAGAACGTCACACCGTCGACGTCGGGCGCCTGCGACTCCATGCGCGCCACGCCAGGCGCGACGACGAGCGCGGGGAACGTCTTGCCGAGAAGCCGCTGTGCGCGCGCCTTCCAGATCGCCTCCGCCGTCTTCATGACCTCGCGTTCGCGCTCTTCCGCGACCTTGCGCGAGGGACGCCCCTTGAGCGCCGCACCCTTGGTCCCTTTTTCGGGACTGTAGGCGAACGCGCCGAGATGGTCGAACTGCATGCGCCTGAGGTCGCTTATCATCCTGTCGAAGCGTGCCTTCGTCTCGCCTGGGAATCCCGTCATGATAGTCGTGCGCAGCGTTACGCCCGGCACGAGTTCGCGCATAAGCTCTGCCGCCGCGAGGCTCATGTCGATCGCGCGCCTGCGGTTCATGGCGGCAAGCACCTCGGGCACGGTGTGCTGAAGCGGGATGTCCATGTAGCGGACCGCGTGCTTCGCGCTGTTCATCCAGTCGATGAACGCGCCGGTGATCTCGCTCGGGTATGTGTAGAGGACGCGCACCCAGAATCTGCCGCGCAGCTTGTCCAGCTCCCAGAGAAGCTCGACGAGTCCGTCGCCGGCCTTCTTCCCGAAGTCGATTCCGTAGAGCATCGGGTCCTGCGCGACGATGTTGAGCTCCCTGCAGCCGCTCTTGAGGAGGGCCTTTGCCTCGCGGAGGATCGAGTCGAGCGGGCGCGACCTGTATTTGCCGCGGATCGCCGGAATCGCGCAGTACGAGCAGCGGTGGGCGCATCCCTCCGCAATCTTCAGATATGCGAACGCCTTCCCCGTGAAGCGCAGCTCGGGCATCTTCGGCTCTATCCACTCTTCTGGGACGCCCTGCCAGATGTCGACCCCAGGGAATTTCGCGGCCGCCTTCGGATAGCGCTTCGGATAGCACCCCGTCACGACGACGCGTCCGTAGTCCCCCTTTGCCTTGAGCTGCACCGCTCGCCTGATTTCGGCTTCAGCCTCCTCCCGGGCGGATGCGATGAACGCGCACGTGTTGACGATCACAACATCGGCGCGGTTGGGGTCGGCGGAGAGCACGCAGTTCTCCTCCTTGAGAAGGTTCCCGGCCATTACCTGCAGGTCGACGGCGTTCTTGGCGCAGCCGAGGGAAACGAGCGCGAGCGTCGTAGGCGCGGGCGCTGCTTTGCGGTTGGATTTCTTCATAGTCGTTGAAAAGATGATTTGATTTATCGCGGCGCGCCGTGGCGGTCGCGGAAAGACCAGTCGTTGCGCATGAACTGGATCGAGCGGGAGAATATCTTGTCGACGTTGGCCGACGAGGAGACGTCGAGGAAGTCCTTGATCTCCTCGCTGGAGAGGTGGAAGCGGGTCTTGAGCAGGTGGATGTACGCGCGCTCCGGGTCTTCGTTCCAAAGGTCGCGGAAGCAGAGGTGGGTCATGCGCCAGACCTCGAAGCGGAGCACTCCGTGGTCCATGTCGGGGATCTCCATCTCCGACGGACCGTCCTCGCTGTCCGCATGCGCGCCTTCGATCGAGATTTCGCCGTGGGCGTTCGGGTCGGCGTTCAGCACATAGCCGCGGACGTATCGCCTGAGCCATCCCTGCAGGCTTCCGCCGTCGTCGCGGTAGAGGTTGATCTTGCCGTGTCCTATCATCTCCTCGTAGAGCATGCCCATCAGGTCGCCTGCGGCGAGCGAGAAGCGCTTCATCATGTCCGCGCTTCGCATCGACTTCGACTCCGGCTCGACGACCTCGTCCCAGACGCGGTGCCATGCCTCGTCGTCGCCCTGCTTTAGAAGTTCGAACCATTCGTGATCCGTCATCGAAAATCTCCGTTTGGGATTAAGGTTGCGTTATTCGAACGTGAGCCCGCCGGGGACGGGCTTCATGCCGTCGCGGTAGAGCCAGACGGACTTCTCGTGCTTGCCCTTCACGAAGTCGGCGTAGCGCAGCTCGGAGCGTCCGTCGGAAACGGCGAGGCGCTGTCCCGCGAACTCGAAGACGCCCGATTTGACGGGTGCGCCGTTCCCGTCGTGCACGGTTATCGGAAGCATTGTCTCCGCGGTTGCGCCTCCGGGGAAGTGCAGCTTGATTTTCCACCGCAACGACATGTCCTTCTCTGGATGCGAATGGAACGTGAAGCTGAGGCTCTTGTCCGCCGGCGTTTTCATTGCTTGCCTTTCCTGTTTCCGAAGTCTGGCTGGCGGCGCCCCTGGAAGCCGACGTGTCCGTTCCGCTTCTTGTTCGCCTTGTTGCGGTTGGCGGGGTGCACCCACGGGGCCTGCGGAAGCCCGTCGCCCTGTTTCCCGTTCTTCCTGTCCGACTCTTCGCTGTGGAACGGATGGTCGCGGTCCACGGGAATAGTCTTCTTGATGAAGCGCTCGACCGCCTTGAGCTGTCCGCGCTCCGCGCCCGTTACGAAGCTGATGGCGGCGCCGGACTCGCCTGCGCGCGCGGTGCGGCCGATACGGTGGACGTAGCTTTCGGTTTCGAGCGGAAGCTCCATGTTGACGACGCACGAGACGTCCGGCACGTCGATGCCGCGGCTCGCGATATCCGTCGCCACGAGAACGCGAACGGTTCCCTTCCTGAAGCCGTCGAGCGCGCGCGTGCGCTGCCCCTGCGTCTTGTCGGAGTGGATTGCCGCGCACGATATGTTCTCGCGAGAGAGCTTCTTGGTTACGCGGTCCGCGCCGTGGCGCATCTTGGTGAAGACGATGACGCGCGTCCATTCGGGATGGGTTTTGAGGAGGTGGATGAGGAGGGAGTCCTTGGACGCCTTCTCGACGAACATCACCTTCTGGTTGATCCGCTCGACGGTTGGGGTCTCCGGCGAGATCGTTACCTGCGCGGGGTCGGTGACGAGCTCTCCCGCTAGCTTCAGGATGGGCGGCGACATCGTTGCGCTGAAGAAGAGCGACTGGCGGTTCTTCGGCAGCTTGGAGATGATGCGCTTGATGTCGGGGAGGAATCCCATGTCGAGCATGCGGTCAGCCTCGTCTAGGACGAAGCACTCTACCTGGTCGAGGTAGATTATGCCCTGCGTCATGAGGTCGATGAGCCTGCCGGGGCAGGCGACAATCGTCTCGGCGCCTTTCTTGATGTCCTTGACCTGGCCGAACTGCGAAACGCCGCCGAACACGCACGCGAAGGGCAGCTGGGCGTACTTGGAGAACGCCTTGATGTTTTCGGCCGTCTGCGCCGCGAGTTCGCGCGTGGGCGAGAGGACGAGCGCGCGCGGGTGGCCGATGTGGCGCGGACGCCTAACCTTGATTAGCCTGTTGAGGATCGGCAGCATGAACGCGGCCGTCTTGCCAGTTCCGGTCTGCGCGCAGCCGATGAGGTCGCGCCCATCCAGCAGATAAGGAATCGCCTGCTCCTGGATTGGCGTGGGTTTCCGGTAGCCGGCGTCGTCTATGGCGTGCTGAAGTTTCTGGTCCAGCTTCCCGAAGATGGTGTTCTCAAACATTGATTTGATGTCTTTCGCTCTAATTGTACTTGTAGACCTAAAGTATAGCAAATATGGCCCCTTGGCGCAATGTCGAGCGCGCCTAATTACGGTATGGATTTGGTATAATGTCGGTATGAGAGCGATAATCGGCAGGATAGTATTCTGGACGGCCATGGCCGCTGCTGCGCTGCAGCTGCATGCCTCGCCGCCCGCTTTTGCGAAGGGCGCGGACCTGAGCTGGGTGACGGAGCTGGAGTCCCGCGGCTACAGGTGGAGCAGTACGGCGGGCGAAGAGATGGAATGCTTCGCCCTTATGAAGTCCATCGGATTCAACGCGGTGCGGCTTCGCGTCTGGGTCGATCCGCAGGACGGATGGAACTCCGGCGACGATCTCGCGAAGAAGGCCCGCCGCGCGGCAAAGCTGAAGCTCCCCGTCATGCTAGACTTCCACTATTCGGATTCGTGGGCCGATCCCGGGAAGCAGATCAAGCCGGCGCGCTGGGCCAAACTCGACAGAGCGGCTCTTCTGAAGGTGATCGGCGAGCATACCGCCAAAGTCCTCAAGAAGGTGAAGGCGACTGGCGCCGAAATCGCATGGGTGCAGGTCGGCAACGAGGTGCGTCCGGGGCTTCTCTGGGACGCGAATGCAGAGCTTAGCGGGGCGCTCCGCGAGATAAAGTCCGAAGGACGAACCATTGCCGCCGCCAACAGGGCAAACTTTGCGGCGTTTCTGGACGAAGGCGCCAAAGCAGTGCGCAAGAACTGTCCGCGCGCGAAGATAATCGTCCACTGCGACCACGGGGACAACTGGAGCGACCTTGCGGGAGTCCTTGACGCGGCGAAGAAAGTGGACTATGACATCTTCGGCGTGTCGCTGTACCCGAAGGAGGACTGGGGGCCTGCGGTAAAGGCGTGCGCGGAGAATCTAGCGCGGGTGAAGAGGGAATACGGCAAGGCGACGATGGTCTGCGAGTTCGGAATGCCGACGCATCCGTTCGATCCCGCGCGCGACGCGACTTCCGCGCTCCTTTCTGCGATGCGCAGGACAAAGGGCTGCCGCGGCGTCTTCTACTGGGAGCCCGAGTCGTTCCCCGAGGCGCATGGCTACAAGCTCGGCGCATGCACGGCCAAGGGCATGACAGTCACCCCGTCGCCCGCCCTCGCTCCGTTCGCGAACAAGTAGGCGGTTGCGGCCGTTGTGCACTCAGTGGTTTCGCCTCGCCGTCAGTCCTCTGCGAACGGATTGACGATGGCCATGCCGCGATAGAGCTGGTTCGGGTTTAGATCTTCGGTGACGATTTCATGGCAGCCGAGCTTTTCCGCGGCAGAGATTATCAGCGCGTCGTAGTACTGGAGAATGACAGCTTAATTTCGCGGTGGCCGTCGCGTTCGCGGTTGAACTTCCATCCCGGGGGCGTTTTAACAGGGGGAAGGCTTTTGCAGTATTCGAGGAAGTCCTGCGCCAGCCGCTTGCGTGCGTCGTGAATCTCAGCGCACTTCGCCTCGAGGCATTCGCGTATGTACTGGTTCAGGCTAGTGCCGTGTTCTTCGGCCCATTCCCGCACTTCCTGGACGATTGCGGGTGGTATTGAAAGGGTTATGCTCATGGCGTTTCTCCTATGAACCTGTTTCCGTGCTACGTTCGCACATATTCTAACAAAACCGTGCGAATGCGGTCAACCCGCATTCACTCTGTCTTCTCACCGCTACCGCCTCCGCCTGTCGGCACCTCCCGCGCGGGCGGGAAATATGGTATAATTTACCTTGTCATGACGGTTCAGGAGATATCGGATACGGTTCAGTACCGCACGTTAGTCAAGGACTATCGTGATACTTGCCTTTGGTTCGCGGACGGCAGGCTGGTGGATCATCCTTCCGATGTCCGGCAGCTTGGAATGATTCTTGCGTCGATCGAGTCGAATGGCGATGCGAATGCATTCAGGCGTGCAGGGGAGATCAGGCAATGGCTGTAACTCCGTTTCAGGCGCGCGTGTTGAAGTTGCTCGCAGCCAACCGCATCAAAGAAGGCGAGACCTATGTCGCCGGAGGACTTGCGCTCAACCACCAGCTCCATCGTCCACGGGTGTCTCACGACATAGATGTGTTCAGCGACACGGATGAGGCGCTCTATTTTTCGGTCAATGTGGATCGCGAAACCCTGAAGTCCACAGGACTCACCGTTGCGGTCAAGCGAGAGCTTCCTTTTATGATCGAGGTGACGGTCTCCGACGGAAAGGAGACGACGGACATACAGTGGGTCAAGGACAGCGCGTACCGATTCTTTCCGTTGGTGGAAGACGATGTTCTCGGCGTCACGCTTCATCCGTTTGACCTTGCGACAAACAAGCTTCTTGCGCTTGCCAGCCGCAATGTTCCGCGAGACTGGATAGATACGGTTTCGTGTTCGGAGATTCTTCAGCCTCTCGGACTTCTCGCATGGGCTGCAAACGGAAAGGACAAGGGGCTTACCCCGCGCTTCATACTCGAGATGGCTGCAAAGGTCCATTATTCGCAGAGCGAATTGGACCTGGCGATTCTGTCCACTGAGAATATCGACGTTGTTGCCATGTCCGAAAAATGGCGCGCCATGCTGGATGATGCACGCGGCATGATCACCGTGCTACCGCCGGACAAGATCGGTTCCGCAGTCCTCAACAGGGACGGCACGCTGTTCAAAGGAACGACAGAGACGCTCGCGGCCGCTCTGCGCGAGGACGCCGTGGTGTTCCATCCCGGCCGCATCTGCGGCGCCTGGCCGCAGATTGTCGGATAATTTCGCGCTTATACCCTGTTCGGGGAATGCGGGAGGCGCGGATTTTTTTGTATAATGGCGGCATGAAGGCGAAACATCTTTCTGCCGCACTGCTGCTGCCGTGTGCCGCTGTCGCCGCTGAGATACGCGAGTATTCGCGCGACGCCGCGTTCATCGAGGATTACCGCAGGGGCGCGATCGCAATGTGCCGCAAGATGACGGACCGCGTGAACGAGGCAATCGAATGGGACGACAAATGGCGCGAGAACGAGTTCTGGAAGATTCTGGGGGAGGAGTATGTAGAGCTGGCGTTCCGTTACGCGCGCGGCGAACGATCTTGCGCTCGTGATGATCGCCCCGGAAGTTGTCGTCGAGCGCATCGTCGTGCAACCCGATGATTCCGTGTATTCGTATTCCGGCCCGCCGGAAAGAAGGAGGAAACAATGAAGATACTGTTGATGGCTGCTGTGGCGCTGGCGTCTTTCGCCGTGATCGCCGCATCGGGGGAACGTGTGACGTCGCTGGACGGCGAATGGCAGTTTGCGCGCGACGGCGGCGCGTACACGAAAGTAACGGTGCCGCATGACTGGGCGATAGCTGGTCCCTTCAAGAAGGACGGCTCGAGCGCCACGGGAAAGCTGCCGTGGAAGGGCGCCGGAATCTACCGCCGGACGTTCACGGCGTCCGTTCCGAAGGACGGCGGCGCGGAGCGGCTGGAGTTCGACGGCGTGATGGCGCGGCCGGAGGTGTTCGTCAACGGTATCAAGGTCGGCGGGTGGGACTATGGATACATGGGCTTCAGCTGTGACATATCCGGCGCGGTCAGGGACGGCGAAAACGAGCTGGAGGTGCGCGCGAGCACGCTTGAGCACGGCTCTCGGTGGTATCCGGGCGGCGGCATCTACCGAAGCGTCAGGCTCGTTGAATGCGCATGCGGATACACGCTTCCAGGGACGGTGCTCATCACCACGCCGGACGTGACGCGCGATGCGGCGACTGTGCATGTCGAGTGGCGGACGGCGGACGGCAGGCACGAAAAATCGTTCGTCGTCAGCAATCCCGTTCTCTGGTCGCCCGAGACGCCGCAGCTCTACGAAGTGGAGGTGAACGGGCGCACCTACCGCTACGGTGTTCGGACCTGCCGCTTCACGGCGGACGACGGCTTTCATCTGAACGGCCGCCGCTACCAGCTCAAAGGGGCGAACCTGCACGCCGATCTTGGGCCGCTTGGCATGGCGTTCCACAAAGGCGCGGCGCGGCGTCAGCTGGAAATCCTGAAGGACATGGGCGTCAACGCGATACGCACGGCGCACAATCCGCCCGACCCGCAGTTCCTCGACCTCTGCGACGAGATGGGCTTTTTCGTGTGGGACGAGTGCTTCGACAAATGGAACGACACAGCCTCGCGCCGCGCGGACGAGAATCTCGAGGAATACGTCACGCGCAATCTGCGCGCGCTCGTCCGGCGTGACCGGAACCATCCGTCGGTCATCTGCTGGTCGATCTCGAATGAGATTGCGCCTGCGGGGGATAAGAATCTGGATGGACAGACCCGCGCGCGCGTTGCCGCGTTCGCCGCCGCCGTGCGCGCGCTTGATCCCACGCGACCCGTCGGCAGCGGCAACTGTCATCCAGAGTGGTTCCGCGACCGGACGGTGTTCGATGCGCTGGACGTGACAGGCTGGAACTATTCGCACAGCTATGCGGAGGTGCACGGGTGGGGGCCGCAGCCGCGCGCGGTCGTCGTGACTGAAAGCGCGGCTGCCGTTTCGTCGTCCGGCTGGTACGGGGACTTCCCGCCGGCGAACAAGTACGACTTCGCGACGAACGTCACCGAGGTGTCGAGCTTCGACAACAACGCCGTTCCGTACGGCGACATCCCGGACATCGAGTTCGAGCGCATCGCGCGCGACGGATTCTGCGCCGGGGAATTCGTGTGGACCGGATTCGACTATCTCGGCGAGCCGTCGCCCTACGATTACGTGATCAAAGGACTTGAGCCGGCGCGGCAGTCGCGTTCCAGCTATTTCGGCTGCGTCGACCTTGCGGGCTTCCCGAAGAACCGCTTCTGGCTCTACCGTTCGCACTGGAACAAGAAGGACCATACCGTCCACATTGTCGCGAATCTGGGCGGCGGCGGCAGTCGGGCGGCATGGGTCTACACGGACGGCGAGGAAGCCGAGCTGTTCGCGGACGGACGGTCGCTCGGACGGCGGCGCAAGGCGGCGGCTGACGACTACTCGCTCGATTTCATGCGGGTCTGGCCGCGCCGCGAGACATGCGAGGAGAATCCGTACTACGCGATCTGCGACAAGTACCGCTTGCGCTGGTTCGACGTTCCTGCAGGAACGAAGGAGCTTGTCGCCGTGTCGTACAAGGGCGGACGCGAGATCGGCCGCGCGGTGAAGCGGGCGGCGGGCCGCCCGGTGCGCATCGAATCGAAGCTGGAGCGGGAGCGCGACGGCCTTCTTTTCTTCAACATCGCGCGGGTGGATGCTAGCGGCACGGTGGTTGAGGACGCGTCGGAGATCGTTTCGTTTTCTGTGAAGGGGCCGGGGCGGATAATCGCGGTCGGCAACGGCGACGCGCGCGGATACGCGAGCTTCAAGGCGACCGATTCGCATCCGCTATACTGCGGCCGCGCGCTCGTGATCGTCCGCCGCGAAGGCGCGGGCGAAATCTCGCTTACGAGCGAATAGCCGCCATGGGCGGGATGAACGCCCTCTACTTCGCGGTGGAGAGCGTCCATTGACACAATTGTTCATAAATCGCAAGTCTAAAATGAGAGCATCTGCACATCCAATAGACCTCGAGTAACGTGTTGCCGATTTCGCCGCCCGCGCGATAGGTGTTTGCGAAAGGATCACCAGACGGGCGAAGGGAGCGTAGCGAGCGGAGTCCGTCTGACAAGATTGGGCGACCTCAAAGCCTGATGTAGCGCGAAAGCTTTTCTTCCAGCACGGCTTCAATCCGGTCAAAGTCGCGGAAGGAAAGCGAGATTAGCTTCTTGCCTGCGCGCTGATAGAGCATTAGCTTTTTCTTCATGTTCGCGACATACTCGGGCGTGACCATTCCCCAGTACTCGATGTAGAGGTCGAATTCCGGCAGATAGAAGTCGGGCCTGATTCGGATGTCCCCCGCGATTCTGTAGCGCTCGTCGTAGATGTAGGCGATGCGCCTTGACGACAGAAAGTCCGCGACCCGCCTCTCCCCGCGCGACTGCACGGCCGTGCCGTCGTCGGTGCGGAGGGCCTTCGCCTCGTCGACGACTAGTTCAAAGTTGTTCGCTTCGAGGATGCGCTCGTCCAGGCAGTGCTGGCAGTAGGGCTTGCCGAATAGGTCCATTCCCTTCAGGAAAATGGCTTCGTCGTGGATTATCCCCTTGCACCTCGTGCACCAGTGGTGTTTCCTGGAATACGCTTCCCTGTTGGCTGCCTGGGCTGCTGCGATGACGTCGGAAGCGGCAGACCTGACATAGTCCTTGAGATTCGGATCCCTGGCGATGTCGCGAAGCCTGTCCAGGTGGGCTACGGCGGCATTGGGATATTTCGCAAGGGATTTCAGCGCATACTGCCGGACCTGCGGGTGGTCGTCGGATTCTGCGGTGCGGACGAGATATTCGGACACAAGCGCTGCATTTGGACTTCCTGAGACTATCTTTCCCAGCGCGGACGCAGCCAGCCGTCTGACTTCCGAGAATCCGCTGCGCAGCAGCTCAAGGAGCTCCATTTGCCCCGATGCATCGCCTGAATTCCCAAGTTCAAGCGCCCTCGCCCTGAGACGCTGCTGTTCGGCTACCGCCGGGTTGTGAGATTTCATCCTGTCTGATATGCCTTTCTGTTGGACTTCGACTTCCTTACGGCTAAAAGTATACCATATTATCGACGACGGACTCCACTCGCTGCGCTCCTTCCGCCCGTCGTTTCCCCGGCAGACGGGTTTGGGGAGCGACTTTCGCTCGAACGAATCACCAGACGGGCGGAGGGAGCGCAGCGAGCGGAGTCCGTCTGCCCTATTCCCCGTTTGGGGAATGCGCTGTGCTTCCAGATTTGCTACTATAGTTTTGAAGGTACAAACAGGAGGACCGAAAATGAAAACTATCGTCAGAGCAATCATTGCGTTAGCGACTTTGGTCGTCGCTACGACGTTGAACGCCGAATTCGTCTACACGCTGGACAATCAGCCTCACAGTACGTGGAAGGGTGGCGACAGCGAGAAGCCGTTCAGCTGGGATGTCCCAGGAAACTGGTCGGATAACACAGTGCCAGTCGTTGATACCTGGCGCAATGTACACTTCGCTCTCGACGCTGCGACAGCAATCGACTATGGTTCGAAGTATGCGTCGGACAAGGACAACGGATCTTTTTCAATAATCGTTGATGCCGAATCCGCGCCGCTTACCATAACGCAAAGCGACGTCGACCTGCGCTGGTATGCTTCAGGAAGAGACGGTACGGCCCGTACATCCTTCGTCAACCTTTCACCCTATCATGCTGTATTCAACATTAAGGTGATTATGTATGGGTTCAGGAACTATGATTCCGGCATTCACCCAGGAGCAGAGTTCAACAAGCCTTTCGAGTATACGGCGGGGAATCCGAAGTTCATCTTCTTTGCCGGAGACAATGAGGCGTCGGACGACTATGTCAACACGACGATTTTCAGGTCAACATTCAGCAGTGGCAAGCCCGTCACTATTGAAGAGAGGCACATCGTCAGGTTCGAGGGTACATCGGCATCTTTGTCCGCTGCGGGGAACGACGTGACGGTCGCAGGCGGCCTTGAGGTGCTTGGCGGCAATGTTACGTGCGCCACGCTCCAGGCGGTCGGCGATGGTGAAATCAAGCTGGAAAATGCGACTCTCACGGTGACTTCAGGCCTTTCTGGAAAAATGGCGTTCTCAGGTTTCGTGACCATCGACCACGGCAGCGCTGCAATTGATCTAAGCAACGCGTCATTTGACGAAAGCGTCGTACTCAACCTTGTCGGCGATGGTGCCGTCAATTACGGTGATGTCACTCCACCCAAGAGCTACGATGCCTTTATCAAGCTTAATGCCACAGGCGACCCTTGGGGTGACCAATATTTCATGAACGAAACTGTGCGTTGGTCAAACGGGGAGATTGCAAAGCCTGGATACGACTACATAGTCGATACAAGGACTACGGAGAGCACAACTCTTCGTACCTCTGGTCAGATTGGGGATGATGTGAGATTCAACGGAGATTCCCTTACATTCATAGGATCGGCTGGCAAAGAGGCAAGATTCATGCACAAGTGCGGGGTGGCTGAAGTCACGAAGCTGTACATGTATGCATGTTCGAAATACGAACTTGGAGGGCACAACAAGTGGGAACTAGCCGGTGTGCACAAGTTCAAGGGCGACATTGTTATCGGAGCTTCTTCGGGATATGATGCAGCATCTGCGGTTCAGTTCTATTCCGGCGATACAAACCGCTGGATGCAGCTTGACGGAAAACTGTCCGGCAGCGGCGCGATCCGTATGTATGGTAAGAGCGATTGCCCAAATATGGGATTTGATTTCACCGACTGCGACAACAGCGGTTATACGGGTGCCATGTCCGTGGAGGGGGAGGCGGTCACGGCCAGGTTTAGCGCTGTCGCCGGTCTTGGCGGCAACCCTGCCGTGATCCTTGCGACGGGTCTCTCTATTGCGGGTGGTGCTAAGGTAGAGATCACCAACAACGTAGCCGCGGTAGTTGATCAGCCCAACAGGGGTCTGCATGTTGTTGATTCAGGAACTCTCAAGATTACTTCTGACTTGACATGGAAGGGCCCCGTATCGTTCTCCGCAAGTAGCGCGGTACTGACGAAGACAGGTGACGGTTCGCTGATTCTCGACGGAGCAAACAGCTCTGCGAGCGGGACGATAGCTGTTATCGAAGGATCCCTGGTTGCTGCGAATCCGTATGCCGCCGGCGGAATCGCCGTAACGGGCGCAACAGGCACGCTGTATTCCCTGTCCGAGCCTTCCGACGGATTGCGCGTCATTGCAAATCAGCCGCTGTTGTTCATCCCCGGCGCCTCGGCGTCAACCGCTGTGAATGACAATATTGCCACGGTGACTGCCAAGGGTTGGGCGTTTTCAACCGACAACTACGGACTCAAGGATTCGTGGAAGGTTGTCCTGACTCAGGTAGAGGTTGATGGCGGCGTGCTGATAATTGCAACTGCAAAGAAACCTGGCTTTGTGATTGTGATCCGCTGACAAGACGGATTTAGAAGGAGCTTCTCTCCATGAAGAGGTTTGTTTTCGGCGCTTCGGCGGCGCTGCTTTCCGCCGCCGCATTTGCCATCGACAATCCAGGCATAACGGGGCGGGGCCTGCGGCCGGGGCGGTTTGCGCTGGTCAGGGACTCGAGGCCGGTTTGCTCGATTGTGGACGAGACTGGCGAGAAGGCGGTCGCGATTGCGTCCGCAAATCTCGCAAAGGACTTCGAGCGCGTGACGGGTGAACTTCCGCCGGCAAAGAGCGAGAGGAAGATCGTCGTCCGCATCGACCCCGCGCTCAAGGGGAAGCGCGAGACATACGTCATGAAGGTCACTCCCGATTCGCTCGTCATCTCCGGCAGCGACAGGCGAGGTGCCGTGTACGGAATCTACGAGCTCTCTGAGCAGATCGGCGTCTCGCCTTGGTACGACTGGCTGGACGCCCCGCTCCCGCGCCACGAAACGCTTGCGATCGACAGCGGAGAGTACACGAACGGCGAGCCCGCGGTGCGCTACCGCGGAATCTTCCTCAACGACGAGGCGCCGTGTCTCACGGGATGGGTGAAGAACACTTACGGGACCGACTTCGGCGACCACCGCTTCTACGAGCGCGTCGGCGAATTGATACTACGACTTCGCGGCAACTTCCTTTGGCCCGCTATGTGGTGCTGGGCGTACTACGCGGACGATCCGGAGAACATCAAGACGATGGACGACATGGGCGTCATCATGGGCACGTCCCACCACGAGCCGATGGCGCGCAACCACCAGGAGTACGCGCGGCGCAGAAAAGAAATCGGGGCATGGAACTACAAGACGAACAAAGACGCTCTAGACCGTTTCTTCGCGGAAGGCATCCGACGTATGAAGGCGACAGAGGACGTCGTGACGATCGGCATGCGCGGAGACGGCGACGTAGAGATGGACGGCAACGGCGACCTTGAGCTGATGAGGTCCATCATCGCGAACCAGCGCGCCATAATCGAGCGCGAGACCGGCAGGAGCGCGGCGGAAGTGCCGCAGGTCTGGGCTCTCTACAAGGAGGTGCAGGACTACTACGACAAGGGGCTTCGCCCTCCCGAAGACGTCACGATCCTCCTCTGCGACGACAACTGGGGCGACGTGCGCAGGCTCCCGAACGCCGAGGAGCGCGCCCGCGCTGGCGGCTGGGGAATGTACTACCACTTCGACTACGTCGGCGCACCGCGCAACTCCAAGTTCTTCAACGTGACGAGCGCCATCTCGCAGTGGGAGCAGATGACTCTCGCGTACGAATACGGCGTGGACCGCCTATGGATCGTCAACGTCGGCGACCTGAAGATGCAGGAGTACCCGATTTCGCTCTTCATGGACATGGCGTGGTCACCGAAGAAGTACACGCCCGCGACGCTCCACGAGTTCACCGTCCGCTTCTGCGAGCGCCTGTTCGGGCGCAGGGAGGCGAAGGAGGCTGCGCGCATCCTCGACACGACGTCGCGCTGGGCCTGCCGCTGCACCCCGGAAATGCTCGACGCGAAGACGTACGACCTGGAGTCCGGCGAATGGGAGAAAGTGGCAGGCGAGTACGCGAAGCTACTCGCGGACGCCGAAGCGCAGTACGCGCGGCTCCCGCGCTATGCGAAGGCCGCCTACTTCGAACTTGTGCTCTTCCACGTCCGCGTGATGGCCAACCTCTACGACATGTATTATTCGCAGGCGATGAATGCGTTTTGGGGGAATGGGGAACGGGAAACGGGGAACGGGGAGCAGGAGATAAATGCTTGGGCCGACAGGGTAGAGGCCGCGTTCAGGCGGCACGGCGAGCTCTGCGCAGAATACGACTTCAAGCTGATGGACGGCAAGTGGAACGGCTTCGCGCGGCAGAAGCTCATCGGCTACACATCTTGGAACGACGGATTCCCCGCGGACAAGTGTCCGAAGGTCGTCCGCGCGGGCAAGTCGGCGGAGAACAATTGCGCCTGGCTCGACGAGGAGGAGCCGCGCATCTACTCGATCCAGCGCGAGAAGTCGTACGACTCGAACATGGGCGAGAACTGGTGGATGAAGCGCCACGACGCGACGCTTGAGCTGATCAAGGCGGAGAAAAGCTTCGACCTCGTTCTCGTTGGCGATTCGATAACTCACCGCTGGGAGCGCCATGGCAAGGACGCCTACGTTTCCGTGACGAACCAGCTCAAGGTCCTCAACCTCGGCTTCGGCGCGGACAACGTCAAAAACCTCCTGTGGCGCCTGAGGTCCGGCGAACTCGACGGCTACAGGGCCAAGGCCTTCCAGCTCATGATCGGCACCAACAACGGCGTCAACGAGCCCGCAGAAGAGACCGCGGCGCAGATCAGGGCGTGCGTGCGCGAAATCCATTCGCGCCACCCGAACGCGAAGATACTGCTTTGTCCGATCCTCCCGCGCGGCACACCTGATTCCGTGGAGCGCGGCAAAAACGACGCGGTTAACGAACTTCTCAGGCCGCTCGCGGACGGGAAGACGGTCGTCTGGACCGACTGGAGCGGATTCTTTACGCTTGACGACGGAAGGCTGACGCCAGGCCTCAACGACGACGGACTTCATCCGAACGCGAAGGGCTACGCCGAGTGGGCGAAGGTGGCGCTGCCGGTTTGGAAGGCGGCTTGCGGGAAGGGCGAAGCTGAGGGTGTCGACATGATGACTCGATTGCCTTCGAACGCAATCGACGGCAATCGGACGGGTCCAACGGCGAAATCTGTTGTGGTCGAAGCCAACCGCTTTGCCTCCGCCGACGCGCCGAAGGGTTTCCGCTGGGAGTTCCTGCCTGGGCTCGGACGCGGCGAGGGGGCGATGGAGGTGTTTCCGCGCCTCGATCCGCCCTCCGGCGCTAAGCTGACGTACAAGGTGCCGGTTCAGGACGGCGCCAAGAGCGTCTCCGTCAAGGTCGTTACGCGCTCCACGCTCGCGTTCGCGCGGCGCGAAGGGCACAGGTTCACCGTCGGGCTTGCCGGCGGCAGGGCCGAGGTGGTCAACTTCAACTCTCGCCTCAACGAGGACCAGGAGAACATCTATTCAGTCTACTATCCCACGGTGGTCCGCAGAGTCGTCGAAAGCAGGGTGCGGCTAGACCTGCCGTCCAGACACGGCGCGCATGTCGAGATCGAGGTCTCTCCCCTCGACCCTGGCATAGCCTTCGAGCAGATCGTGGTCGCTCAGGATTGAAGCTGCCGGGCCCGCAGGTTTACGGCCAACGCATCAAAAATTCCTTCTCCCCGCTGACGCGGTGTAGAACGAATTTTTAATGCGTTGGCCGTACCCGCAGGTTCGGGGGTACTTGTAAAAGTCACCCGATTTGTGATAAAATGCGGGCGTTCGTTCCTGATGGCGAGGAAGCCTCCTGCGGGTGCAGGAGCGGCTGTTCGCGCCCTAGGGAAAAACCGTCAAGAGAGTTTCCTGAATTGGACCTTCAGCAGACTTCCGCGCCTCTTGCAGAGGCTCTGAACGCGCAGCGGATCAACCGCCTCGCGCACTTTGACGTGCCTGCACACAAGGGCGGGCGCATGAACCCAGAATTGCCCGAGTACTTCGGCAAGCTTTGCATGGAGCTGGACGTGAACTCCATGAAGCCGCTCGACAACCTCGGGCACCCGGTGTCCGTCATCCGCGATGCGCAGCGCCTCGCGGCGGCGGCCTTCGGCGCAGACGACGCGTTCTTCATGGTCAACGGCACGACTTCCGCCGTCCAGACGATGATATGGGCATCGACGGGACGCGGCGACAAGATCATCCTCCCGCGCAACGTCCACCGCAGCGCGATCAACGCCCTCGTGGTGAACGGCGCGATTCCGGTCTACATAAACCCGGGGCAGGATAAGCGCCTTGGCATTCCGCTCGGTATGTCCGTCGCCGACGTGAAGAAGGCGATCGCCGAGAATCCAGACGCGAAGGCCATTCTCGTCAACAACCCGACGTACTACGGCATCTGCTCCAACCTTGTCGAGATCGTCCGCCTCGCGCACGAAGCGGGGATGCTCGTTCTTGTCGACGAAGCGCACGGAACCCACTTCTACTTCCACGAGGAGCTGCCGGTCTCCGCAATGGCCGCAGGGGCCGACATGGCCGCAGCCTCCATCCACAAGACGGGCGGCTCGCTGACGCAGAGCTCGATCCTCCTGACGCGCAGGCCGGTCAACCCCGACTATGTGCGCCAGGTCATAACGCTCACGCAGTCGACCTCCGCATCTTACCTCCTGCTTTCGTCCCTCGACATCGCGCGCCGCCATCTCGTCTACAACGGGCGGGCGGCATACCAGAAGACGATGGAGTACGCTGACTACGCGCGCAGCGAGATCAACGAGATCGGAGGCTACTATGCGTTCGGCCCGGAGCTTGTTAACGGCGACACTGCGTTCGCGTTCGACAGGACGAAGCTTTCGGTCCACACGCGCGAAATCGGCCTTGCGGGCATCGAGGTGTACGACCATCTCCGCGACGACTACGGCATTCAGATCGAGTTCGGCGACATCGGCAACCTGCTGGCCATTCTTTCGGCCGGCGACAGGATGATGGACGTCGAGCGACTCATCTCGGCCCTCGCCGAGATCGAGCGCCTGCACCGCCGCGACCCTATCGGACTCTTCGACCACGAATACATCGACCCCGTCATCGCGATGGCCCCGCAGGAGGCGTTCTACGCCAAGAAGCGCCGCGTTGCGATGCGCGAGTCCATAGGCCTCATCGCGGGCGAGTTCGTCATGAGCTATCCGCCGGGCATCCCGATCGTGGCCCCAGGCGAGCGCATAACCCCCGACATTCTCGAGCACATCCTCTTCGCAAAGGAGAAGGGATGCTTCATGACCGGTACGGAGGATATGAACCTCGACTACCTCCAGGTAGTGGAATAGCCTTCCCGCGTGTCTCGCTTACCCCGATTTTTAACGAGGTCCATATCTAGGTGCTGACGAGCAGGCCTGTCGTGCGGATTATGAACTCCGACGGCTTGAAAAAAGGCTTCGCTAACGCTGCGCCCGGGGCTTCGCGCAT